>JAFVDZ010000044.1 GCA_017478205.1 Spirochaetales bacterium | reverse complement strand
TTTTTTACAGGGGGTAAAAATGCTCAAAAGAATTATTGTTTCTTTTCTGGTAATCCTGGTTATAGGATTTACTTTCGTATCTTGCGATTCTGACAAAGGCAAGGCCATACCTATCGAGACATCCAGTGAAAAAAAGACACCTCTCACACTGGAAAACTATGGTTCGAGTGACATGAAAGTCACATTCCAAGTCTTCAATTTAGTAGCAAATGATAGTAAGCTGAAATATTCGATTGATGATGGAGAAATACAGGATGTCACTTTGTCCACTTCTGTCGATATCACAGTACCTGCAGGTAAGACCATCAGCTTCTACGACGACAGATCAAGTACTACTGGTGCTTCAACACTTTATACTATCCAATGTGATACAGAGTGCTATGTATATGGCAATGTTATGAGCCTCATCAATTCAACAGATTTCAAAGATCTTACTTCTTTGGAAAATCATGCATCTGTCTTCACAAAATTATTTTTCAAGAACACAAATATAATTGACCATCCAAAAAAAGCTCTGGTTCTTCCAGCAACAAAATTAGCCGAAGGCTGCTATAACCACATGTTCGAAAGATGTACTGGACTTACAACAGCACCAGAGCTTCCTGCAGACATTTTGGATATAAGCTGCTATGAGGGTATGTTCAGGGATTGCACAGGACTTACAACAGCACCAGAACTTCCTGCAACAACGTTGGATGAAAGATGTTACTATAGTATGTTCCAAGGATGCACAGGACTTACAACAGCACCCGCTCTTCCTGCAACAACGTTGGCTGAACATTGCTATCAAGGAATGTTCCAAGACTGTACAGAACTCACAGAGGCTCCAGTTCTAAAGGCAGAAGAATTGGTCACTCGCTGCTATGCTTCAATGTTCGGTGGCTGCATGAACATAAATAAAGTTACCTGTCATGCAACATCTATAGCTGCAGGAGCATCTTACCCAACCGATAGATGGCTTTGGGGTGTTCATTCCAGTGGAACATTCTTCAGACCAGCAGCAGCTACCTTCTGGGAATCAGATTCACAAAATGGTATCCCTGCTGGTTGGACTGTAAATAATATGTAATCGAATTAGATACAGACAGAAAAATCTGTAGTAATAAGATGACAATGATCCGCTTCCTTTTTGGGAGCGGTTTAATTTGCTCTCATCAAATTTTATTATCTCTGTAATTTGAAAAAGTAGCTACACCATCTGGCATAGCTACTAAAAACAATCTTTATAAGTAGAATGGGGGTACTAATTTATCTAACAAGACAAGGTCTCTTGTGGTCGAATACCCAGTCCTTGATCAGGAACTGCATACCGACAGCGTCATTTCTGGCGCCTTTTCCATAGCACTTGTCCATATAGAGCTTGTGAGCCTTCTCGAGCTGCTCTCTATCAATCTCAACACCAAGACCACCCTTCTTTGGAAGGTCGATACAGCCGTCCTTGATCTGCATTGGAGCCTTTGTAAGGCGATCTCTGCCTTCCTGCCAGATCCAGTGAGTATCAATACCATTCATCTTGCCAGGGATAGCAGCTGCGCACTGTACTACCATTGCAAGAGAGATATCGAAGTGATTGTTTGAATGACAGCCCCACATGAGACCGAAATCGTTACAGAGCTGACCTACGCGAACAGAGCCTTCCATTGTCCAGAAGTGAGGATCTGCAAGAGGGATATCTACACTCTGAAGTGCGATTGTATGACACATCTGTCTCCAATCTGTGTTGATCATATTGGTAGCTGTAGGCATCATTGTTGCCTTTCTGAATTCAGCCATGACTTCACGTCCAGAGAAGCCTGCTTCTGCACCACATGGGTCTTCGCAGTATGCAAGTACCTTCTTGAGATCTGGAGCAACTTCAAGAGCCTGCTTGAGTGACCAGCAACCATTTGGATCAAGGTCGACACGAGCGTTAGGGAATGCTTCCTTGATAGCGGTAACAGCCTTTACCTCTTCGTGTGGATCGAGAACACCACCCTTGAGTTTGAAGTCTTCAAAGCCATACTTGTCGTGAGATGCCTTTGCAAGTCTTACAACAGCTTCTGGAGTGAGAGCCTCTTCGTTTCTGAGACGATACCATTCGCAATCGGAGTCGAGCTCTGACTGATATTCGAGTGTAGTCTTCTTTCTGTCACCGATATAGAAAAGATAGCTGAGGAATCTTACTCTTTCTCTCTGGATACCATCGCCCATCAAAGCAGCAGCAGGCACATCGAGGAATTTGCCCATGAGATCGAGCAGAGGAGCTTCGATAGCAGTGACTACATGAACACCTGTTCTGAGGTCGAAAGTCTGAAGACCACGGACATCGTCCTTGATATTCTCAGAAAGCCACTTTCTAACTGCATTTAAAGTCTGCTTGTAATCAGCAATGCGGGTTCCCACAACAAGATGCTTTACATCTTCAAGAGCCTTGGTGATCTTTTCTCCACCAGGAACCTCTCCAATACCTTCTGTTCCATTTGAGTCAGTGAGAATGACAATATTTCTCGTATAGTATGGAGCATGTGCACCACTGAGATTAAGCAGCATGGAATCATGTCCAGCTACTGGAATAATTTCCATTTTTGTTATGCATGGAATCATATTTACCTCCCCAATCAAAGAGATATCCAGCAAAGCCGGTATCTTCAATTCTATTCTCAATGGTAAAATCGCATTTTAGTATTGTCAATGAAATTATATTTTTCTTTTGATTTTTTGATTTTTTTATAATGCTATTTAAAAAATCAAATGAATTTTGATAGAAAAATCAACAAATCAAAACATTTTCACTCTTTCTTGGTCCAATAGAGCACCAGTATCGGAGTCAGAATCAAAGCAGTAAGCCCAGCAGTGAGACCACCATTATATAGCACAAGTCCACCATGCAACTGGCTTGTTGCTGTACACAGAACTGCATTTATTACACCAGCAAGGACACCTGCCAAAGGACCAAAATACCAAGAGTATGGGCAAAGACCTGTTGCGAATGCAAAGCCGTTTATGTAACTCTGGGTCGACAACGACCAGACCAAAGGAATATTGAGGACTGTGCATATATATATCTCTGATACAAAAACTATGATGTAGCCGATAATAATTGGGAGCACATTCTTTGGATTCTGGCCTGCAGCTGCAAAGGACATTGCAGCAAGAGTTACACCACAGGTTGCACCTGTCCAACCTGCTCCATCAGTAATCAGGATGATTGCATCGAGATAAAGCAATATCATCAGGCCATAGAGACCAATATTGATCCAGCAAAGAGAATCATTGTAGGCGATGATATAGTCGATACCAAGTTTGTCTGAAGAAAGTAGTTTCCCATACCCCTTGAAGCTTCTTCCATTCAAAAAGAATCCAATCAGGATGCAGATCAGGAACATTACAATAAAGAAACTGTTGCAGAACAGGAAGTAACCATTCCTATACTGGTCGTATGCGATATTTTCCCTGAAGACTGCTTCTACACTTCTAAGTCCAAAAGAACGGTAGAGAAAAGAGAAGATCATGAAACCCAATAAGCCAAAGGCAAGGCCTGCATTGTATAGATTGAACCCTTTGTGAAGGATCTTTGCACCAGGGAGCATTGCAGGAATTGTGAAACCAAGAAAAAGACCCAAGAGCAATGATGTAAAGATACCATACAGATTTATGGTATAAGAGCCAAATGAGAATGGGATGTTGAATTGAATTGGATATCTAAATAGCAATTCGCTTATAAATGGCCCAAATGCAGTTGAGAACATTGCGATATCCAGATGGTTTCTAAAATGAAGTTTCTTGAATTTACAATAGACGAAGATACCAAGAACAGGAGGCCACATGTTAAGAAGGTTAAGGCCATAGAAGCAATGGGCGATCACAAGAAAGTAGCCAGCCCAGTTACTTCCGATCAACTGCCCATCATCCAAAAGGAAGAATAGTGCTGTACACGCAAGACCACAGAGCCCTGCGTTCAGAAATGTTGCAGGAAGGCTTCCTAAACGATAGTAATCAGTTACAAGAGGACATGGACTGAACAGAATTCTCATGAATGCAGATAACACATCCCTTTCACCTGTATGGATGACTGCAAATGGCACAGAAAGTAAAAAGGCAAGTGAAAACAACAGGGAAATCTGCTTTACTGCTGTTCCCTTCTCATGAATCGATCTCATTTTTAACTCCAGATTCAAGAAGTTTAACACATCGACAGAGAAGTTGAATATCTATAAAAGAAAACCGATGGAACAACATGTCCCATCGGCTCAATAACTTTATTTTATCTTCTTGAAGGCCTGCTCTATATCCTCAATAATGTCTTCGACATTCTCAAGTCCTACAGAGAAGCGGACCATGCCACCGTTTATGCCACAAGCAACTAGCTGTTCATCAGTAAGCTGGCGGTGTGTCTCGCTAGCTGGATGGAGGACACAGGTCCTGATATCGGCAACATGGACCTCGTTTGATGCGAGCTTGAGAGCATTCATGAACTGCATTGCCTTCTCTCTTCCACCCTTTATGACAAGCGAAATTACACCACTAGATCCTTTGAGATACTTCTTTGCCAAATCATGGTACTTATCATTTTCAAGTCCAGGATAGCTGACACTTTCAACATAAGGTGATGATTCGAAGTATTTTGCTACAGTAAGAGCATTCTGGCAATATTGCTTCATCCTTACAGCCAATGTCTCAAGACCGATATTGAGAAGGAATGCTGAATGCGCTGCAGGATAGACTCCGAAGTCTCTCATCAGCTGCATTCTTGCCTTTGTGATATAAGCCTTGTTTCCATATGTCTTTGTATAAGATACACCATGATAGGATTCATCTGGCTCTGTAAGGCATGGGAAGTTTCCATTTGCCCAGTCGAACTTCCCACCGTCTACAATTACACCACCTACCTGGAGGGCATGGCCATCCATATACTTGGTTGTGGAGTGAATTACAATATCTGCTCCGAATTCAAATGGCTTACAGAGAATTGGAGTTGCGAATGTGTTATCGATGATAAGTGGTACACCATGTCTGTGAGCTAGTGCAGAAAAGCGCTCGAAATCGAAGACTGTGAGTGCAGGGTTCGCAATCGTTTCACCAAAGACAAGCTTTGTATTTGGCTTGAATGCCTTATCAAGTTCATCATCAGATGCATTCTTGTCGATGAAGATACACTCGATCCCAAGCTTCTTGAGTGTGAATGAAAAAAGATTGACAGTTCCACCATAAATTTCAGATGTACTGATTATACTGTCTCCAGCTTCACAGATATTCAAGATAGATAAGAGAGAAGCCGCCTGGCCTGAGGTTGTGCACATAGCACCAACCCCGCCCTCAAGAGCAGCAATCTTATCCTCTACAGCCATTACGGTCGGGTTTGCAAATCTTGAATAGATCAAGGACTTCATTGGTTCATCAAAGACAGAAGCAACCTCTTCAGTTGAGTCATATACATAGGTTGTGCTCTGGACGATAGGCATCACTCTTGGTTCTGCATTCTTTGGGCTATAGCCTGCATGCAGGCACTTGGTTTCATCTCTCATGACTTTCCTCCAAATTTCCTTAATCTTATGCTACAAATTGTTTTCTAGTACAGAGAAAGCTGTGAATCTAGACAATAAATTCAAGGATTTGTTTCATCCTTATCTGCATTCTTCAGCTTGCAAATTGTCTGTGTCATTGTGCCCATTGGACAAAATGAACACCAAGTCCTTGGCTTATATAGGACCATCACGATGAGACCAATAAGCAAGGATGTGAGCATTAGGCTGTAAAAACCAAAACTGAATTGAGCAACCCAGTCAGGAACCAAACCCTGATTATATGTCCAGCCCCAAGGCAGGCGTATCGTCCAGAAGAGCTTTATCGCTTCCTTCAGATTATCGGTTCCCGAGAAAACAAGATATGTCTGGAAGACCATGTTGGAGAACATGGTCAGGAAGAAGATAAGGAAACCATAGCGGAAGGCCTTTGAATACATCCAGGAGGGAGTATTTCTATATTTACCTTTCTTGTTCAATTTCCTGCCAAGAACTGTAAATAGCTGGCCTCTACCACACAATCTATTGCAGAAAGCCTTATTCCCACCAAAGATTGCTATAACAAGAGGGAGAAGGAAATCGATCATACCAAGCCAAGCAAACAGGATGTTGAAAAATCCTAGAGCAAAATAGATGATCGAGTAGACCCAGAGATAATCGTACCACTTCTTATTCTTGTCCATTTACGACCTCCCTATCACGGATCTCTATACACCCAACAGGGCACACCTTGGAACACTTTCCGCATCCTATGCAATTATCTGTGTCGACCTTGGCATAGCACCCCTTATATATCGCAATTACACTTTTAGGGCATTCCCTTGTACATGCCCCACAAGAAACACAAATTCTCCTGTTGACGAATGCATATCTTTTCGATCGCATCGATATCTCCTTGTTGTTTGTTTACAATGTCATAATCCACATTATGTCCATCTTTAGCAACCACCATTCAGGAAAAGACAAAAGAATATGGGCCAAGGTGTTTTCCCTTGGCTATGCGATATATTTCATAAAACAGGCAGTATCAACCCAGTGCTACATCCAGCACCATCATCAGCACAAAGCCGAGAGAAAATGCCACTGTACCTATATTTGAGTGTTTTCCTTCAGACATCTCAGGAATCAACTCTTCTACAACAACGTAGAACATTGCTCCAGCTGCAAAGGCAAGCATGTATGGCAATATAGATATGACTGTGGTGGCAGCTACCAATGTGATAAGGCCAGCAATAGGCTCAACTATTCCAGAAAGCACACCATACCAGAAGGTCTTCATCTTGCTCATACCTTCAGCCCTGAGGGGCATGGAAACAATTGCACCCTCAGGAAAATTCTGCAGTGCGATACCAAGTGCCAGCGTGAAAGCAGCTGCAAGGCTTACACTACTCTCTCCTGCGAGCCAACCTGCATAGACAACGCCAACTGCCATGCCTTCAGGAATATTGTGCAGTGTTACTGCCAAGATGAGTTTTGTAGTACGTTTCAGAGTACTTCTTGGTCCATCGACCATCTTATCCATATGCATGTGTGGTATTATGCAGTCCAGTAGAAGAAGAAAGCCGATGCCAACTAAAAAGCCGATAGCTGCAGGGATAAAGGATAGTCTACCTAGTTTTTCGGCACCTTCCAAAGCTGGATCCAGCAAGCTCCAGAAAGAAGCTGCAACCATGACGCCAGCAGCAGAGCCTGTGAGAGCCTTCTGAAGGTTCTCTGAAATCTGGCGCCTCAGCACGAATACCATTGCAGAACCAAGAGAGGTTCCCAGAAATGGCAAAAGAAGTCCAATTGAAATCTGCACGTTCATAACAATCACCCCATAGGAAAATAAGACAGATTGAAATGAGAATATCAGAATATGCTCATATCAATCTTTTAAAAGACTATCCATCTCCTATGGTATTGTTCGTTTCTGCCAAATCTATTCTAGCAGAACAAATACAAAACAACTAGACGTAATCATTGCCTCTTAGGTAGCTGTTATGTATACACACGTGTCGTTCAATCAAAATGGGGGCACATCATTTTAGTTATTTTCTGACACTATTTCCACTCTTGATGAACTCTTCATTCACCTGCCTTGGCAGAGATCAAGAACTTCTCCAATGTCTCCATCTATGCAAATACTTCTTTCCTTGATCTCCTCTGGACAGAACGCCTGACCATAATTTATGCAAGCATAGACAGCCTTCCTGTTTGCCATACTCATCTGCCAAAATGGATACTTCACGATAACTGGAGTGTTTGATCCAACACCAAGTTCAAGATAGAGCACATGGAGGCTATCATGCCTAGAAAGGAAATCTGAATAGGAAGCAGATGCTCTATGCCACCCTTCATCTTCTACAAAAGAGTCATCAGAGCGAAGATTCATTGTAACCAATGATCCATCATCTGGGCACTTTGGAATGATCTCAGATGGCAATCTCATGCTTATTTTACCATCATCTGGCATCTGGAATACACCCTGCGAATCTTTCACAAACCCCTGTGCTTTTATAGCCTTCATCACCCATTCCTCGTTGTCATAGGTCTTGCCATTTTTCCCATCCAAAGTCTGGAAAAGACCATAGTCTCCCTGTGTATAGAAGAGACGCTTCTTATCAAAGCCTGCTTTCTGGAATTGATGGTCAACATTTGTAGTTATAACAAAGTAATCTTTGTCCTTTACAATCTCAAACAGCGTTCTGTAAACAGGCTTTGTGGCCTCCATATACCTGTTGATATAGATATGTCTTGCCCAGTAGGCCCAGCAGACTTCTTGCTCAAGTTGCATGGCCATGAAGCCACCAGAATACATATCGGGCATATTATACTTTGCTGCAAAATCACCAAACCAATGTTGAAATCTGCTTCCTGAATAGGTAAAGCCCGCAGAGGTTGAGAGACCGGCTCCTGCTCCTATTACTATAGCATCTGCACTTTCGATTTCCCTTCTCAGTCTCTCTATATTTTCTTCTTTTGTTCCATGTCCAAAAGACATATTCCCACTGAGGCCTCTTGCTGCACTCAAGCCTCTCTGTATAGTTTCAAGATAGCCATTTGGTCCATTAAAATAAAAGTTCTTCATAATATCTCTTATCCTCGTCCTTAAAGACATTGAATACCACCCTGTCAATTTTACCTGGATGCTTTTTAAGCCAAGTCGTTACAGTCTCAACTGCGATCTCGGCAGCTCTTCTATTTGGGAAATGGAATACTCCTGTTGAAATGCAGCAGAATGCTACACTTCTAAGGTTGTTTTCTATACACAGATCCAATGTGTTCTGATAACAAGAGGCAAGTTCCTTTTCCAATTTCGCTGTCAGCTTATATTGCACTATAGGTCCTACGACATGGATAACATTATTAGATGGAAGATTGTAAGCACCTGTGAGCATAGGCACTGCTGTTGGCCACTCATAGTCATTACCATACTTCATTCTCATTTGATTCATCTTTTCACTGCACTCATTTCTTAACTGCACACCGGCAAAGGAGTGAATACAGTTATCGATGCATGTATGCATTGGAACAAAGCACCCAAGCATCTGAGAATTGGCAGCATTGACGATAGCATCGACCTTAAGCCTTGTGATGTCCCCTTGCCAAATAGAGAGACAGTCCTTGATGATTGGAATCTCTTCTAGAGTCACAATGCCCTTCTCTTCAGATCTAGCTTTAAGGTAATCATCCTGGACTTTAAGAACATCCTCTGCCATCATCTTTGGCATACGGATATTCATAAGAGATCTGAGAATAGTTCTCTTTGTCTCATTATCCCTTGGTGTCTCTATATTTTTATATGTTTCAGAATCGGCCTTGAACTCCTCTACGAGGTAGTCGAGGCGCTCTGATTGTGTCAACATCTTCATATCGATCATCTCCTTGCCACTGCATTTGCAGGGCAGATCATCATACAGTTTCCACAGTGGAGGCAGTGCTCTTGCTCTATAACCAAAGGTGCTACTTTGTTATCGATACAGTGCTGAGGACAAACATCCACACAGTCTCCACATCCGATACAAGAATCTGTGATAAAGTAACCATCCTCTTTCATTGCCTTGCCACAAAAAGCAAAAGAGGCCCTCTCAATTGGCTTCTTGGAAAGATCGAACCACTCTCCACTTCCTTCATAGATCTGGAAAACTGTAAGAGCCCTCATGGATTCTTCTGTCGGATAAATCTGATGCATATATGGATTCTTTTCAAAGAGTTCAGGAATCCTCTCTGGACCAAGCTCTCTGACCTTCCCTCGGAGAGAGATTGCAACAGAACTCATCGTGTCCTCACCCTTCATCGCTGTCAGGGCAAGAAAACCTCTTTTCTTCAGCCTGTCGTAAAATCTCTTCCCCTTAGCAGTAAGAAAGTAGAGGCTGTTATCATCTGCATCCATCATATCGATAGCTGCTGTAACGGGTAAGCCCAAATCATCTACAGTGGCAACAATTGTTCTGTGTATGACCTGAACAACATATTCAAGATAATCCTTTGTCTCCATCTTCACTCACTTTGTTTTCTTTGTTTAAAAAACTCCGAAGCGAATTACTCCGGAGTCTCATGCAGTTAGTTTCCTTTAGCTAAAAGGTTTTGCATCCCTTCCCTCAGATCTAAAAGCGTATACTTCTTCATCTCGCTTTCCATCGCATCCTGTATCTTATGTAGTTTATCATCGAGCAATGCATGGATGTTCC
>JAFVDZ010000007.1 GCA_017478205.1 Spirochaetales bacterium | reverse complement strand
GCTGTTGAATAAACTTTAGCTTCCATATCTTGCTCCACTACCCTTATTTCTTAATTGCCTTTCTTACGACAACAGTGCTCTGGTTTGGACCAGGAATTGCACCCTTGACCATAAGAACCTGCATCTCGCTGTCAACAGCGATTACTTTCAGATTCTGAACTGTAACTTTCTCATCACCCATGTGACCAGCCATACGATGACCCTTGAAGGTTCTAGCTGGAGTTGTGGACATTGCTGTACCACCAAGATCTCTGTGGAACTTAGAACCATGAGTTGCACGACCGCCACCGAAACCGTAGCGCTTCATACCGCCCTGATAGCCCTTACCCTTGGAAGTGCCAGTTACGTCAACAAAAGTGACATCCTTGAAAGTATCAACACCGAGTACCTCGCCAACAGAAACTTCCTTATCGAAGTCTCTCATTTCCATAACAGTCTTCTTTGGCTCACATACGTCACCGAACTGACCTGCATATGGCCTGGATACACGATTCTTCTTAACGTCGCCGGAACCGAGAACAGCAGCAGAATAACCATTCTTCTCCTCTGTTCGGTTGGCAACGACTACGTTGTCCTCAATCTTTATAACAGTCACAGGTGTGAGGATGCCGTTTGCATCAAAAACCTGTGTCATTCCTATTTTTTTGCCGATAAGCCCTAACATCTCTTACCTCAACTTCACTGCTTAATTTCTACGTCCACACCAGCTGGGAGTTCGAGCTTCATAAGAGCTTCAACTACCTTAGGAGTTGGCTCCAAAATGTCAATCAATCTCTTGTGTGTTCTCATCTCGAACTGTTCGCGAGCCTTCTTGTTAACGTGTGGGGACCTCAGGACAGTATATCTATTAGTGCGAGTTGGAAGTGGTACAGGACCAGAAACCTTAGCACCGGCCTTGACTACGGTCTGAACAATTGACTTAGAGCTCTGTTCTACAAGTTCAACATCGAAGCCTCTGAGTCTGACGCGAATTCTTTCATTTGCCATTTTCTTAAAAATCTCCAAAAATCTCTTGCCGGAGTCACTCATGACTCCGACAAGTTAATATTAGCTTCAGTCCTTGATCTCGGTAACCTGGCCGGATGCAACAGTTCTACCACCCTCACGGATAGCGAATCTGAGACCCTTATCCATAGCTACACCGTGGATGAGCTCAACATCGATTGTTGTGTTATCACCAGGCATAACCATTTCCTTACCTGCTGGGAGAGAAACGGTACCAGTGATATCGGTAGTTCTGAAATAGAACTGTGGTCTGTAACCAGTGAAGAATGGTGAGTGTCTGCCACCCTCTTCCTTGCTGAGTACGTAGATAGTACCTGTGAACTTTGTGTGAGGAGTGATTGAACCTGGCTTAGCAAGTACCTGACCTCTAACAACTTCCTTCTTATCAACGCCTCTGAGGAGAGCACCAACGTTATCACCAGCCTGACCTTCGTCAAGAGTCTTGTTGAACATCTCAACGCCAGTACATACGGAGTCCTTAGTCTCCTTGATACCAACGATGGAAACTGGATCGTTGACGTGAAGAACGCCCTGCTCGATTCTACCAGTTACAACAGTACCTCTACCGGAGATGGAGAAGATATCCTCGATAGGCATAATGAATGGCTTATCAATTGCTCTCTCTGGGAGTGGGATGTAGGAATCCATTGCAGCAAGAAGCTCATCGAGACACTTTGTCTTCTCTGGATCGTCTGGGTTGGTCATTGCTTCGTAAGCAGAACCTCTAATAACTGGGCAGTTGTCACCATCGAAACCATAGGAGTTGAGAAGGTCTCTCATCTCTTCTTCAACGAGATCAATGAGCTCTGGGTCATCGACCTGGTCACACTTGTTGATGAATACGACGATAGCTGGTACACCAACCTGTCTTGCGAGAAGGATGTGCTCCTTTGTCTGAGCCATAGCACCATCAGTAGCAGCAACTACGATGATTGCACCATCCATCTGAGCAGCACCAGTGATCATGTTCTTTACATAGTCAGCGTGGCCCGGGCAGTCAACATGAGCATAGTGTCTGTTTGTAGACTGATACTCAACGTGTCTGGTGTTGATTGTGATACCTCTTTCCTTCTCTTCTGGTGCGTTATCGATTGCATCATAAGCAAGGGCCTTATCGCCGAAGAGTCTTGCACAGTGAGCGGTAATAGCTGCTGTGAGAGTGGTCTTACCATGGTCAACATGACCGATAGTACCAACGTTTACATGTGGCTTTGTTCTGACGAATTTTTCCTTAGCCATCAGTTCCTCCTTGTGACTGATACGTCACAAATTCAGTATTTTATTATAAAGGCCCGTGCCTTTATCAATATTCGAGGTGCAAACTGACTTTTAATTATCCTAGCGTGGCTAAGGCAGGAAGGAATCCAGAGGTCGGCAGGCAACTTTCAATCCTGACGACATACGTATAAGTTATTCAAAAAACCTATATATCTGGAACCACCTTACTTTAACCCATTCGGATTTGAGTCGGTTTGGCTCGCAAGTCCATACAGATACATACGTACCCCAGTACGGACACGATAAGAACAATATAGGTTTAATAAGAAAAGGTCAATACCTATTCTAATTGTTTATTTTTATTCCTAGATTACATTTCAAACAGCTGGCCTGAAGAGACAATTAATATTACTTTTATATAACCAAGACAGTTCACTTATGATAGTAAAACATTATCTGATTTATTTGAATATAGCTTGTCTTGTCTCTCTATTATAGCTATTTTAATCGAAGGAGAAAGAAGATGGAAATAACATACAGAACAAAAGGAACATGTGCACATAGTATCAGCTTCAAGATCGATGAAGATGGAAAGCTTCACGATGTTTCCTTCCAGGGTGGTTGCAATGGAAACTTGAAAGCCATTGGGAAACTAATCGAAGGTCAGGATGCCAATGAAGTTGCATCACTACTTGAAGGAAATACATGCGGCTTCAGATCTACAAGCTGTGCAGATCAGCTTGCAAAGGCAATCAAGGAAGCAAGAAACAACTAATATATTATATATGTATTAGGGGATTGGGATGACCAATCCCCCTTTTCTATTGTCAAAAAAAGAGGCAGCCACTCAGGACTGCCTTCTTTTTCATGATTCCAAAAATTAGAATCTGATGTGGCTGAATGCCTTGTTTGCATCTGCATTCTTGTGCATATCTTCCTTCTTCTTGAAAGCTGCACCTGTTGAATTGAATGCATCAAGGAGCTCGTTGGAGAGCTTTTCTGCCATGCTCTTTCCGGATCTAGCTCTTGCAGCTGCGATGATCCATCTCATTGAAAGAGCTTCTCTTCTGGACTCTCTGATCTCGGTTGGAACCTGATAGGTTGCACCACCAACTCTTCTTGCCTTAACTTCGACCATTGGCTTTACATTGTCAACTGCCTTGTTAAAGACTTCGAGTGCTGGCTGACCTGCCTTCTCTTCGATCTGCTTCATTGCATCGTAGAGAATGCTTGTGGAAAGGTTCTTCTTTCCGTTGAGCATCATGCGACAAATGAACTTTTCGACTGCTACGCTGTTATAAACAACGTCACGGCGCTCTGGCCTGACTGGGGTTTTTGCTCTAGACATAGTTCTCTTTCCCTCCTATCAAGCCTTTGGCTTCTTTGCACCGTACTTAGAGCGGCTTCTCTTTCTGTCAGCAACACCAAGTGTATCCTTGCTACCACGGATGATGTGATAACGTACACCAGGAAGGTCCTTTACACGTCCGCCTCTGATGAGAACAACAGAGTGCTCCTGGAGATTGTGGCCAATACCAGGGATGTAAGCGGTGACTTCAATACCGTTTGAAAGTCTTACACGAGCAACCTTTCTAAGAGCTGAGTTTGGCTTCTTAGGGGTTACGGTCATAACTCTTGTACAGGTACCTCTCTTCTGTGGGCATCCTTCAAGAGCTGGGGACTTAGTCTTCTTCTTCTGACTAGTTCTACCCTTTCTAATAAGCTGATTAATAGTAGGCATCTTTCGATACACTCCTTAATTTGTTTGATCTCCATTCTCACATATGGAGATCGGCGCCGCACAAGCGGCACCTCTATCAAAAACTGCAGTCAGCATGAGATCGTTGACCACGAAGGACAAATAAGAGCCAACAGGCAGCTTATTCGTTATCTTCCTCCTCATCAAGGCCAGCAGCCTCGAATTCGGCCTGATCTCCTACAGTTCTCATATCTGCAAGCTCTGCTGCATCGAAGTCACTGTCGTCGATTTCCTCAGCTTTCAAACTAGCCTTGGCTTCATCGACCTTATTCTTGAGCTCCTCGAGCAGCTTCTCGTCTTCAAGTTCAACGTTTCTGTACTTCTTCATACCAGTACCAGCTGGAATGAGGTGTCCAATGATAACGTTCTCCTTGAGACCTCTCAACTCATCTTTACTACCAGCAATTGCCGCATCTGTCAAGGCCTTAGTTGTCTCCTGGAAGGAAGCAGCTGAAATAAATGAGCCCATTGCAATGGAAGCACGTGTAATTGAAAGCAAGAGTGGCTTTGCAACAGCTGGCTTGAGACCGCCTGCA
Organism: Spirochaetales bacterium; assembly: GCA_017478205.1. Lineage (GTDB taxonomy): Bacteria > Spirochaetota > Spirochaetia > Sphaerochaetales > Sphaerochaetaceae > Bullifex. Next base: position 28,255 of record JAFVDZ010000007.1, on the reverse strand, counting down.
ATAACTCTCTCGTTCTCAACCATGAAGGCATGCTTGTCGACCTGCTGGTTGTGGATGAAGTCTGTATCACCAACATCAACGATCTGAACCTTTCTGAGCATCTGACGAATGATGATGCCGAGGTGCTTATCGTTGATATCTACACCCTGTGTTCTGTAAACCTGCTGAACCTCATCTACAAGGAAGGCCTGAAGAGCATTCTCGCCAAGGATGTTGAGAATGTCGTGTGGGCTCTTTGCTCCATCACAGATTGGTTCGCCTGCTTCTACAGTATCACCAGTTCTTACAAGGAGGTTTGCTGTAACAGGAACCTGGTGCTTGAACTCCTTACCAAAGAAGTCGGTAACTGTAACAGCAACCTTACCCTTATGGAGTTCACCAACTTCGACTGTACCAGAAACCTGAGCAAGGACTGCTGGGTTCTTTGGTCTTCTTGCCTCGAAAAGCTCACCAACTCTTGGAAGACCACCGGTAATATCGTTTGTCTTCTGGGAAGCCTTAGAAAGCTTAGCAAGGATTGTACCTGCACCGATCTTGTCTCCCTCAGAAACCTGGATGTAAGCACCACCTGGCATTGTATAGGTTTCAATATCGTTACCCTCATCGTCTCTGATGATGATACGAGGCTGGAGGTTCTCGAGTCTGTGCTCGGTAATCTTTCTTTCGACATTGCCAGTTTCGCCGTTGACCTCAGTGATCAAGGTAACGTCGTCCTTCATGTCTGCAAAGAGGACTGTACCACTCTGCTCTGCAAGGATTGGTTCACTGAATGGGTCGAACTCTACGATTGGATGACCAGCTTCAACAACCTGGTTTTCTTCGACACAGAGCTCAGAGCCTGGACCAACCTTGTGGACAACTGGCTGAGCAAGGATGAACTCTCTTCCATCCATGACCTTGAAGATACCGTTGAGGTCTGAATGTACCTCTTCGCCATTCTTCTCATAGATCACGGAATCCTTTGCGATAAGGCCACCGTCCTTGACAAGGAGCTTGTCGTACATACCGGTAATCTCCTTGAGAACAGAAGACATCTGGATAGCACCCTTTCTTGGGAATATCTTTCTGCCATCGGACTCGCGGACGATTGTAGAACCGGTGATGGAACCAATTACAACAATGTGGTCGAAGCTGAGCTTGTTTGCCTCAGCAGCTGCAGATGCAGTACCACCCTGATGGAAGGTTCTCATTGTAAGCTGTGTACCAGGCTGACCGATTGACTGAGCAGCGATGATACCGACAGCTTCACCGATATCGACTGGTCTATTGTTTGCGAGGTTTCTACCATAACACTTTGCACAGACACCGTGTTCAGCTTCACAGGTGAGAACAGTTCTAAGGAAGACTCTTTCGATTCCAGCGTCTTCGATAGACTTAGCAATTGTCTCATCAATGAGCTCGTTTGCCTTTGCAAGTACGATAGCAGAACCATCTTCATTTCTTCTGAATGGGTGGATGACATCGTCAACAGGGCAGCGACCGATAATTCTATCAGCAAGGTGCTCTACGATTTCGTCTCCGTCCTTGATTGCACTTCTCCAGATACCGTTGATGGTGTGACAGTCATCGATGTTGATTACGACATCCTGGCTGACATCAACAAGTCTTCTGGTAAGGTAACCAGCTTCAGCTGTCTTAAGTGCAGTATCGGAAAGACCCTTTCTTGCACCATTGGTGGAGATGAAGAACTCGATAATTGAAAGTCCTTCCTTGAAGTTGGACTTGATTGGAAGTTCGATGATCTCACCAGTGGACTTTGCCATGTTACCTCTCATAGCACCGAGCTGTCTGATCTGAGTTCTAGAACCTCTAGCACCAGATGCAGCCATCAAGAAGAGAGGGTTGAAGCCATTCTGGTTCTTCTCAAGCTGAGTCATAAGGTCGTCAGTGAGCTTTTCGTTGGTATCACGCCAGAGGGAGACGATACGGTTGTATCTCTCATCCTGGGTGATCTGACCAGAACGATACTGGGAAAGGATTACGGACTGATCCTTGTTTGCATCCTCTACCAGCTGCTTCTTTGTATCTGGGATGATCATATCAGAAAGACCAATTGTTGCACCAAAGATAGTTGCATACTTGTAACCAATATCCTTGATGGAATCGAGGAGCTTGATTGCAACAGATGCCTTTGCATCGCGGATTGTCTCTCCGATGACCTTCTTCAGCTGCTTGTCACCAAGTACATAGTTCTGGAATGGAACGCCTTCTGGAAGTGAGGAGTTGAAGATTACTCTACCAGGTGTGGTAGCAAACCACTTCTTTCCATCAGCAATCTCTCTAGATCCATCAGCTGATACGATTACCAGACCTTCCTTGAATCGGAAGTTGATAAGTGCGTTATAGCTTACTGCTTCCTGATCGATTGCAGCCTCGATTTCAGCAAGGCTGTTGTAATAGTGACCAGTTCCCTTGACTGTGAAGCCCTTCTCTGGATCTTCCTTCATCTCCTTGGTCATATAGTAGATACCAAGGACCATATCCTGTGATGGATATACGATTGGCTTACCATTAGCTGGGTCAAGAAGGTTGGTTGCAGAGAGCATGAGTGTCCAACACTCGAGCTGAGCTGCCTGAGTGAGAGGAACGTGAATAGCCATCTGGTCACCATCGAAGTCAGCGTTGAATGCGTGACATACGAGAGGATGGAGCTTGAGTGCCTTACCATCGACAAGTACTGGCTCGAATGCCTGGATACCAAGACGGTGGAGTGTAGGCGCACGGTTGAGCATTACTGGATGCTCCTTTACAACTGCGTCAAGCTCTGCCCATACCTCTGGAGTCTCCTGCTCAACAAGAGTCTTAGCTCTCTTGATGTTTGTAGCGACATCCTTCTGTACGAGTCTTCTCATGATGAATGGCTTGTAAAGCTCGAGAGCCATCTTTGATGGAACACCACACTGATGGATTCTAAGCTCTGGACCTACAACAATTACAGAACGACCAGAGTAGTCAACTCTCTTACCGAGAAGGTTCTGTCTGAAACGGCCCTGCTTACCCTTGAGCATATCGGAAAGGGACTTGAGAGGACGGTTGGAAGCGCCCTTTACAACTCTCTTTCTCTTTGAGTTGTCGAAAAGTGCATCGACAGCTTCCTGGAGCATTCTCTTCTCGTTGCGGATGATGATATCAGGCGCATGCAAAGAGATAAGTCTCTGAAGTCTGTTGTTTCTGTTGATGACTCTTCTATAAAGGTCATTGAGGTCACTTGTTGCGAATCTTCCGCCATCGAGCTGTACCATAGGTCTGAGATCTGGTGGAATTACTGGAATTACAGTAAGCACCATCCACTCAGGTCTGTTACCTGAATCGCGGAAATCTTCTACAACCTTGATTCTCTTGAGAAGACGGGAATCCTTTGCACCGCCCTTCTCTCTCATCTCTTCTCTGAGGGTTGCAGAAAGTGCTTCGAGGTCAAGACGGGAAAGCAGGAGGCGGATAGCCTCTGCACCCATTCCTGCTTCGAACATCTCTTCGCCATACTGATCGACAGCCTCGAGATACTGCTCCTCTGTGAGAATCTGATTGAGTTTGAGTGCATCGACATCCTTTGGATCTGTTACGATGTACTTCTCATAGTAGAGAACACTCTGCAAATCTGTTCTGGAGATACCAAGAAGGAGAGCCATTCTTGATGGAACAGATCTGTAGTACCAGATATGTGATACAGGAGAAGCGAGAGTGATGTGACCCATTCTCTCTCTTCTTACCTTAGTATTTGTTACTTCGACGCCACAGCGGTCGCATACCATACCCTTGTAACGGATGGACTTGAACTTACCACAGTAGCATTCCCACTCCTTGGTGGTACCGAAGATTCTCTCACAGAAAAGGCCATCCTTTTCTGGTCTGAGAGTTCTATAGTTGATGGTCTCTGGCTTCTTGACTTCACCATAGGACCAAGCCTTGATCTGCTCAGGAGAAGCAAGTCTTATACGAATATTGTCAAAATCCTTAATCTCATTCATACCTTTTTCTCCTTAGATGGATCCCTTGTCCTTCTTATTGATGATCTGCTGATCACGTTCTGTGAGAGCAACCTGATTTCCTTCGGTGTCGTATACGCTCATATCAAGAGCAAGGCCTCTGATTTCCTGAACGAGTACGTTGAATGCCTCAGGCATACCGGCTGGCTGTGCTGGGTCACCCTTTACGATGGACTCATAGATCTTGACTCTACCATTCATATCATCGGACTTGATGGTGAGAAGCTCCTGAAGGTTGTTTGCAGCACCGTAAGCTTCGAGTGCCCATACCTCCATTTCTCCAAGTCTCTGACCACCAAACTGAGCCTTACCACCAAGTGGCTGCTGAGTTACGAGTGAGTATGGACCTGTACTTCTTGCATGCATCTTGTCGTCAACGAGGTGGTGGAGCTTAAGGTAGTAGATGTAACCACAGAATACTGGGTTTACAAATGGGATACCTGTTCTACCATCTCTGAGAGTTGTCTTACTGGTGATAGGAAGACCTGCTTCCTTCATCTTCTCTTCGATCTGCTCCATTGAAGCGGACTGGAAGACTGGAGATGAATACCACTCGTCAAGCTTAACAGCGGCCCAACCAAGCTGGGTCTCCATGAGCTGACCGATGTTCATTCGAGAAGGAACGCCGAGTGGGTTGAGACATACATCGAGTGGAGTACCATCTTCCATGTATGGCATATCCTCTTCTGGGAGAATTCTGGATACGACACCCTTGTTACCATGGCGGCCTGCCATCTTATCACCCTGAGTGAGCTTTCTCTTGGTTGCGATGAGGACTGTAATCTTTTCCTCAACACCAGCAGGAAGCTCGCTATTGTCGCTCTTCTTCATTCTCTGGATATCGATGACTGTACCCTCTGTTCCGTGTGGAACCTTGAGAGAGGAGTCTCTGACTTCCTTTGCCTTCTCACCGAAGATGGAGTTAAGGAGCTTGAATTCAGGAGTGGAATCACTGACTGACTTTGGGGTTACCTTACCAACCAAGATTGAGCCTGGGCGTACATATGTACCGATTGTTACGATACCTTCTGCATCCAAAGCTGCGACCATTCTTTCAGAGGTATTTGGAATATCTCTTGTGAGCTTCTCTGGTCCGAGCTTTGTCTCTCTAATGTCGATAGACAGCTCACTGATATGGATAGAGGTATAGATATCCTCTCTGACAACTCTTTCACTGATAAGGACAGCGTCCTCATAGTTGTAGCCATTCCATGGAACGAAGCCAACTAGGATGTTTCTACCCAATGCAAGTTCACCATTCTGGGTTGCAGGACCATCTGCGAGAACAGTGCCCTTAGCAACAACCTGACCTACATTGACAATGGTCTTCTGGTTAAGACATGTATCCTGGTTTGCTCTTTCGAACTTCTGGATTTCATATGTATCTACTTCACCATCGAATTCACATTCGTCAGCATTTACCTTTACACGGATCTGGCTTGCAGATGCGTATTCGACAACACCGCCTCTCTTGGCCTTTACAAGGACACCAGAGTCGTATGCTGTCTTTCTTTCCATACCGGTACCTACTCTAGGAGCCTCTGGGAAGAGAAGAGGAACTGCCTGACGCTGCATGTTGGAACCCATGAGGGCACGGTTAGCATCGTCGTGTTCGAGGAATGGAATCAGAGATGCAGCAACGGAAATTACTTGCTTAGGGGAAACGTCCATGTACTTGATCTCTTCAGGTCTTCTTGTGGAGTAGTCACCCTGATGTCTTACAGGAACTTCAGAATCGATGAAGTGACCATCCTTATCGAGCTTCGCAGAAGCCTGGCCGATGAAGTATTTCTCTTCGTCTGTTGCATCGAGATACTTTACAGTCTTTGTTGCAACACCGTCGACGACCTTTCTATATGGGGTCTCAAGGAAACCATACTCGTTGATGCGGGTATAGTTTGCAAGAGATACGATAAGACCAATGTTTGGACCTTCAGGAGTTTCGATAGGACACATTCTACCATAGTGTGTGTAGTGTACATCTCTAACTTCGAAGCCTGCACGGTCTCTTGAAAGACCACCAGGACCGAGAGCATTGAGTCTTCTCTTGTGAGTGAGCTCTGCAAGTGGGTTTACCTGGTCCATGAACTGTGAAAGCTGTGAGGAACCGAAGAACTCTCTGATTGCAGCAACTACTGGCTTGATGGAGATGACATCCTGAGGGCGAACTGTTGCAGCGACCTCGAGGTTCATTCTCTCACGAGCAATTCTCTCCATTCTTGAGAATGCAGAAGATAGCTGTGTCTGGAGAAGCTCACCAACAGAACGAACACGTCTGTTTCCGAGGTGGTCGATATCATCGATATTTGCCTCTCTGATAAATACCTTGATGAGATAGCCCATTGTATTGACGATGTCCTCTGGTGTAAGGACAGTGCAATCTGTGTTCATCTCCTCTTCAGGATTACCAAACTTCTTGTTGAACTTATAGCGACCTACAGCACCGAGGTTATATCTTCTGTCAGTGAAGAACATCTCAGGGAGATCTCTTTCAGCTCTCTCCATTGAGATCATTTCACCAGGCATGAGAACGTCGTAGATGACACCAAGATAATCTTCCTTGGTTGGTTCATCCTCACCTTCTCTGGTGTACTTTGTAGATTCGTAGTCCAGACAGTTGAGGATCATGTTGGAGTGGAGAGTATCATCACCATCCAGATCAACGACCTCAACCTTATTGATACCAGCTGCAATGAGTCTATCGATGGTGTGTGCCAAGAGCTGGTCACCAGAGCGAACGAGCTTTACAGTCTGTCCGTCCTCTTCACCATAGATATCCTTGAATGCATAGCGGTTTTCGATATCTTCTCTATTATTCTCGTCGAAGGTAATCTCTTCACTCTTATAGAATGCAGAAACAATCTTCTCTCTTGTATCAACACCGATTGCTCTCAAGAAGAGAGTACCGAGAATACGCTTCTTTCTATCGATCTTTGCACAGATGATATCTCTCTTCTCATCGATCTCGAACTCGAGCCAGGAGCCACGATATGGGATGATTCTTGAAGAATAGACATCCTTCTCTCTCTGGAAGATTACACCAGGAGATCTGTGAATCTGTGAAACGACAACACGTTCAGCACCGTTTACAATGAAGGTGCCTCTATCTGTCATGAGAGGGATATCGCCAAAGAAGATCTCCTTCTCCCTGAGCTCGCCGTTCTTGAGCTCAAGATTTATTCTTGCCTTAATTGGTACACTGTATGTGGCGCTCTTCTTCTTGCACTCTGTCTCAGTGTACTTCATGTTATCGAAATCAAGAGTATAGCCATCATAGTTGAGAGTCATCTCTTCATTCTGGCTCTTTATTGGAAATGTATTTCTGAAAACAGCTTCGAGACCGTAGTTAGGATCAAGAGGTTCGCCCTTCTTCATTCTCTCTGACTGCAGGAAGCGCTCATAGCTATCAGTCTGTACGCCAATGAGGTTTGGCATTTCACAGACTTCCTGGAAATCAGAACCAATGTATTTACGTTCAATGATTTTGCCTTTGGCAACCATCAATGTACCCTCCGAATTAGACAGAAAACTGTCAAAATTAGTAGTGCAAAATGCACTCATGCGCACTGTCTTTTTTAGACAGCATATGCCACCAGAGGGATTTTCCCCTCCAGTGGCATCTTGCCGAGGTCCATAAAGGATCTCGAAAAGTTAACGAGTCTTACTTTACCTCGATGACACAACCAGCTGCTTCGAGCTTTTCCTTCATCTGAGCAGCCTCTTCCTTGGAAACGCCTTCCTTCAGCATGCCACCCTTCTCACAAAGTTCCTTAGCTTCCTTTAGGCCAAGACCTGTGACAGCACGAACTTCCTTGATACAAGCAATCTTCTTTGCAGCATCAACAGAAACGAGGGAAACGTTGAACTCGGTCTGCTCTTCAACTTCTGCAGCAGCGCCTGCAGCAGCACCTGGAGCAGCAACTGCAGCAGCTGCAGCAACAACACCGAACTTCTCTTCCATCATCTTGATGAGGTCAGCGACCTCCATTACAGACATCTGAGCAATAGACTCGAGGATCTCTTCTTTAGTAGCCATATTATCTTCTCCTTAAATATTTTTGACAGTCTAGCAGGTTACGATTTAACGAAGACTAGGACTGTATTTTCAGTTTTCAGAAGCAGCAACGCCGCCCTTAGATTCAACATATGCAAGCAAGGTAGCTGCAAGCTTCTGTACAGGTGCCTTCATGGTACCCATCAAAGAAGCAATAAGCTCGAGCTTGGTAGGAAGCTTAGACAGTGCCTCCACCTGATCTGCACTCAGAAGCTCTCCGTCGATGAGAGCACCCTTGACCTGCATTGGGGAACCGTTCTTGATGGACTCGTAGAGAGCCTTAGCAACAACGTTTGAGTCATCACCCTTAGCGAGAGCAACAGCGGTAGGACCTACCATCTGCTCCTCAGCGCCGCTCTTTCCAAGTTCCTTCATTGCGATCTTAGCGAAACGGTTCTTGATGACGCGGTACTGTGCATCGTTCTTTCTGAGCTCAGTTCTGAGATCAGTGAGCTGTGCAACAGTCATTCCTCTGTACTCTGTGAAGATGTATCCGTTGTATCCTTCGAATTCATCCTTGAGAGCCTTTACAGCATCTTCCTTAGCAGGGGTAATACGAGTCTGATAATTTTCCATTCTTGTCTACCTCCTTACCTTATTCGCTGACCTTTGAATCAACGCGAACGCCAGGACCCATTGTTGATGAGAGAGCAACGGAAACAATGAAGTCTCCCTTTGCATCAACTGGCTTCTTTCTGATGATCTCAGCAAGAGCAACTGATGCGTTCTCTGCAATCTTAGCTGCATCCATGTCAACCTTACCAACAGCGAGGTGTACAACACCTGTCTTGTCAGCACGGAACTCTACACGGCCCATATTGAGCTCAGCAAGAGCACCCTTGATATCAAAGGTAACAGTGTGAGTCTTTGGGTTTGGCATGAGGCCTCTTCTACCAAGAACTGGACCAAGACGACCTACGTCCTTCATCATATCTGGGGTTGCAACTGCAACATCGAAGTCCATCCAACCAGTTCTGACCTTCTCGATGAGATCTGTGTCGCCAACATAGGTTGCGCCGGCATCAAGAGCTTCCTGAGCCTTTTCACCCTTTGCGAAGACAAGAATCTTCTTCTGAGCAAGGAACTGATGTGGGAGAACTACTGTATCTCTAACAGTCTGACCCTTCTTGAGAGTAAGTGTGACAGAGAGATCGACAGTTTCGGTGAACTTTGCATAAGCACAATCCTTTACAAGCTGTGCTGCTGCCTGCATTGAGTAAAGCTGATTTCTATCAACCTTCTTTGCAGCTTCCTGATATTTCTTTCCTCTTTTCATCTTACTTCTCCACCTCTACGCCCATTGAACGAGCTGTACCTGCGATGACCTTCTTAGCAGCCTCGATTGTGAATGCATTGAGATCAGGGAGCTTTGTAGTAGCAATCTCAGTGAGCTGAGCATCTGTGAGCTTGCCAACCTTGACCTTGTTAGGTGTACCACTAGCTGTTGTGATTCCAAGTGCCTTCTTGATAAGAACTGCAGCAGGAGGAGTCTTGAGGATAAAAGTAAAACTCTTATCTGCATAGACTGTAATGATAACTGGGAGGATGAGTCCAGGTTCATAACCCTTGGTCTTGTCGTTGAACTGCTGGACGAACTGTGGGGCGCTGACGCCATGAGGGCCAAGAGCAGGACCAATTGGTGGTGCTGGTGTAGCCTTCTGGGCAGGACACTGCAACTTGATTACTGCAGTAACCTTCTTCTTTGCCATTTTCTTTCTCCTTACGTTGAAGTATGGTCTGAGTTGACCGATAAACGTACTTCACGCTGGTAATAACGCCAGTCATACGATCTGGCTTCCACCCGGACAGCTTGTGCTTGTGCGGGGAGATTTAGATTTTAGCTTGACGATGTCAAAAAACGACTGAGGGGACGGCGTCAAGTTCCGTCCCTTACAGTATATATTAGAGAACGACCTTCTCTACCTGGAAGTATTCAACCTCAACAGGTGTTGGTCTGCCAAAGATTTCTACAGAAACTCTCATCTTACCCTTGACTGTATCGATCTCCTCGATGGAACCAGTGAAGGATTCGAATGGACCTTCAATGATCTTTACCTCTTCACCAACAGTGAAGTTCTGCTTAGGTCTGAAGGTTGTCTCTGCTGGCATTTCACCAGTCTTCTGCATGATCTCTTTCATTTCAGAAGCACTCATTGGGAGTGGCTTCTTGCCAGGCATTGCGGTAACAAAGCCTGTTACACCCTGAATTCTCTTGATCTTGGAATAGGCATTCTTCCAGGTTGCATCTTCTGGAAAATCGATCTCGACAAGGATGTAGCCAGGAAGAAGCTTCCTCTTGACCTCTTTTTTCTTGCCGTCCTTGATTTCAGTCACGATCTCAACAGGAACCTTGACATCAGAAACAGTGAGAGCAAATTCACCGTCCATCTCTCTCATCTTCTCGATTGTTCTCTGAATCTTCTGTTCGTAACCGGAATAAGTATGAACGATGTACCAACCTTTAGCCATTTGTATTCCCTTTTATTTTAGAAAATCAGGAAGATTCCCTTCAAAAGGAGGAAATCTACGAGACCGAGTACAATAGCGAAAACAATTGTTGCAACGATGACGACCTTGGTGGAAGAAAGTACCATCTGACGTGATGGCCAGGAAACCTTCTTCATTTCAAGAGCGCATTCTTTGAAATATTTAACAATCTTGTTCATCTACCCATATCTCCATTTACTTTCGAGGTACCAGCAGGCCAAGTAGGATTCGAACCTACAACACCCGGTTTTGGAGACCAGTGCTCTACCGTTGGAGCTATTGACCTGCTCGTACCTCGAAATCAGCCCTCTCGGACTTATTTGATCTTTGTTTCTCTGTGAAGAGTGTGCTTGCGCTCAAATGGACAATACTTCATCAGCTCAAGCTTGCCTGGAGTATTACGTCTATTCTTCTCAGTAGTATAGTTCTTCTGCTTGCACTCTGTGCACTGAAGAGCAATCTTTTCTACAGGGCCTTTCTTCTTATCTGCCATATTTATCTCCTCGGTCTTAACCGTCTAGAAAAAAGTAAAGCCCACGGGCGGATTTGAACCGCCGACCCCAGCCTTACCAAGGCTGTGCTCTACCACTGAGCTACATGGGCAATAATGATTTTATTTTGCACTGCATATACAGGTTGGTAGGGCCTGATACAACATGCAGAATGTACTATAATCAAAGGTCAAGCTAGTTGTCAATAGTATGCAAAATAATTTTGCTATAACTATTTAATAATTTGTTACTATCCAGGCCCCTGCCAAAAAATGATGAAAACCCTGCCACCATATTGAATTTATGTATCAGGGAAAGAATTCCGACCTGCTACAATGGCTTTCATCACAGAGGTATGGGAGTTGAAACTATGATATCTTATTCCTTAATTTATATATATACGAAATTCGAAAAGTAGGTGCAAAGGGAAAGATTTATCCCCTGTTTGCCTTTACATACTTGTTCATTTCATAAAAATTTAATTATAGTAAGACGACTAAAACACAACATGTGGAGGAACGTATGTCCGCAGAGAATCGCACAAGATTCGGAAAAACTACTAAGGATATTGCCCAGGACTTTGCAGAGCAGCTCAAGTATAGCTTCGATGCAGATGTCTACCATACAACCCCAGAGGGCCATTATCAGGCTCTTGCAATGGCAATAAGAGATAGGATCATCCACCAGTGGGACCTTTCCAGAAAGACACAGAGAGCAAAGAGTGCAAAGAGAGTATATTACCTCTCACTTGAATTCCTCATGGGAAGAGCAATGACCAATAATATCATCAACCTCGGCATCGAGAAGCAGGTCAAGGAAGCCCTTTCCTCTCTTGGCTACGAGCTTGAGGAGCTCATGGATGTCGAACCAGATGCTGGTCTTGGTAACGGCGGTCTTGGCCGTCTTGCAGCCTGCTTCCTGGATTCCCTTGCAACTTTGGAGCTTCCAGCTTACGGCTATGGTATCAGATACAACTATGGAATCTTCCGCCAGCAGATCAAGAATGGCTGGCAGGCTGAGCAGCCAGATAACTGGCTCAAGGATGGTAATCCTTGGGAGCTCAAGCGCCCTGATCTCGTATACTCAGTCTACTTCGGTGGCGAAGTAAAGTATATCAGAGAGAATGGCAAGGATACCTTCAAATGGGTACCAGCTGAACAGGTAAATGGTATGGCCTACGATACACCAGTCGTTGGCTATGGTGGCAAGACAATCAACACACTCCGTCTCTGGTCTGCACAGGCTCCAGATGAATTCTCATTCTCAGAATTCAACTCTGGTGACTACACAGAAGCAGTAAGAAACAAGATTAGTGCCGAGAACATCTCTCAGGTACTCTATCCAAACGATACTGGCTACATGGGCAAGGAGCTCAGACTCAAGCAGCAGTACTTCTTTGTTGCATGTTCACTTGCTGATATCGTAAGAAGATTCAAGAGAAACGGAAGCTACGACTGGAAGAAGTTCCCAGAAAAAGCAGCTATCCAGCTCAACGATACTCACCCATCAATTGCTGTACCAGAGCTGATGAGAATCCTCATCGACCTTGAAGGTCTCGATTGGGATACTGCTTGGGAGATCACAGAGAAGACTTTTGGCTATACAAACCATACTTTGATGCCAGAAGCTCTCGAGAAGTGGCCAGTTCCAATGATCGAGAAGATGCTTCCAAGACACCTCCAGATCATCTATGAAATCAACAGCCGCTTCATCCAGAAGGCAACTTCATACTTCCCTCTCCAGAATGATAAGATCGCTAAGGTCTCCATCATCGAAGAGGCAAATCCAAAGATGGTCAGAATGGCAAACCTTGCTATCATAGGTAGCCACAGCACCAATGGTGTTGCAGCACTCCACTCCGACCTTCTCGTAAAGAGCATGTTCCCAGAATTCAACATTATCTTCCCTGAAAGATTCAACAATAAGACAAATGGTATCACACAGAGAAGATGGCTTCTGGACGCAAACCCACTGCTTGCCAACAAGATTACAGAAGCAATTGGTGATGGATGGATCACAGATTTCTCAAAGATTGCAGACCTCAAGCCTTTCGCAAACGATAAGGCATTCAGAGAGGACTTTGCAAAGATCAAGTATCAGGCAAAGGTATCTGCAGCCGCCTTCCTCAAGAAGGATTGTGGAATCATCGTCGATCCTAACACTCTATTCGATGTCCAGGTAAAGAGAATCCATGAGTACAAGAGACAGCTTATGAACGCACTCAATGTAATCATGGTCTACGACAGGATGAAGAATGATGAGGCATACAGAAATAGCTTCCCACCAACTACCTTCCTCTTCGGCGGTAAGGCAGCTCCAGGTTATGCAAATGCCAAGCTCATCATCAAGTTCATCAACAATATTGCAAGAGTCATCAACTCTGACCCATATGTAAACAAGATCATCAACGTTCACTTCATGCCTAACTACCGTGTAACAATGGCAGAAAGAGTCATCCCTGCAACAAACATCTCCGAACAGATTTCCACTGCAGGTCTCGAAGCTTCTGGTACTGGTAACATGAAGTTCATGATCAATGGTGCTCTCACAATGGGAACCCTTGATGGTGCAAACGTTGAAATCGCTGAGGAAGCTGGAGATGAGAACTGCTTTATCTTCGGCCACACTGAAAGCCAGATCTCTGCACTCAAGTACAATTACAATCCAGAGGAATGGATCATGGGTGATGAGGGTATCAGAAGAGCCATGGAGCTTGTCGAGTCCGGTCACTTCAACCTCACAGAGCCAGGCATCTTCGATTCTCTCATCAAGTCAATCACCGAGTACGGTGACAAGTACTTTGTCTGCGCAGACCTCAGAATGTACAATGACAGACACAATGAGGCTACAGACCTTTACAAGAACAGCTTCGATGAATGGAACAGAAGAGCAATTCTCAATATCGCAGCATCTGGAAAGTTCTCTTCCGATAGAACAATCCAGCAGTATGCTGATGAGATCTGGAACATCAAGCCATGCAAGGTCAAGAAGAGTACTACCGACTCTGTTCTTGAGGATGCAAGAAATCCACAGCAGGTCAAGAAGTAATATCTATAAAGATCATTGTTATGCATCTCAGGTCATCCTGGGATGCATTTTTTTTAACCAATTTACCGAAAAATGGGTTCTCATCTTCCATTTTCCTCCCCTCTTTTTTCATACCATTTCTACTAGGAGGACATAATGGAATCTTTCATTGACTTATTTAACAAGAATGGAAAGAGTTTGGAGGTTCTTGATACTGCCTTGGACGCTCTTCTCAAGGATAAGAAACTAAGCAGGAGAGAGAGGGCGGCTCTGGCAGCTTTCTACAGATATATCGAGACATACTACCCTTCATATCTTGATGAAAACAACAGCTGCATCAAAATTGCAAAGAAGCTCAACAACACAGAGTTTTCAAAGCTATGGAATCATCTTTTGCCAAACAGGAAGCAGGAAGCAACAAAGGTACTTGAGTATCTCAAGACAAATCGTGGAGAAAACAGACTTATTACTCTGGCAACAGCAAACGATGGCATATTGAAGATATATACCGGGAAAAAGATAACTGAGGATGAAATTCTTTGGCTGAAGGGAGCTCTTGCTCGGGCATACATAGCACCACAGGCAGGTCTTGTGCAGAGAACCTTCATGTTAGATGGCAGGATGGAGGTAGAAGGACTTCTCTTTTCGAAGGGAAAATGCTGGCCAATTCCATCAGGTGCCATGAAGAGGATGACACAAACTGGCGAGGATGGAACACTGAGTGTCCTGCCTGATGAAGATTTCATCACACCAGGATTGGTCCTTCCTCAACCAGACTTTGCCATCGGAGAGGAAAGAACGGGTTATTTCCCAAGTGACAAGGGATTTCTTCTGATCTCTAGAGTGGCAAGAGACTATAGAGATACTGCATCAAAGGGGCAAGCAAAAGAGACGGTAGGAAATTTCCAGTCTTGCAATCTCTGAGCGAAAGAAGATTCAAGGCAAGGAAGATAAGTAAAAGGCCACCTGTTGATGCCATTGCACCAATTCCATCACTTCCAAGAAGTGGCTCGATCACTCCACCAAAGAGAGTAAAGAACCCTTGGTAGATTATGATGGCGATGGTAGATGCAAATACACCAAGACCATAGGTCGAGGCAAATACAACAGCCATGAAACCATCCATGATAGACTTTATCAAGATGAGTTCGTAATCCCCTCTTGTACCTGCCGCAATCGAGCCAACGATACTCATTGCTCCTGTACAAAACAGGAGGGATGAGTTGAGAAAGCCCTTTGCGAAGGAACCACTACCTTCATTTTTTCCTGTGAGTCGTTCGATCCTATCTCCAAGAGAGAGTATCCTATCCTCGATCTTCAAGGCAAAGCCGATAAAGCCACCCAAGATAAGGGAAAAAAGGTTTGCAATCGAGGATGGAGCATCGAGCGCCATCTCTATTCCAATTACCAGTGTCGTAACACCAGCAGAGAGCATGACGACAGTCTTGAAGCTCTCTGTTATCTTCTTTCCAAGGATCAAGCCAAAAAAAGCACCCAATATTACTGCAAGTGCGTTGATGAAGGTTGCTATCATAATGTGTGCTATTATAAAAACAAGGGGTTTCTATGTCCATGAAGATTGTACTGTTAGCCGCAGGTCTTTCAAGAAGAATGCGAGGAGAAAACAAACTCCTCCTTCCATTCAGGGAGAGTACTGTTTTTGAAGAAGCACTAAAAAATGCACTCACATACACAGATGATGTACTTGTAGTCACAGGTTATGAGCGAGAAAAAATCCTTGAGATCATCAAAAGATACAAGGTAAAAGAAGTTTTCAATCCACTCTATGAAACAGGTCAGGAAAGCAGTATAGATGCTGCCTTGAATCAGGTAGACGAAGATGTATTGATCTCTACATCTGACCTACCCTTACTAACACGAGAACACTTTTTGAGAGCTGAAATGAGCATTTCAAAACATCCATGTGCAAGACCCTGCCATGAAGGAATACCTGGACACCCTGTTGCATTGACAAAGGAGATTGTCAGGAAGGCAAAAAAAAGGAGCATTCCATTAAAAATGCTCCTTAAAGAAAATGGTCTATACCTCTATAAGGAGGATATAGCCTCAGTGAGTGATATAGATACTCCTGAGGCCTATAATAGACTGCTTACTGCACTATCTTGACATCTTCACCATCGAGCACAAGCTTGATTGGCTTTTCTGTTGTAAGAACACCAGAAAGCATTGTCTTTGCAAGTGCATTTTCGATCTCGTTCTGGATAGCTCTCCTGATTGGTCTTGCACCAAAGGCTGGGTCGAAGCCGACCTTTCCAATGAATGCAGTAATCTCACTATCCCAAGTGAGGCTGTAGCCTCTCTTCTGAAGGCGAGAGCGAAGCATTTCAAGCTGCAGTGTGACAATCTTCTCGACTTGAGCCTTTCCAAGTGGATTGAAGACTACGATCTCATCGATACGATTTATAAACTCTGGCTTGAAGCTGCCTTCGAGAATCGACAGGACCTTCTCCTTTGCCAAATTGCCTCCGGATGCAAGAATTTCCTGAGATCCAAGATTACTTGTCATTATGATGATGGTATTTGTAAAGTCGACAACTCTACCCTGTCCATCTGTAAGACGGCCATCATCCAATACCTGAAGCAGGATATTGAATACATCTGGATGTGCCTTTTCGATCTCATCGAACAAGATTACAGAGTATGGTCTTCTTCTGACGACCTCTGTAAGCTGTCCTCCCTGATCGTATCCAACATATCCAGGAGGTGCGCCGATAAGACGGGACACTGAATACTTCTCCATGTATTCAGACATATCTATCCTGGTCAAAGCCTTCTCATCATCAAAGAGGAAGGATGCGAGAACCTTGGCAAGCAGTGTCTTACCAACACCGGTTGGACCTGCGAACAGGAAGGAACCAAGAGGTCTGTGTTCATCACCGATACCTGTCTTGTTTCTTCTGATCGCATTTGCAACTGCCCTGATAGCTTCATCCTGTCCGATGACCTCAGATGAGAGTGTCGACTCCAGATTGAGATATTTTTCCATCTCAGAGCCCATCATCTTGGCAACAGGAACACCAGTCCAGTTAGAGACAATTCTTGCAATATCGTCCTCTGTGACCTCTTCACGAAGTAGATGGCGATCTGAATCTTTTCTCTTCTCAAGCGCAGCTTCCATCTCAGCAATCTCTTTCATTTTCTGAGGAATGATACCGTATTTGATTTCTGCAGCTCTCTCAAGACGAGCATCCCTTTCGCACGCTTCCATCTCACTTCTCAGGCGATCGATTTCACCCTTTTTCTGCTTGAGGCCCTCAATTGCACTCTTTTCATTCTGCCACTGCAAATGAAGAGCATCGTGCTGTCCTTTAAGCTCTGAAAGCTCCTGCTCTATCTTTTGTAAGCGTTCCTTACTTGCCTGATCTTCTTCTCTTGCAAGTGCACTCTTCTCAACAGATAGCTGGAGCATCTTTCTGTCGATCTTATCGAGTTCCTCAGGCTGGCTTTCAATCTCCATCTTCAGCTGGCTCGCAGCTTCATCGACAAGGTCGATTGCCTTATCTGGGAGGAATCTATTGGTGATGTATCTATCAGAAAGAGTTGCAGCAGCAACTAGCGCCTCATCCTTGATCCTCACACCATGATGGACCTCATACTTTGGTTGAAGACCACGAAGAATTGCAATTGTGTCTTCTACTGTAGGTTCCTTCGTATAAACAGGCTGGAATCTTCTTTCGAGTGCTTTATCTGTCTCGATATACTTTCTGTACTCGTCCAAAGTTGTCGCACCGATAGCATGCAGCTCACCTCTGGCAAGCGCTGGTTTGATGAGATTCGATGCATCTGTAGAGCCTTCGGATGCGCCAGCTCCAACAATTGTGTGGAGCTCATCGATGAAGAGAATTACATTTCCATTGCTAGCAGCAACTTCTGTAATTACACCTTTAAGTCTTTCTTCAAATTCACCTCGGAACTTAGCACCTGCAACGAGAGCACCGACATCAAGAGAAAGAAGTCTCTTATCCTTCAATGATTCAGGGACATCCTTCTTGGCAATTCTCTGAGCAAGGCCCTCTACGATTGCAGTCTTACCAACACCTGGCTCACCGATAAGAACAGGGTTGTTCTTTGTCTTTCTACAAAGGACCTGCATTACCCTTCTGATCTCTTCATCTCGACCAATGACAGGGTCAAGCTTATCTTCACGGGCCATGCGAGTCATATCGCGAGTATATTTATCGAGGACCTGATAACTTGCTTCAGGATCCTGGCTAGTCACCCTCTGGTTTCCTCTAATTGCCTGCAAGGCTTTGAGGATACCTTCCTTTGACGCACCCAGTCTTATCAGAAGATCCTTTTCCTTTCCACCCTGGTCAAAGATTGCAAGGATAAAGTGCTCTGCCGAGACATATTCATCCTTGAAGTTTCTTGCAATCTTCTCAGCAGCCATAAGTGTTGCATATGCACTCTGACTCAAACCACGTTGGACATCACCATAGGCCTTTGGAAGACTGTCTATAATGTTTTCAAGTCCATTCTCGATAGAATCGACATTGCAGCCAAGCTTCTCAAAAAGAGGTCTGGCAACGCCTTCCTTCTGGTCTAGAAGAGACATGAGAATGTGGCTGTTTTCAATCTGGCTGGAGCCCTTATCTCCTGCATAGCCAACGGCTTGCTGGATGGCCTCCTGCATTTTTACTGTATATTTACTGAAATCCATAATTAAACTCCTTTTATCAGCTTTAAAAGAAGCTCCCTAACACACATGTGAAAAGTAATAACAGAAGTTCAAAACGGCAATATCATGCCCTGAAAAATTGAATATAGGTTTCTACAAAGTCCTTTGAGCTTTCCTTGTCAAAGCTTCCAAGGAAAGCAATCTGGAAGCAGAAGCACTCAAGGAGTGTGTATATATGAGAAGAAACCATTTCGATATTTACTTCTTTCTTGAAAGTGCCATTGTGGATACCGAGACGCAAAAGACGCTTGAAAAGAATGGATAATTTCTTGGTTCTCTTTTCAATAATTTCAGAAAAGTCGATGTTTTCCTTCTTCTGTTGAAGCATTACATCCATTAGAGATCGGAGCGCACCCTCATTCTGCCTAGCTTGATCGATAATGTCATCACAGATCCAGATAATCCTATCTGCTTCATCACCATACTTGGAATCGAAGGCAACAGAGGAATACTGTGTGAACATTCTGCCTGTGATCAACTTGACAGCAAAGTAATAGATCTGCTCCTTATCCTTGAAATATTGATAGAGCGTTGGACGAGAAAGCCCACAGCGATCTGCGATCAGAGAAAGATTACTTTCCTTGTATCCCTCCTCTGAGAATACCTCAAGAGCAGTCTTCAAAATGTTAATCTTTCTTTTTTCGTGATCTATTTTCTTAGGCATACATATATTTAACAATGTCAGATTAAAAAAAACAAGAAAAGATATTCTGTCAAAAAAGAATGATTAACATAAAAATATATATTATCTAATATAATCATTCCGAAATTAGAATAAAATCTAGATTATGTTATCTACAGAAGACAAAAAAATATCCTGACAGTGAAACACTGCCAGGAATGAGTCAAATTATCAGTAATTCAGCGAATCAGAAAGAGTTGCGACCATTACAGCCTTGATAGTATGCATTCTGTTTTCAGCTTCATCGAATACAACGCTATTCTTGCTTCTGAAAACTTTATCTGTTACTTCCATCTCATCAAGACCGAAGGTTTCCTTTACATATTTACCTATTGTGGTCTCAAGGTCATGGAAAGAAGGAAGACAATGCTCGAAAAGACATTTTGGGTTACCAGTTGCAGCCATTAGATCGTCATTTACCTGATAAGGCTTCAAAAGAGCAATACGCTCAGCCATCTTATCCTCTTCACCCATAGAACACCAGATATCGGTATAGATGACATCTGCACCCGTTACTGCTTCCTTCACATCATCAGTGATTGTAATCTTGGAGCCGCTTTCTTTCGCAAACTCTTCACACTCTCTTCTTAGCTTATCGGATGGGAAAAGTGATTTAGGGGCAGCTATTGCAAAATCCATACCAACCTTTGTTGCTCCAATGAAGAGTGCATTTGCAACATTGTTTCTGCCATCACCAACAAAGCAGAGCTTCATCTCTTCAAAAGGCTTGTTCAGATGTTCCTGTGCTGTAAGGAAGTCGGCAAGAACCTGAGTTGGATGATCATCATCAGTAAGGCCATTCCATACAGGTACCCCTGAATACTTAGCAAGATCTTCTACAATCTTATGTGCAAAACCACGGTATTCGATACCATCGTACATTCGTCCAAGGACGTTAGCTGTATCCTCCAGAGACTCTTTCTTGCCCATCTGGCTATTGGTCAGGAAGGTAACTCCGGCACCTTCATCGAAACATGCAACTTCGAACGAACAGCGTGTTCTTGTTGATGTCTTATCAAAAAGGAGAACAACGTTCTTGTCCTGAAGAAGCTTTCCTTTAACACCATCAGCACATTCCTGATGCTTCTTTTTCTTCTTGAGTTCAGCCGAAAGCGAGATGAGATATAGTATCTCTTCTTTAGAATAATCTTTAAGAGTAAGAAAGCTTCTTCCCTTGAGGTTCATAATCATTAGTCTCCTATGATGTGAAGAATAAAAACTGACGCTCTGTTAGTCAACTATTTATGCAATATTCAGCGTATAAATATACATTACTCTTCGATAGAGTCAACTTCAGGAATTTCCATACTGGAAAGTCTTGCTTCAATTTTTCCAGACTTCTGAGATAGATTTTCAAGCTTGCGCGCAGCCATATCGACACTCTTTTCAGCTATCTTCAACTCTTCAGAGAAACTCAAGAAGCTCTTCTTCATCCTTGCAAACAACTTCCAGACCTCATAGCTTCGCTTTTCTACAGCAAGTGTCTTGAAACCCATCTGCAAAGAGTTGATCAAAGAAGCTAGAGTTGATGGCCCTGCCAAGGTTATACGGAACGAATTTTGAAGTTCACTTGCAAGACCCGGGATGGAAAGCAGCTCGGCATAGAGAGATTCTGTTGGCAAAAAGAGAATTGCAAAGTCTGTAGTAACAGGAGGGTTAATATACTTATCCTTGATATCTCTTGCTTCAGAAATTACTCTTGCCTGCATCGCCTTTCTATAGAATTTTATTCCTTCGACATCTCCATTTTCCTGCGCAAAAAGGAAATTTTCATAATCTTCACGAGGGAATTTGGAATCGATAGGAAGGTAGACAGACTCATTATCGCCTTTTCCTGGCAGCTTGATCGCAAACTCCACAACCTCTTGAGATTTTGCTCTAGGATGGAAATTTACCACATATTGGTCATTTGTAAGGACCTCTGACAAAATAGACTGAACCTGAACTTCACCCCATACACCACGTGTTTTGACATTGGAAAAGAGACGAGAGAGATCACCAACACTCTTAGCAAGCCCCTGCATCTCTCCAAGTCCCTTATAAACAGATTCAAGCTGTTGCTGTACTTGTTCAAAGGACTTAGTTAGTCTCGTTTCCAAAGTACTTTGCAGTCTTTCATCTACAGTTAGACGCATCCTTTCAAGCTGTACTGAATTGTCTCTTCTCATCATATCCATACTCTGGTTGAGAGAAGATTGAAGATTCCTATTTCTCTCATCTAGAACATCAAAGCGTCTATCGAGAGTTTCTCTGAAAGATGAAAGAGAATCGCTAAGTTCCCTAGACTGTTCTCTTCCAAGGCGAAGAAGGCGATTTTCTGCACCGCCTCTTCCTGTTCTGATAAGCAGGATTACAAGCAATAATATATTGAAAGTCAATAAGACAAGCAGGATTGTAAATTCATTCATACCTTTATAATAAATGATTTTTCTGAAAATGTTTGTTTGCCATACAAATTAACTTAGATAAAACAACCCCGAACTCAAAAAATCTCTCTTACGTAAGAAAAAAAAACAATGGAGTCCTCCGTCAGATAAGAACTCCATTGAATAATTTTGTAATGAGAAAGTAATTACTTTACGAGTACAACTTCACCATTTGGATAGTGCTCTGCAACATACTTGGCGACCTTGTCAGTCTTTAAAGCCTTTACAAGAGCGACGATACCAGGATTGTTCTCGTTACCAGCCTTGACTGCGATGACGTTTACGTATGGGGAATCAGCACCTTCAACAAAGAGGCCATCCTTGGTTGCGATCAAACCTGCTGGGATAGCGTAGTTACCATTGATGACAGCAGCATCTACATCAGCATATGTTCTTGGAAGAGAAGCAGCTTCGATTTCAACAAACTTGAGATTCTTAGTGTTTGTCTTGATGTCAGCTGGAACAGCTTCAAGACCAGCATCATCCTTGAGAGTGATGAGACCAGCACTCTGCAAAAGGAGAAGAGCTCTACCTTCGTTGGTTGGGTCGTTAGGAATAGCAATTGTTGCACCGTTTGGGAGATCAGAGAGAGCCTTGTGCTTCTTGGAATAGAGAGCGATTGGTTCTACATGTACACCACCAGCATTTACAAGGTGGAAACCTCTTTCATTATTAAAGGATTCGAGGTATGGGATGTGCTGGAAGAAGTTAGCATCCAAATCACCAGACTCGAGAGCTTCGTTTGGAGTTACATAGTCAGTGAACTCGATAACTTCAAGCTTGTAGCCTTCCTTTGCAAGGTCTTCAACAACGAGCTGAAGAAGAGGTACATGTGGATCAGGGGTTGCACCGATCTTGATGACACTTTCAGACTTCTTTTCAGAAGCACCACCAGCAAAGAGGGAAACAGCAATAAGTGCGATAAGCAATACAGCAGCTATTTTTTTCATTTTGATTATCTCCTATATCTTTAATTTGATATTTTGATTGTTAATATACAATACGAGCAACGCTCGAATTTTTTCTAAATTGATAAAATGTGTTTGATTTTTAAAATGAATATATTATGCCCTGCAAGGGCACATCATAGAGGTAAAGCACATGAGAGAAATAAAAAATGAATTCATGTATTACCTCCTATAAGATAGGCTTATATTAGTTACAAAAAAAAATTGTTGCAACACTTTTTTCCAGTATTGCAACAAAATTTCGTAATTTGATGATTTTTTATCTTCTTGAGAGCATCTTGCCTGCTATCTTATTACCAATTACCTGAATGACCTCGACAAGTACAAGGATAATGACAACACAGCAGATCATGTACTCTGGTCTGAAGCGCTGGTAACCATAACGGATTGCCAAGTCTCCAAGACCACCACCTCCGATTGCTCCAGCCATTGCAGAGTAACCGATAAGATTGATGATTGTAAGAGTGATACCAGAAACGAGAGCTGGCATGGCTTCAGGAATCATGACCTTGATGATTATCTGCCAATTTGTAGAACCCATAGCTCTAGCTGCCTGTATAACTCCTGGATCGACCTCTTTAAGTGCACTTTCGATGATTCTTGCAACAAATGGTGCTGCAGCAATTGAAAGAGGCACGATAGTTGCCTTTGTTCCAATACTTGTTCCCACAATTGCTCTTGAAAGAGGAATGAGGAGAATCATCAAGATGATGAAAGGAAACGATCTTAAAACGTTTACGATTCTTCCAAGCACACTATTAAGCACAGGGTTTGGAATAATTCCTCCCTGGTCTTCATTGCTTGTTACATGGAGCAGTACACCTATTGGAAGTCCAAGAAGGAGAGAAAATACGGTTGAGAGAGAGACCATTGTCAGAGTCTCACCTGTTGCCTTCATTACAAGATTCATTAACTGCTGATTCATTTGGTCTCCTCCACACTAACTCCGCCCTTGATGAGAGCTTCTACTGCTACATCAGCGTGTTCTGGATCGATATCGACAATCATTACACCGATCTTCTCTCCATCGACATCCTGAATTCCCGCAGCTCTGATGTTGAACATTGCCCCAGTCTCTTTCGTGACCTTGCTTATTACAACATCATCAGTCTTTCCACCTCTGAAACCAAGGCGATACTTGCCACCTTCCTTGGACCAGCGAATGATATCTTTCTTGCTGATCTTTACATTTGAAAGGAAGTCCTTTGTGACTTCACTTTGAGGATGAGCGAAGATATCAGTAACCTTTCCTTCTTCGACAACCTGTCCAGACTCAAGGACTGCAACTCTGCTACATGAGTCTCTTACAACCTCCATCTGGTGTGTGATCATAACAACAGTGAGGCTCATCTTCTTCTGAATCTCTTTGATGAGTGCCAAAATTGCTCTAGTTGTCTGAGGATCGAGGGCACTGGTTGCCTCGTCACAGAAGAGGATTTCAGGTTCACAAGCAAGTGCTCTAGCAATTGCAACACGCTGCTTCTGACCGCCAGAAAGAGTGGAAATAGGAGCATCGCCTCTGCCTGCAAGACCAACAACTTCCAAAAGCTCCGCACAGCGCTTCTTGATATGTTCCTTGCTCATACCACATATTTCCATTGGGTATGCGATATTCTGTTCAGCATTTCTTGACGAAAAGAGATTGAAGTTCTGGAAGATCATACCAATCTTTCTTCTCTCTTGAATTACATCGTTACCTTCGAGAGTATCGATTCTCTTGTCATCGTAGTAGATTTCACCAGCATCTGGCTTTTCAAGCATGCTAACAAGTCTGACAAGGGAAGATTTTCCTGCTCCAGACTTTCCTATGATTCCATATATTGTATTAGATGGTATCGTAAGCGATACATCCTCTACTGCATGGAGGTCTCCATAGTAGCGCTTCAGGTTTTTTAAGATTATCTGCATAGTCATCTCCTGAATGGGTTCAAATAACTGCCTAATACCTTATCATTAAAGGAAAGACATTGAAAGTGAAATCATGTACTATATCGACATGAGATTCTACATTTCTGATCTACATTTTTACCATGAAGCACTACTAGACCACCTCGACCATCGTCCATTCAAATCAGTGGAGGAGATGAATGAATACATGGTCGAAAGATGGAATTCAAAGGTGAAAAGATCAGATGAAGTCTTCGTGCTTGGTGATATCTCACAGGGAAATGTCGAAAACTCGATAAAGATTCTGAACCGCTTGAATGGAAAGCTCTCGTTGATGATCGGGAACCATGATAGCTTTGCCCAGAAATCAAAGTTTCTTACAACCTCAACTCGATTCAGAAAGATAAGCCACTATACAGAAATAAGTGACAACAACAGAAAAGTAATCCTGTCACACTATCCAATCATGTTCTATAACGGCCAATTCTCACAGAACAGTAATGGAGAATACAACACCTATATGCTCTATGGACATGTACACAATAGCTTTGATGAGCTATTGATAAACAAGTTCATAGCTGAAGCAGAGAAATACAAGAGAGAGATCAAAGGTGGAATTTTTGTTCCAACACCATTTCAGATGATAAACGTTTTCTGTATGTTCTCAGACTACCAGCCACTCACGCTAGATGAATGGATCGCTCTAGACAGAGAGAGAAGGAAGAAGATAAGAGAGAACCTCGACGCTCTGCTTTCTACTTCTCACACTCTCTGATTCTCCTCTTCAAGAGCTCATATCGCTTTCTCTTCTCTTCCTTTTCAAAGTGAATGCTTCTATCCTGAAGCTTTCCACTTCTATAATCACATTCTATTTTCATGTGCTCAATTTGATCTGATGTGAAGTCATATATCCTTCCATCAATCTTGTTAAAGCAATGAAGGTCTCCACTTGGAAGATATGATCCATAGACATCACCACCCAAGACATCTTGGACAAGGAATGCTGTAATAGAACACTGTCCAAGAGTTCTATTTTCTTCTGTCCACTTTTCCCTCATCCTCGGGGCACATGTCTCTCTGCACCAGGCGCTATGAAGACGAGCATACAGTTCAAGAACCTTTTTATCTGTTCTTACACCTTCAGATCCATAGAAGGAAAAGATACTATCAAGAAGTGATCTAGAGCCTCTTTCTATTTGCTTGTAAACACCCTCAAAATCTCCGGTATACCAAGGATCATCAATCTCCTCAGATTCAAGTAGCATACCTATCTTATTTAATGGATCATCTCCTATAATACGCATTATGTTGCGCATATTGTTTCTATCCATGACTTTTATGACATCGAAGTGATTGTAATCAGATCTGGTGAACTGTCTTGCACGGTGGTCGATATTGGTAATCCCATGGCGATTTAACTCTCTTCTTGCAGGAGGATATACACCATTTCCAATCTCCTCTGTGCTAGTTGCTGCACTATCTATCTCAAAGTACTCAGCAAGATCTAATTCTTCTACCTGTTTTTGAAATACATACTGTGCCATAGGGCTTCTACAGATATTGCCGTGGCACACGAATAGGACTTTAACTTTTCTCTCCATAAGTGTTTATATCCTTACTGGGAATGTAGTTATTGACATAACGCCAACACGGTCATTTTCACATAAATCTCCATAAATCTCCATAAATATCCATAAATTACCTGCATTTTTGTGTAGTCCGTGTGTAGTAGCGGTGTAAAAAAGCCACCCGGTCGTCCTCCAACCAGGTGGCTTCCATCATGTCATTTATGGAGACGTTTAATACTTAGAGATGCCGATTCAATCATATAATCCGTTGTTGCAGGTTCTGATCTACTTTAAGAAAACAGTCTTTCTTGGAAGATAAAGATTGTCTCCAAAGATTGTAGCAACTGTTGAAATCCTCTTATCAATGGAAACACTAACCTTCACACTATCTATCAAAGAAAAGCATCCTGATTCTACGCGGAAAGCAGTAAGGTCTGCCTTCTTTCCTACCTTGATGCCAAGAGTCTTGTCTTTGAGACCAAGCATTCTGATTGTCTGCTCTGTAATCTTGTTGATGATGATTTCCAAAGACATTCCCAGATAGAGCATCTTGCTCATAGTCTCAGGCATACTTTTGACTGCTCCGAGAATATTTGCAGAATGCAAATCTGTAGAGATTGTGTCTACCACAAAGTCCTGAGCCATTGCCTTAGCATCAACCTCGAATGTGAAGTTGTTGCTTCCATGAGACAAATCAAACCAAACGCCTCTTTTCCTTGCCTCCCAGACACAATCCCTCACGATTCCTTTTTCATCTAGGATACATGGTGCTATGCCAGAGTAAGTATGTGCATAGACATCATTTTTCCCCATGTAAGAGAGAATCAGATCCAAGCTTTCCGGGCATTGTGTAGGATGGATAATCAGAGGGAGCTCCAACTCATCAGCAAGTTCTCTTGAGGCCCTCAAGGTAGAAACGATATCGGCATTCACTCTTGGATCAATTCTGATCTTGACTCCGATAATCTCATCTCTGAAATCCCTGTAAGCTGCTCTGAAAGCCTCTTTGTCAAGAAGTTCTGGTTCTAGAAGCTCCTTACCTCTTCTGACAGAGCCATAACGTGCTACATGCAGATAGGACTTTCCAGGAATCGATAGAGCTGCAAGCTTATTATGGACAAATTCATAATTCAGGGGGCCATCAGTACCTGCATCAACAACATAGGTGATACCATCAGCAGGATAGGTTCTTTCTGGATCCAATCCAACCTGTCCACCTTCCCATTCGACATGGGTATGGGCTTCTACCCATCCATCAGAGACATAGGATCCTTCCAGATTCACAATCTCTGTACCAGCCTCTGCAGTAAGACCGGAACCGATTTCCTTGATGATGCCGTCCTGAATCAAGATATCAGCGGATGTCTTTTCTCCAGAGACGCTATCAATGATCACTGAATTTCTTAAAAGTCTATATCATCGTTCATCACCCAAAAATTCTAAGGCTATAGATACCAACCAAAGAAAGGATGGCATTGCATACAATACACATGACTGCAAATAGAAGAAGATTGTTGAAAGTCTTTGTTCTATCTTCTTCTAATGGCTTGTAGATAGAGTCATAGCAGCTCATCATATGACCACCAATAACGGAGAATGGAGAGATTCCTGCGGCTCCAGAACCCATTCCAACAGCAGTAACAAGCGCCGAAGAACTTGCACTGAGACTTGGAATGATTGGAATGAGAGTTGGGATGACAACGCCATTACCAGAGGTAAAGAAACTCATGAGACCTGTCCAGGCCTAATGTCTCAGAAATCTTTCTGGCTCTCAGGCCTTGTCGAAACATCTTTAGTGCCAGTTCTTTGGTCTCTAAAGGTACAAACTCTCCCATTTTTTGGACATGGCATGATTTTCTTGACAGCAAGTTAAGAGAATAAGAGATTATTCAGGAGGAGAAAATCATGTCGAGAAGAGTTTTCACGAGAGAATTCAAGATTGCAGCAGTGAAACTCATTGTTGAAGATGAGTTGGATGTC
>JAFVDZ010000043.1 GCA_017478205.1 Spirochaetales bacterium | reverse complement strand
GTATTCGATGACCGGCTATTGTATTTTTTTGTTGAAGGTACCTGATGTCCTCACTAAAAGGGATTACACGATCACCGGCTCCTGCATCCGTCAATGCAAGAATATCATCGTCTTCTCTAGCTGAGGACATCCTAATTTTTGCATAATCTTATGTGATGTTTATGAGCCCATAGCACATAGCCGCAGGATGGTGGAAGGTATGAAGCAAACATCGCTCTGAAGAGATTTACCTTCTCACATCTGGGACACTTTTTGAAGCGTTCATTATAGACACTGCAACGCTTGTTCTCTTCATCGTAGAAGCTACAAGCTACATTCAAGTCTATCAAAAGCAAGTCTTCGGACAATACCTTTTCATGGCAGCAAAGACCACAATTTGTGCAAAGTTTCTCCCACTCTTCCTTTTTCATCTGAACATTTCTCTGGCCTTTTTGATCATCTCTTCATCAACAACAGGGAGACAATCGATTATATTTATCGAAATCTTTCCCTCTCTCATGATCTCAAGGTCCCCTTTACCCTTTCCTCTCATGTCGATACCAGATGCTCCTCCTTCAGGTAGCTCCATGACAAAGGATTTATCATCTATCCTTGTTCTTCTAGGGTAATCTGGATATTCGACAAAACCAATTTCACCCACTTCAACTATATCAGAGAAAGGGTTCGGGAAGTTTACATTCACAAAGGAATCGAGGCTTGTCAGCTTAAAGAGTTTATCAAGATTGTCAGCTGTCCATTTTGCACAGCTTTCATAATCAAAGCCACGCTCTCTATCTCTTGGAAAGTCCTGAGAGAGAGCAATTGCAGGAATCTTCTTGTAGATAGCTTCCCTTGCAGCAGCACAGGTTCCAGAATAGGAGATATCTGTTGAGCAGTTTGGACCATTGTTTATGCCAGAGATGACAAGATCGGGCATGGAGGGAAAGATATTCCCGTTTATCGCATAGAGAACACAATCTGCAGGAGTTCCAGTGCAATAATACTTATTCTTGCCAAAAGAAGTGAAAACAATTGGCTTTGAGAGGTTCATCGAATGAGAAAAGGCACTTCTATTTCTCTCTGGGGCACTGACCCAGATCTCGTGTCCTCTCTCTTTTAGAACCTTAAGAAGAGAAGGAAGTCCTCCTCTATTGTAGCCATCATCATTGACTAGTAATATCTTCACCTAATCGATCTTCACTACCTTTGCAGGTCCATGAGGGTAGAAGATTCTTGTTTCAGGCTTGAAGCCGAAGATTACCTCATATTCTGCAAACTTCTGGCTATACTCCTCAAAGGCCTCTTTGGTAAGTACCAAATAGAGAGAACCAAGTGCGCCATAGCTGATGAGAGAGCCACCGTAGACATCACGAACTTCACTCGCTCTCTTCATGAGCCAATCGACCTCAGGGCAGATGATATTGAATGTATCCCTTAGGCTGATGTAGATATCGGAAAGAGCACGCCCAAAGCCTGGAGCAAAACCCTTTTCAAGAAAGCTAACTCCCTTCTGAACCTTCGCTGTCTCTACAATTACATGCTCACATGTCCTTCTTTCGTGCTCTGTGATTCCAGTAATTACGCGGCTTTTAAGTTCACGGATAGAAAGCTCTCTAAGTGGAGTTCCATCTGTAATGCACTTTGCGAGGTTTATACAGCAATCGTGGGCATCCTGACGAGTTTCCTCAATATCATTTCTCAGAATCTGAGGAGGAATCTGTGGGTCTACGATTATTCCATATGCACCACCATTATCTGAATCGAAGAATGGATAATCGAGGAGAGTATAATTCATGCTTGTCAGGTCGAAGTAGATGACCTTTCCCTCCTCAGCGTAGAGCATGGTGATCAAATCTCTGACACGAGGATGGATCTTTGAATAGAGATTCAGGGCCTGATAGGAAATCCTGATTATAGTATTGTTGTCGATATTGAAGGAAAACAGCTCATTCAAGGCCTTCAGGAGCCCGACAGAAATGGCTGAGGAAAGAGTGAGATTATCGCAATAGAGCAGCGCACCCTTGAGTGTAATATTCAAACCACAGGGAACTGTATATCCGTCACTGATAAGCTGCGACAGGGCTCCCTTGATATAACTTACCCACTTGTCATCCTTCTTGAACTTCAAAGACCCAAGTGAAAACTGCTTCTTTTCATTTCTAGTTGCATCATAAAGGGAAATAGTAGAATCATCTCTTCGTGAAATTGCAACTCTGAGCGCAAGCGAACCAGTTCCTGTAAGGCAATAGCCCTTGCAGAAATCGGAAAAGGCACCCATGAGCGTACAAACGCCAGGAACCTCAGTTATAAGTTCCGGAGATGTTTCATAGTACTCCTCATGGCAAACTATGATTTTATCCATTGTGCAAGAATCCCCTCGAAATTAGACCAATTGTAAAATGAATATCAAAAAAAAGCGGAAGGCTCTTTTGCTTTCCGCTTTTATGACCATTCGAAACTTACTTATTGAAACTAGCATATCTCTTGTTGAAGCGATCGACACGACCGGTTGTATCAACAAGTTTCTGAGTTCCAGTAAAGAACGGATGACAAGCAGAACAGATTTCAACTGTCAGGTTCTTGGAAGTGGTCTTTGTCTTGATGACGTTACCACAAGAGCACTTAATTTCTCTAAGCTCGTAATTTGGATGGATATCAGCCTTCATTTTATTTCTCCTCCGAGTTATATATCCTACATCCACTGCTTTCACAGTGAACCAGATTTCATTTAACAGAGCTCATGATCTGAGTAGCTGTATTATTAGCTGCGGCAGACATGGACCCTAGGAATTCCTTATTATTGTTATTTTTCTTCATCTTGTCAATTAGGAAGCTTGACATCTCAATGTCGTCCATATTGCTGACAGCCGACCTGAGAAGAAAGAGTCTTGTCTGTTCTTCCTTGGTAAGAAGAAGATCATCTCTTCTAGTTCCAGACTTCTTGATGTTGATCGCAGGGAACTTCCTGCTATCAGCCATCCTTCTGTCGAGTACAATTTCATTGTTACCAGTACCCTTGAACTCTTCAAAGATGACTTCATCCATTCTGGACCCAGTCTCGATCAAAGCAGTCGAGATGATGGTAAGTGAACCACCCTCCTCGATATTTCTTGCAGCACCGAAGAATCTCTTTGGCTTGTGAAGAGCGTTGGAATCAACACCACCAGAGAGGATCTTTCCTGATGCAGGAACTGTCTGGTTGTAGGCTCTTGCAAGACGAGTGATAGAATCAAGAAGGATTACAACATCCTTCTTCTGCTCAACCAATCTCTTGGCCTTCTCGATTACCATTTCTGCAACCTGGACATGTCTTGTAGCCTGTTCATCGAATGTTGAAGCAACAACCTCAGCCTTTACGCTTCGTCTCATGTCAGTGACCTCTTCAGGGCGTTCATCGACCAGAAGGACGATCAGATGTACTTCAGGATGGTTTGTTGTGATAGCATTCGCAATCTTCTGCATCAGAACAGTCTTACCAGTTCTTGGTGGAGCTACGATAAGAGATCTCTGACCCTTTCCTATTGGACAGAAAAGATCGACAACTCTTGTAGAAAGATCCATTTTCTCTGGTGTTTCAGAAGAGCTTGCATATTCAAGATGTAGCTTCTCATTAGGGAAAAGTGGTGTGAGAGTATCGAATGGTACTCTGAGCTTTGCCTGCTGAGGGGTCTGTCCGTTGACCATGAGGACGCGAAGCATTGCATGGAAGCGATCACTATCTCTTGGGCTCTTGAGCTGTCCATAGACAGTATCGCCAGTTCTGAGTCCACAGCCCTTTACCATCCCTTGAGAAACATATACATCCTCAGTTCCTGTGAGATAGCTGTTTATCGAATAGCGGATAAAGCCATATCCATCGGAAAGAACCTCGATGGTACCCTCTACCATGAGAGCCCCTCCAGAGAGAGCATGAATCTTCATGAGCTCCTTGATAAGGTCCTGCTTCCTGCAGTCCAAGATGACTTCCTCGCTTATTCCTTTTTCTTTTGCCATCCCTCTGAGACGCTCGATTGGAAGTACAGCAAGGTCGGAGATGAAAAGCTTTGGAGCATCAGGATTCTCCTCAAGGTTGACCTCTGGGATTGTCTCCTCCTGTCTTCTCTCCTTCATTCTGCCATTCTTCTTGTCAAAACGGCCTCTCTTAT
The DNA here is from genome assembly GCA_017478205.1 of Spirochaetales bacterium. Lineage (GTDB taxonomy): Bacteria > Spirochaetota > Spirochaetia > Sphaerochaetales > Sphaerochaetaceae > Bullifex. The sequence goes on along the minus strand of JAFVDZ010000043.1, from coordinate 31,783 downwards.
CATACTTGTTATATCTATTCTGCCTTTCATAGCGAGGAGCATTTTCGTCGACACTTGACTCTGAATCTGAATTCTCCTCAGCATTGGTAGCAGAACTTTCTTCTTCAGAAGGAGTCTCAACGACTGTTACTTCTTCCACATTCTGCTTTGGCATCTCAACAGATTCTGCTTCAGGATTGCTTTCGTCGAACTCAAGAGGGAGTTCTTCCTGTGGCTTTTCTTCCTCAGTTCTCTTCTTGCGCCCCCTCTTCTTTTCACCACTCTGGGTCTTTACCTTCTTTGGGGCACGCTTTTTTGTCTTTACCTCTTCAGCAACACTTTCATCCTGAGAAGGCTCAGGTGTTTCTGCACTCTCTTCTACAGCAACAGGAGCCACCTTCTTTACACGAGGGGTTCTCTTGATAACGATCTTTGCTGGTTTGGATTCATTCTCCTGTACGCTTTCAGTAGCTACAGATTCAGAGAATTCTTCTGATTCCATCTATTATTCTCCATTTTTGATTATCATCACATACAACGAAAGGGAACATGAAATATAGATGATAGTAGGATTTATGATTTGTTTTATATCTTCGATAAAGAAAGAATCTTTCAGATCCTTCTTGCTTAATACACCTTAAATATATTCCCAATGCTTTACAGTGTCAACAAGTGACGCTCCTACAAGAAATTCATGCATCAAGATAAGAGCTGCGGCTACACTGCGCTTTTTCACATATTCTGTTGAAATTGCACTGAAATGAAGGTCTACGCTTTCGCTTCGAGTTTTCTTAGCGAAACTGAAAGTGACACACTCTGTATTTCCTGAAACAGAGAGTGCGGTATCTGAAGAAAATAGAATTCGGGTGTTATCAGCATTAGCCTTTGAATTGAAATCTATAATCCCACCCTTGAAATATTGGTCATATTCAGGATCTGAAGTTATCAAAGAGGAGATAAGGCCACCAGTGAAGCCTTCCGAGATAGAAAGTGAGAGCTTGTGCTGCTTAAGGTAGGAAGCTAAAGTCGAGAGTGCAGTTACATCCCCATCCTGGACAAGTTCCTTACCAACAAGATCGCGAAGGGCAGCAATTGCCTTATCTCTTCTTTCTTTATCTTTTCCCTGAACATACAAGCTTATCCTGTAGTCCTGGAAGCGAGTTCCCCACTCAAGAGAGCTATCGACTCTTTCTGTGAGCTCCTCAAGCTTCGCTTCAGCGATAAGGTAGGTAGTATATTCATCCCTCTTGATGCCATCATGCCCTATCTCCCTCTCAAGGAGGGGAAGAACATAATCATAGAACATCGGCCTCATCTCTCTTGGAGGACCTGGGAGTGCAATTATGAGACAACCATTTTTCCTTCCATAGAAGCCCTCTGCAGTTCCGTTTGGATTCAAGAGACAGGTAAAGCCTTTAGGGATCATAGCCTGCTTTTCATTTGCGCCGTAGATCCTTTCTCCAATCCTCTCATAGAGCCTGTCAAAACAACCACTATTTTTCTCAAGGCTGACACCGGATGCTTTTGCAATGGCATACCTTGTCATATCATCACTTGTAGGGCCAAGGCCACCTGTCACGATGATGACATCACTTTCTTCACTTGCTTTCAAGAGCACATGCTCTATAGAGCCATCATCTGGAATTGCTATAAATTCCTTCATCCTGTAGCCAATATGTGTAAGCTCTCTGGAGACAAGCTGGCAATGCTGGTCCTGAATGACACCCCGAACCAGCTCTGTTCCAATTACGATAAGCTCAACACTCTTGGTCATTTATTCTTCCTTCTGACGATCTTCATGAGAGCGCCACAAATCAGCAATGCTCCGCTGATATAGATTGATATGAAAGCAAAGAGATCAGGATGCTCAACATAGAATGTATTAGGGCGTTCTGAATTATATACAGGTACATCGTAGATGTGCCATGTCATCTTGAACTGCTCTACAGGATCCTTTATCTCACCTGTAGGAAGGATAAGACATGTATATCCTGAATTGGTACTTCTGACCATGCTCTTTCTTGTCTCGACAGAGCGTAGCGTTGCAATTTGAGCATGCTGGATGGCAGCTTCTGCACAGCCAGACCAGCGGTCATTTGTCAAATTGACAATTACTTCAGAACCATTCTTTACGAACTCTGCGCTATGGAAGCCGAAAGTATCTTCATAACAGATCGGGGTTGAGAACTTTACTCCTGCCGCCTCGAAGACAACTGGCTCAGTTCCAGCAAGCCACCAATTATAGTCATTGGCAAGCAGCATGTTGTATAGCCAAGGAAGCTGCTTTTCATATGGGAAGTGCTCTGTGAAAGGAACAAGGTGCTGCTTTGCATAGCTTTGCTTTATCTTTCCATCATCGAAGAGAATTACTGTGTTATAGTCACTTCGGTTGAGGTCGCCATCTTCAAGCACTGGTCCCTTTGTAGGATCTTTCAATACCCCGCGAGGGTTACCAGTTAAGAGAGGAAGTCCAAGCTCTTCACCAAAGTCGACAAATTCCTTGACCAAAGCTGCAGTCTTTTCGTTACTTGAAATCTTATCAGTCTCTTCATAGGAATAGTTCATATGCCAATCGACAGATGGGATGAAGGCAGTTTCTGACCACACAACGATCTCAGGGATTCTCCTGATCGCTTCAAGGGAAAGTCGTCTGAGGTTACTGAAGTTGGTCCTATAGGTTGAAAGACCACCCTTCCATGAGTCGTGGTTGTGCTGGACTGTTGCAACACGCCATGTCCTATCCGGTTCTTCATTTCTCCACTTTCCAAGTCTTACAAAGCCAAAGAGGAGCCAGAGGATGAAAAGAACGATATAGACGCAGGTAAAGATTCTGTTCCTCTTTAGGTAGCTTACGATAGATTCGCTCTTGCCCGAAAAGGTATCTGCAACATAGCGAGCAAGGAAAGTCTGAGGGAGAAGCAACATGAATATGATGCCCCAGACACCTGTTATCTCAGCTATCTGCATCAAAGGAAGGAATAAGTATAGGGAGTATCCAATATTGCCATATGGATAGCCTGCAAACCAGCTTTCAGCAAGGTATGCATAGCTAACCCAGATGAGAGCTTGGAGGATGTAGCCTCTCTTTTTGAAGAAGCTGTCTGCGGCTTTGAGAGCAAGAAACAGCAAGACCATTTCTGAGCCCTTGATTATAGTTACGATCAAGATGGCAAGCTTATGAAAGCCAGGAAGCCAATAATTGAAGAAGATATAAAAGGAGACACCGAAGAGAAAACCGTAGATGCCGGTTGCAAAAGCTGAAGTGTTCCTTATTATGGCAAGCACTGGTATGAGTGCAAAAAAGGCAATGAGGCCAAAACCCTTGCTTGTTACAAAGCCTGGGAAGGCCATGGAATAGATAAATGCAGAAATTATTAATACAAAAACCTCAGAACAGTAGGTTCTGAGGTTTCTTCTGTTATAAAAGTTCTTCAAAACAGATTTCTCCAATAGTTTTATTCGAAATCTTCACTTGTAGAATCACGGAGATCCCATACAGAATCTTTAAGCTCCTTTCCTGGGCGGAAAATTGCAACTCCATGAGTATCTACAGCTACCAGATCTCCAGTCTTTGGATTACGAGCTTTTTCTCTTCCTTTTCTAGTTCTTACTTCAAAGGTACCGAATCCGCGAAGCTCAATTACTCTATCATCCTTAAGACCTTCCTTGATCTCTTCGAACAATTCATCAATAACTTGATGTATATCTGTTCTTGGAATACCAAGCTTGTTATGAAGACTTTCTATCATAGCAGCTTTGGTAAGCTTCTCTTTTTCCATGATAAACTCCTAGGAATCTTGATTGTCTTTTTCTCGCCAAAATTCCATCCAGATTGCCAATTAATGGGGACGAGTACTTTATTAGTATTAGTTGGCAAACACCTTAAGCAAGCTTAGCAAAAGCCTGATACATTCTGGACTTCTTTCTGCTAGCAGTATTCTTGTGAAGAACACCCTTGCTTGCAGCGCTATCCAAAAGCTTGAAGCTGAGAGCCATAGCAGCCTGTGCATCTTCTTTCTTGTTTGCAACAACAGCAGCATCAAACTTCTTGATAGCTGTTCTGACTGCACTCTTGATCATACGATTATGCATTCTGCGCTTAATGTTCTGGCGCTCTCTCTTTTCAGCGGACTTGTTAGACACTTTATTCCTCCGTTCTAAAATATATTCTATTTTAGTTTATTTCTTTTGTATTACAACTTTAACTAAAGCTGCGCGATTAACAAAACTAGCAAAAAACCCAACTTCGGTCAATACTGTGATGTAAACATTAGGCAACTTTCTTTATTCAGCACTGAAGAGTTTCTCTTCAAACTCCTCATCCACCTCCCAATGTCCAGTATCTGAATTGAGGTAAACATACTCGAATGGGATGTTTACACTTCTTCCTTCACTACCGTTCACTGTAATCTTTCTCGAGAGAATATTGACTGTAGAGACTCTCCAGATTTCGTGGTCGAATTTGATCTTCGACCCTTCTGGTGGGCATCCAGCCTTTTCCTCTACGTAATAGTCATATTCATATGCAAGGCAGCAAAGGAGTTTTCCACATGGTCCTGAAATCTTTGATGAATTCAAAGAGAGGTCCTGCTCCTTTGCCATCTTGATCTGAATCTGCTGCCCATTGGTATTGAAGCAGTGGCAGCAGAAATCACGGCCACAGACAGAAAGACCACCGAGCATGCTAGCTTCGTCTCTGTCTCCCACCTGTCTCAATTCGATCCTCATCTTGAAGACAGAAACAAGGTCCTTTACAAGATCTCTGAAGTCGACTCTGCCATCTGAATAGAAGAAGAAGATTACCTTTGGTTCTCCGAGCAGAAAGTGTGCGCTTATAAGCTTCATGTCAAGCTTGTGCTTCTTCACCTTCTCTCGACAGATTTCGAGTGCATAATCTTCCTTGCTTGCATTCTCCTTTGCCTTGTTAATCTCAGCAGGAGTTGCGATATGGTCAAGCCAAGTGACATCTCCACTCACCTTGACCCTCTTGTTTTCTCTCCTTACCTCAGCCTGTACACCTGCACAGGAATCACAGTTACATGATCCAGATCGCATGCAAGCTCCTGTAATCTCCGCATTTCCTGGCTCATACCTTTTCTTGCCTACAGGAGCTGGTCCTATGACCACACCGAGGTCTAGACCATATTTGGTTTCGTATACCACCTGACAGCCTGCATATAGCTCACTATCCCAGGCAGCAAGCATTTTATCATTATAGGATGTATTCTTGACCACATAGACGTAGGCAAGTTCGTCCCTTTCAACTACTTTTTTAGCCATGAAATAAAACTATCATGGCTGATGAAGTTTAGCAAGGTAGTGAAAATATCTTGCTTTACAAAATAACCATTTTAGGTTTTCCTATCACACATGGATATAGGCAAGATACATTTCAGAAACAATCTCTTCCTTGCACCTCTTGCAGGCTACACAGATGGAGCCTTCAGAAGGATCGCAACTGAATATGGAGCTGGCTGCTGTGTCACCGAAATGGTCTCAGCAGAGGGTCTTGCCAGAGGAAATGACAAGACAGCTGACCTTCTTAAGCGTTTTGATGGTGAAAAGGAGTTGATCATGCAGCTCTTCGGTCCAGATGTAGACCCCTTCACACGCTCTTTAGATAGCATCCTGAAATATGAACCAACAATGATAGACATAAATTGTGGCTGTCCTGTTCCAAAGGTCGTAAAGACAGGGGCTGGGTCTGCGATGATGAAGGAGCCTGACAAAATTGGAAGGATCGTCTCCTTCATCACAAAGAATTCCAGTGTTCCAGTATCAGTCAAATTCCGTTTGGGTTGGGATATGGAAAGTGAGAACTATCTTGAGTTTGCTCACGTTTGTGTCGATAACGGAGCAAAACTGCTCACACTACACGCAAGAACTAGAAGCCAAGGGTACTCAGGAGTTGCAAACTGGGCAAAGATAAAGGCGCTCAAGGACGAATTTAAAAACACAGATATAAAGATCTTCGGCTCTGGAGATGTCTTTTCGGCAGAGGATGCAGTCAGGATGCTGTCTGAAACAGGATGTGATGGCGTTATGCTTGCTCGCGGTGCAATTGGCAACCCATTCATATTCTCTCAAGCAAAAGCACTCCTTGAAGGAAAGGAATATACAAGACCAACAGTAGATGAAATAATCAGGACAATCCTTGCCCACTATGACTACATGTGTGAAATCCTCGATGAAAAGACTGCAGGACATGAAATGAGAAAGCATGTATGCGCATATGTAAAGGGCCTCAAGGGTGCAAGCCGTGTAAAGGCTGAAATCGTGAAGGCTGTAAAGAGAGAAGAATACGTTGCTGCCCTCGAAGGATTGAAATAATTTAAACTTTTATTTGACGGCAAAATAAGCGATAGTTTAGCATTCTCCTTACGGAGGTTGGAAAAAATGCGTGTTCTTATTCTTGGTTCTGGAGCAAAAGATCATGCTATAGCATGGTGGTTATCAAAATCTGACCTTATCACAGACCTTTATATTGCGCCAGGAAATGTAGCGACAAGCAAGTTTGCCACAAATCTTCCACATATCAATCCGGCAGATTCAGTTCAGGTCTACAGAGCATGTGTCTCATTCAAGATAGACCATGTCTTCATCGGAACAGAGGCCCCATTGTTAACCGGTGTCGTCGATTATCTCAACGAAAGAGGAATCGACACCTTTGGCACTCCTACTAGAGCCTTGAAACTTGAAAGTGACAGGGCCTTTGCCCGTGCCTTCACAGATAGGCACAATATCATCACTCCAAGAAGAAACCTATTTGAAAGTTATGAGCAGCTAGAGGCCTTCTTGAAGCGCAATGAGGGCGAACGCTTTGTTCTAAAGTCAAATACTGTCGCACCATCTAGAGTCATGTTGGATTCAAGAGACTCTTCAGCACTCCTCAATTTTGCACATGAGCTATTGAAAAAGGGACCAGTTCTTCTAGAAGAGCACATCAAAGGCCTCTCTATAACCTGCACACTCCTTGTAGATAACAATGGATACCTAATGCTTCCTCTTACAAGCGACTACATGTCCACAAGCGATCACGATGGTCTCCCAACCGGCGGAATGGGTTCAATCTGTCCTATTCAGCCAGGAGAGGAAATCAAGCAGAACATAAAGAGTTATGTCGTAGAGCCAACAATCTATGGTCTGAAGGTAGAGGGCCTTTCCTACAAGGGAGTTCTCACTATCTCCATAGTCGTTACAGACGAAAAGCTTCCATATGTTGTCGACTATCATATGCGCTTCAACGACCCAGCAAGTCAGGCGATAGTACCACTTTTGAGAAATGATGCAGTTAAGCTCCTCAAGGCCATGAAGGAAGATAAGATTTCACAGCAGACTCTCGAGCTCACAAATGAATCGACAGTTGCTGTTGTAATTGCATCCGAAGGCTACCCGATGAATCCTGTCACCAACAAGAAGGTAGAACCAGTAAACCCACTACTCCTTCACAATGCTTTCGACACTCTTCCATTGGTGTTCACAGGAGCTGTAATTGGTGATGAAGCAGATGAACTCAAGACAAGTGGAGGAAGAAACTTCACACTTGTTGGTAGAGGTGTAAATATAAAAGCGGCAAACGAGAACGTCTACCGCTATATTGATAAGATAAAATTCCAGGGTTCATGGTACAGAAACGACATCGGAACCAAGTTCTTTGTCGAAACTGATGAAGAGTTCACTATTTAGCTCTTCTGAACTCATAGAGAAGAATACCACAGGCAACGGATACATTGAGTGAATCGATGTGTCCGGTCATTGGTATGCTTGTAATGTAATCACACTTCTTTCTGACCAGCTGGCTAATTCCATCACCTTCGCTTCCCATTACAATCACACTTCTCTTGGCAAACTTGGTCTCATAAGAGCTCTCACCAGCCATATCTGCTCCGTATACCCAGAAACCATTGTCCTTGAGTGTATCGATCTCTCTATTGAGATTTGTAACTACAGAAAGAGGAACATACTGTGCAGCACCAGAAGAGACCTTCTGGACTGTCTCATTTGCCTGTACGCTTCTTCTCTCTGGGATTATTACAAGGTCGACACCGAACTGGTCTGCAGAGCGTAAAATAGCACCCAGATTGTGTGGATCAGTAATTCCATCGAGCATCAGAACGAGTGCTCCCTGATCTGGACCAAGGGATGAACAGAAGTCCTTGACAGAAATCTCCTGGATTCTTGATGAACCCTTTCTTGGGCCACCGAGATCGAGTACAGCCCCTCTATGGTCCACATCTGGCATCATTCTGTCCATCTCGACGCGTGCAATCTTTCTGACTGCAACCTTACCAGAAAACCTAGCCTCTCTCTCAAGTGCTGCAATTCTATCTCCGCCTCCGCGAACGATAAAAAGTGTTGAACCAGCACCTGCCTTCTTCAAGGCCTCCTCTATAGCATGAAAACCGTAAATCTTTTCGCCCATAATGGGGATAAAGTACAGTCAAAAATGAATTTATGCAAGTGATAAAGAAAGAGGAGCACTAAAACGCGCTCCCCATATCTCAGTCATTCTCAAATGGAATAGGTTCTGGAGAATTGTTTTCCCCAATCGTCTCTGACAGCTCTTTCATGAGTTTCTTTGCCTTCATATCCAGAGTTCCAAGCTTTGGTGTCTGAACAAGAATATGCAAATACATGTCCCCTCTGCTATTTAGACTGCCACGGAAAGAAGGAACCCCGCGTCCACGAAGACGAAGTGGTTTTCCGGACTGGATTCCAGCAGGAACTGTCACCTTTACCTTACCACCATCGATTACAGGTACCTCGATATCACAGCCAAGAGATGCCTGCATGAAGGAAATTGGAACCTGAAGGTGAAGGTCTCTATCCTCTCTGATGAAATACTTGTCATCCTTTACATTGACTACGATAACAAGATCACCAGAAGGACCTCCGTTTCTGCCTGCATTTCCCTTGCCTCTTGCAACAAGCTGTGTTCCGTCATCAGAACCGACAGGAATTGTTACTGCAAGTTTCTCTTGCTTTCTCATGACACCTGTGCCATGACAAGAAGAACAAGGATTCTCGATTGTGTGACCAGAGCCATGACAGGTTGGACAGGTCGTTATAGTCTGGAAGAAGCCACCGCCATGTGCGACCTGACCACGGCCTCCACAAGTTGGACAGGTTCTAGAACCTGTACCGCCAGTGCCTTTACAGGTATCGCAGGCAACGTCATGTGAATATGAAATATCGACCTTCGTTCCAAAGATGGCATCATGCAGGGAGATCTGAACATTGTACTGAAGAGAGGAGCCTCTCTGAGGGCCTGCCTGAGAGCTACCACCTCTCATACCGCCACCAAAGAACTGTGAGAAGATGTCACCAAAACCAGAGGAACCAAAGATATCTTCAAAACCTGAGAAGCCCGAGAATCCCTGACGATTGAAACCAGCCTGAGAAGGATCTACGCCTGCAAAGCCAAAGCGGTCATAGTTTGCTCTCTTTGTCTTATCTCTGAGAACATCATAGGCCTCGGTTGCTTCCTTGAACTTCTCTTCTGCTTCCTTGTCATTTGGGTGTGTATCTGGATGGTTTGCCATAGCAAGCTTTCGATAAGCTTTCTTGAGCTCATCATCACTTGCGTCCTTACTTACCCCCAGAACCTCATAATAATCACGTTTTGCCATATTATTCCTCTCAACGACGAACATGCCGGCTTTTACCGGCATGTCCCCTACTCTACACTAATTTGGTAGATTATTTAACCTCTTCGAAATCAGCATCATATGCATCGTTGTTGCTGCCAGTATTAGCAGAAGAACCTGCATCTGCGCCACCCTGAGGACCAGATTGCTGCTGCTTAGCCTGAGCTGCTTCGTAGACCTTCTGGCCAAGTGCCATAGATGCCTGCTGCAAAGCTTCAGTCTTGCTCTTGAGCTCTTCTGTTGTTGCAGAAGTGTTTGCAAGAGTATCCTTGAGATCCTTCAAAGCTGCCTCTGTCTGTCTCTTCTCAGCGTCGGTGATCTTATCCCCATACTCCTTGATAGCCTTCTCAGTGGAGTATACGAGGCTTTCTGCGTTGTTTCTTGCTTCGATACCCTCTCTGAGCTTCTTATCTTCAGCCTGATGAGCCTCAGCATCCTTTACCATCTTGTCGATCTCAGCTTCAGAAAGACCTGAAGAAGTTTCGATTCTGATCTTCTGCTCCTTACCAGTTCCAAGATCCTTTGCAGATACGTGAACTATACCATTGGCATCGATATCGAAGGTTACCTCGATCTGAGGTACTCCTCTTGGTGCAGATGGGATACCGACAAGGTCGAACTTACCAAGTGTTCTGTTCTGGCTTGCAAGCTCTCTTTCACCCTGGAGAACGTGGATGGACACTGCTGTCTGACCATCAGCTGCAGTGGAGAAGATCTGGCTCTTCTTGGTAGGGATAGTTGTATTTCTCTCGATGAGCTTTGTATTTACACCACCGAGTGTCTCGATACCAAGTGAGAGTGGAGTTACATCAAGAAGGAGAACGTCCTTGACATCACCCTTGAGAATACCACCCTGGATTGCAGCACCAACAGCTACAACCTCATCTGGGTTTACACCCTTGTGTGGTTCCTTGTTGAAGATCTGCTTTACGAGCTCCTGAACGTATGGGATTCTTGTAGAACCACCAACGAGGATGACTTCATCGATATCAGATGCGCTGATACCAGCATCGCGGAGTGCGTTCTGGCAAGGAACCTTTGATCTCTCGACAATTGGAGCAACCATCTGCTCGAACTTTGCTCTTGAAAGAGTCATCATGAGGTTCTTTGGACCAGTTGAATCAACTGCGATGAATGGCAGGTTGATATCAGTGGAAGTAGAAGAAGAGAGAGCAATCTTTGCATTCTCTGCAGCTTCCTTGAGTCTCTGGAGAGCCATCTTATCCTTTGAAAGGTCGATGCCTGTATCGCTCTTGAAGCTATCGAGCATCCACTGGATGAGCATCTGGTCGATGTTATCACCACCAAGGTGAGTATCACCATTTGTACTCTTTACTTCGAAGACACCGTCACCGAGCTCAAGAATTGAGATGTCGAATGTACCACCACCGAAGTCGTAGACTGCGATAGTCTCATCCTTTGCGTTTGTATCCTTACCAAAACCATATGCAAGAGCTGCAGCTGTTGGCTCGTTTACAATTCTCTTAACTTCGAGGCCTGCAATTCTACCAGCATCCTTGGTTGCCTGTCTCTGAGCATCATTAAAGTATGCAGGAACTGTGATAACAGCCTCTGTGACACTTTCACCGAGGTAATCCTCAGCAGTCTTCTTCATCTTCATCAAGACTTCAGCTGAGATCTCCTGTGGAGAAAGCTGCTTTGAGCGAATGTTTATCTTGATCTCATCACCATTGCCGGCTTCAACCTTGTATGGTGCGAGCTTTACGTCATCAGAAACCTCATGGAACTTCTTTCCCATGAATCTCTTTACAGAGAAGACGGTGTTCTCAGGGTTGGTAACCATCTGGTTCTTTGCTGGCTTACCAACAACACGGTCGCTCTCAGACTTATAACCAACTACGGAAGGTGTAGTTCTATCACCTTCAGAGTTTACAATAACCTTTGGTTCATTTCCTTCCATGACAGCTACGCAGCTGTTTGTGGTACCAAGGTCAATACCAATAATCTTTCCCATTTTTATTTCCTCACTATTATTTGCTGATTTAATGTGTCTCTATCGAGACATTCTTAATGTAATAACGATAATATCAAACGTCAATTCTTTGGCTTGCCAACTTTGACCTTTGCTGGTCTAATCACTCTGCCATTGAGCTTGTAGCCCTTCTGGAGGAGCATTGTGACCGTATCTTCCTTGAGCCCTTCAACTTCTTCCATCAAACAAGCTTCATGCTCATTTGGGTCGAATGCTACGTTCTCTTCCTCGATTACTTCCAGGCCCCAATTGTTCTTCAAGAGGGAGAGCATATTCTCCTCTATCATCTTGACGCCATCTCTGAAACCATCGAAGTTCTTGCTCTGATCTGCAGCCTGCAGTGCTCTTGAGAAGTTATCGATTGGATCAAGAAGGTCCTTTACAAGAGAGGTGTTTGCATATCTGACAGCATCCTCCTTATCCTTCAAAAGACGCTTCTTATAGTTTTCACTCTCAGCCTGATTTCTCAAAAGACGATCTGTGAGTTCAGCATTCTTTGCCTTCTCTTCCTCGAGTTCCTTTTTGAGAGTTTCAACTTCGCCTACAGCTTCATCCTCTTCTTCGAGGGTTTCTGCGACAACCTCTTCCTTGATCTCTTCATCATCCTTAGTCTCAAATACTTCTGTCTTCTTATCCATGATTCTTTTCTTCTTTTCGTTTATTTTGTTTTTTCATATGACACACCATCAAAGGGCTCACACAAAATAACACACACCAGTCTAATAGGCCGATGTGTGAAAAATAATAAAGCTTTAGCTAATGGTCAAGGTGATTATAGAATTACACCATCAAGATCATCAGGGAAGGTCTCGATAGCAACCTTATCCTTCTTTGAATCAGAATCAGCACTGCGCTGAATCTCATAGGAGTTGGCTTCCATCTTGAGTTTGACAAGTCTTCCTTCCTCGTTGATCCTCTGCTGCTTTATCGCCTTGAAACGGTGGTCAGCCTCTTCAAGATCCGCCATCATCTTATCAACCTTGCTTTCCCACTCGCGGTGATCCCTCTGGAGGTTGAGAAGCTCTTCCTTTGTCCTTGTGACATCGTCGTTAGTCTCTTCAAGCTTCTCTTCAGAGATTACAAGTTTGCCCTGGAGTTCCTGGAGACGATCGACAGCATTTTCAATTGTCTCATTGACACCCTGATTGAGCCAGGAAACAGTTTCCTTGAATTCAGTCTGGCTCTTCGCAAGCTTCTCGATATTCGCAATTGCTACAGCAGAGAGTGTATCGAGAACCTTCTTAATATCGTTGATCTCTTCAGAGAGTGCATTTGAGAGGGCCTTTCTGCAATCGACTTCGAACTCCTTCTCTTCCTGCTCGATCAAGCTCTTCTGTTCACTATGAAGAGCTTTTGCATCGTCACGAGTCTTCTGGATGCTCTCCTTTGCCTCTTCGCTCTTCTTATCAAGATCGCTAGCTGTCTCTACACCCTTCTGCGATATCTTCTCTGTCATCTCATCTGTGTGGTCGCTCAATGCCTTCCTTGCATCATCAACAGAAATGGCAACTTCATCTTTGAAGGCCTTGAGTTTCTCTTCTGCAGTGTTCTTGAGATCCTCTGTATTCTTGCCAATCTCATCTCTCTTTAAAGAGAAATCAGTAAGGCTGTTATCGATCTTCTCGTTGAGAACAACATTTTCCTCACTGAGTTTATCAAAGGATGCCTGAAGCTCACTCTTTATGGTCTCAAAATGGTTGTCCATGTCAGACTTTGCATTCTCTGTCTTCTCTTCAGCTTCCTTTGCAAGCTCATTGACAGATGCTCTGACCTCTTCGACCTTGTCATCTGCAACTTTGAGGATTTCACTATTTCTCTCTTCAAGAGATTCGCGGGATTCGCTTATATCCTTGCTGTACTCCTCATGGAGATTAGCTAGCTCCTCTTCCACTTTGCTCTTGGCCTCTTCGAGTGATTTTCTGTGCTCCTCGAGCCTAGCTTCAAAGTCCTCTTTGTCGTTTCCAATCTCTTCAGTATAGGAAGCTTTGAGTTCACCAAGCACTCTCTTGATCTCTTCATGAGTCTGATTCAGCTCTTCAACAAGCCTCTTATCAAGCTCCTCGAGTCTATTGATCTGCTCTTCGACTTTGGTCTGGTAGCTTTCCTCGCTCTTCTTATCGTCCTCTCTTCTCTCTTCGAAGTAAGCATCGAACTCCTTCTTCCAAGTCTTGAGGTCCTGGTTCTGAGCATCTACAAACTCCTCGGCAGAGGAAATTTTCTTATCTATATTGTCAATGCACTGGTCTGCAGCTTCGTTAAATCGACTCTTTCTCTCTTCAATATCCTTATCGACCTCTTCAAGATAATTATCGATATCACCCTTCTTGGTCTCGAGCTTGTCAAATACACCTTCAACGTGAGTTGCGAACTCTCCCTTCTTCCTTTCTAGCTCATCAGAGAAGAGAGTGAGCATCTCTTCTTCACTTCTTCTGTGAGATTCGATTATAGAATTGAAATCTTTTTCTGTTTTCTCACAAAGCTCTCTATAGCTTGTCTCTGACTGGAGAAGATCCCTCTTGATATCATTGGAAGAAACCTCGAATTCCTTGATGGACTGTGTAATGAGCTCAGCCTTTCTGACATCATCATTGACCGTCTGGACCTTCTCATCTGCTCTCTCGGTCTGGACTCGGAGATTTTCAAGCGCATTCTCATAGGTCTTGCAGAGACCTTCAAGGCTAATTAGGTCATCACGATGATTTGCAAGAGTCTGAAGTCCCTTGTTTATCTCCTCGATGATATGTGTGGTCTCATACTTCTTCTTCTCGATGCTATCGACACAGTCATGAGTTGCTTCCTGAATCCTCTTTATTGTCTGATTGGATTCAGAGCGAAAACTGTTCAGTGTTTCATTTATATTCTTCAGAGTACGACTCTTTGAGTCCTCTCCTCTTAGAACGAACATAATTATCAGCGTCAGCACAAAGAGTGCAGCTGGAAAAATGTAAACCATGAGATCCACAGGGTATCCCTCCTAAAGAACTATTTTACTGAACTTATCCCATCCTGTTAATACTAGATTAGCATCAGGATAGTCTTTTACCTTACCTTCCGAAACAGGTATCAAGAGAGCGTGCAGACCTGCATTTCTTGCACCCTGCACATCCTTTCTGTAGCTATCTCCACAGTATAATGCCTCATTTGGAGAAACACCAAGAGAAGAAAGCATTGAATCGAATGGAACACGGTTGGGCTTCAGGTACCCTGAATCCTCCGTACTAGCTACGTAATCGAAGATGCCTTCAAGGCCGAGTGAAGATAGCTTGTTTCCGATAGGGAAATCGGAAAGAGCTGCAAGTAGATAGCCCTTTTCCTTTGCTTCAAGAAGCGTTTCTTTCACCTCCTTGAAAGCTCTCACATGCGCCTTCACCTCTTTTTGCCAAGGATTGTATATGCACCTATTATATTTTTCACAATATTTATCAAGATCATCAAAACCAAGGACCCGAGCTTCCTTTCGTCTGAAATCCTTTAGCGAGAGTCCCTTTTCCCCATCTAGGCCATCCTCTTTTCTGATAATCTGCCTTGTCTTGTTATATTTCATTGAAAAGAAGGGATGCTTCAGGGCCGAGAGGACAAGGTAAAGATTTGTCCTCCACTTGGGATATAGAGTTCCATCTATATCGAAGCATATTGCCTTGATACCATGCTCTCTTAGATATCCCATCAGGATCTTCCTCTCTTCTGCTTTGAATTTCGGACAATCTTCTCAGCCCTCTCTCTTTCCTTACCAAGCCTTGCCTTTCCGCCTGGCTTACGAGAAATACCCTTCTTGACTCCAGGATTCTTCTTTTCCGAACTCATGACCTTCCTGATCTCAAGCTCTTCTTTCCTTGGGCCATTTTCATTGAGACTCTTGTTTCTTGCTCTTTCACGCAGATTAATCTCAATAGGGATGTAGGAAAAACCCATCTCCTTTCTCAGGCAATTCTTTATGTAGCTGATGTAGGTTTCAGGGAAGTCCTTGATTCTGTTGACAAAGAGAAGGAAGCGAACAGGAGTTACAGATACCTGGGTTCCATAAAGTACCTTATAGTGTCC
This sequence comes from Spirochaetales bacterium, assembly GCA_017478205.1. GTDB lineage: Bacteria > Spirochaetota > Spirochaetia > Sphaerochaetales > Sphaerochaetaceae > Bullifex. The sequence continues at coordinate 16,123 of JAFVDZ010000043.1, read as the reverse complement.
ACTTGCACCTCTTGCTGGCTGATAGTTTTCCCCCCAGCTCTTTAGTGCGCTATTGAGTTCTGCAGTATCAACTCTCTTATTTAGCTGTCTCCAGACAGCCCATACAGTATCGAGCAGAGGCCCAATCTCATCTCCCTCAAGTGCGCTGATCGGTACAAGAGGAGCAAAATTGAGAACAGGGAAGAGGAATCTTACCCTATCCTTTATAGCTTCAAGCTCGTTCTGTACACCCTTTAGAGCATCGATCTTGTTAAGTACGAGGATTACACCCTTACCTCTTCTGACGATAAGCTGTGCAATCTTCTTATCCTGCTCTGCAAGACCTTCAGTTACGTCTATCATCAACAAGACGACATCTGCATCATCGATTGTCTTTATCGCTCTGTTTACAGAGTAGTATTCAACATCATCTTCAACCTTGCTCTTTCTTCTGATCCCAGCAGTATCGAGAACTGTGTAATCTGTGCCCTTATAGGTGAAGGTACCTCTCATTACATCTCTAGTAGTTCCTGCAATAGAGCTTACGATCGAGATATCTCTGCCTGTGAGAAGATTTGTAAGTGTACTCTTACCAGTATTTGGTTTTCCCATGATGGCAAGCTTGATCGTCTCAGGTTCGTCTGGAGCTTCCTCGATTCTCTCAAGAGAGAGCATGCCAAGCAGAGTATCCTCAAGCTCTTCGATTCCAAGTCCGTGAGCAGCTGAGATGCCAACAACTCGCTGATAACCAAACTGGTAGAAGTTCCAGATGAGGTCTTCACGTATTACATCATCGATCTTGTTTACAACAAGCACCAGCTTATCAGTATAGGGCCTTAATGCTTTGAGGAGCATCTGGTCCTCAGCGTTGATCTCCATGCAGTCCATTACAAAGACAATAAGATCACTGATCTCGAGCAGCGACATGGACTTTTCTGTGACAGCAGAATCGAGGCCCTCCTGGTCGATCTTTACACCACCGCTATCTACCAATGTGACAGGATGGTTGCCAAGGAGCCAACGCTCTGGAATTGGATCTCTTGTAACTCCAGGAGTTGGATCTGTAATTGCTCTTCTCTTTCCAATGAGACGATTAAAGAGTGTAGATTTTCCAACATTAGGCCTTCCAATTATGCTGATAAGAGGAAGCTGTGTATCGATATCTGCTTTGTTAATTATTTCTAGTTTCTGCATGGAAAGACTCCAATAATTTGCTAATCTCGCGGTAGCTTGTCATATTAATTCAGCTTTTGCAAGTGGCTACCCTCTCACTTGCTTTTGCTATAACGAATTGTATTCCATCAAGATAGAAGTAGTAAAGCCGATGAGCTATTCACCACTACCATTAAAATGGATTAAAATAGCACCATGATCGAATACTTAGGACCAGACAGAGAAGAAAAGGAGCAAAGAGCACGAGCTTACGCTTTTTTGAAGCTTGTACTTGTAATCATAATCTTCATCTTCTGGACTATCTTGATGACAGTACTCTTCTACCCCAGGCTTCAAAGTGCCTATAAAGATAGTGGCCTTGAGCCTCTTTTTGAAAAGAGTGCATCCTTATCTTACTCATCAAGCACATCAGTCACTATATTCATAGCAACTGAAAATGGCATTGAAGAGAGAACAATAGAGACAAGAAGGCGTGGTGGCGATATCTACCATGATACGATAGAGGCACTGCTTTCAGACAAGGTTGATGGAAAACTCGACCTGATCCACCCATCAGTCAAACTTATCGGCTTGAGTACTGAAAGAGGAATTTGCTATGTAGATTTCTCAAGAAAATTCCTCGACAGCAAGACGCATAATGGCATAACAGCCTCACTTCTAGTTGAAAGAACTCTCTGTGCCTTTCCTGCTATCGAGAAGGTTGTAATCCTGGTGGAAGGCAAAAGAATCAGTTAAATCCTCTCGATCTTTATCGCTCTTCTAGTTTCAGTATCGATTTCGATCAAGACGCCCTTTATGACTCCATTCCCCTCAGCAACTACGCTCCTTACAGGAACCTGAGTAAGCTGACGATGGATAGAGACTGTTGGATCTGATCCAATTACCATATCCTGAACACCAGTCATACCAATATCTGTTATGTAGGCTGTTCCTTGTGGCAATATTCTTTCATCCATTGTCTGGACATGTGTATGTGTCCCAACCACAGCAGAACAGAGGCCATCGAGATGGAAAGCAAGCGCTTCCTTCTCTGTGCTTGATTCCGCATGAAGATCTACAAGTGTGATATACCCTTGCTTATTGAGTTTCTCAATCTCCTGTCGAGAGATCTTGAATGGATCTTCTGTGATAGGCATATCGACTCTGCCTTGCACATTGACAACAGCAAACTTGATGCCACCCTTTTCAAGTGTGCAAACACCATGACCTGGAACAGATGAAGTGTAGTTGATAGGTCTCAACAGGTCCTTCTGGCTATCGAGCAAAGGATATATTTCACTCCTCTGCCAGATATGGTTTCCTGATGTTATTACATCAACACCCATCTGCTTGAAGGAGTAGTAATCCTCACACTCAATACCAAAGCCCTGTGCTGCATTCTCTCCATTGACAACGACAAGAGAGGCACCAGTTATCTTCACAAGTGAAGAGAGCCCTAGAAACAGGGCTCTCTTTCCGGGATCTCCAGAGACATCCCCAAGCATCAATACTTTTATGCTCTTCACTATCTCGCGTACTCCACGATTCTTGTTTCACGTATGATCGTGACCTTGATCTTGCCAGGATATCTCAATTCTGCTTCGATTCTCTCTGCAATATTCTTGGCAATATCTTTGGCACCATCATCGGAAACAGTGCTGTTATTTACGAGAATTCTGAGCTCACGACCAGCCTGGACTGCGAATGCGCTGTCGACGCCGTCAAAGCTCTTTGCAATTCCTTCAAGGCTCTCAAGGCGCTTGATATAGTTGTCGATGCTCTCTCTACGTGCACCTGGGCGGGCTGCAGAGATTGCGTCTGCAATCTGTACGATGATCGCCTCGATGGTCTCAGGTTCAACATCCTGATGGTGAGCATGGACTGCATTGACAACCTTGCTATCTTCACCAAGTCTCTTACAGAGCTCGGCACCGAGTTCAGCATGGTTAGCTTCACTTTCAGTTTCAGCTCCCTTGCCAAGGTCGTGAAGAAGACCTGCACGCTTGGCAAGCTCAGGATCTGCACCAACTTCAGATGCGATCATACCAGCAAGTATTGCAACCTCCTTAGAATGGAGAAGAACATTCTGGCCATAGCTAGTTCTGAAGTGGAGTCTACCGAGAGCTCTGATAAGCTCAGGAGACATGTTTGCAAGTCCAAGATCGAAGACAACCTTCTCGCCTTCATCGACGATGATTCTTCCAATCTCCTTGCTTACCTTGTTTACCATCTCCTCGATTCTTGCTGGATGGATTCTGCCATCCTGGACAAGACGTTCGAGAGCGACACGTGCGATTTCCTTTCTAACTGGGTCGAAGCAGCTTATAACTACTGCTTCTGGAGTATCATCGATGATGATATCTACACCAGTGAGAGTTTCGAGGGTTCTGATGTTTCTACCCTCTCTACCGATAATTCTTCCCTTCATCTCATCAGATGGGAGAGAGACAGAATCAGTAGTGACCTCACTGCTAACTTCAGTTGCAAGGCGCTGAATAGACTCTACGATGATGTCTCTAGCAATCTTGTCTGCAGAGAGTCTTGCTTCTGCTTCGATCTTGTTGATATAGACCTGTCCATCGTGATGAGCCTTCTGCTGCATCTGTTCGATAATTGCATTCTTGGCCTCTTCTTGGCTCATTCCTGCAATCTTTTCAAGCTCTTGAATCAGGGAATTTTCCTTCTCCTGAACGCTTCTTTCCTTCTGTACCAGCGCTCCGTTTCTATCGGAAAGCTGTTTTAGATCGTTTTCAATCTCCTGCTGCTTACGCTCGAGATTCTCTTCCTTCTGCTGAAGTCTTCTTTCATACTTCTGCAGTTCAGATCTTCTTTCACGAGCCTCACGTTCCATCTGCTGCTGTTCTTTCAGCAGTTTGTCTCTAGTCTCCAGGAGAAGTTCTCTTCCCTGGGTTTCAGCCTTAATTACGGCCTCTTTAGTGAGACGTTCTGCATTCTGCTCAGCAGAAGTAAGTTGAGACTTTGCGTATATCCATCGGCCAATAAAGCCGAGGGCCATGCCAATCAAACAGCAAAGGAGGGCGACTAGTATACTTACCATACAATCCTCCAATGATACGTTTATGATACAAATAGGAAAACTACGCGTCAACCAATAAAAAAACCGTCACACTAGGTGACGGCCTCAGAGAAAAATCTCTGTTTGTCAGGCTATTTTCAAGCCTTCTTCTCAGCCTTAGCTTCCTTCTTGCTTGTCTTCTCAACGAGCTCGAGGAGAACCATTTCAGCTGCATCTCCAAGTCTGTTGCCAGTCTTGAGGATTCTGGTGTAACCACCCTTACGTTCAGCGAACATAGGAGCGATTTCCTTGAAGAGCTTGGCTACGACTGCTTCGTCGTAGATGTCTCTTGCGATGATTCTGCGGTTGTGAACAGAATCTTCCTTAGCGCGAGTGATCATCTTCTCAGCCATCTTTCTAACTTCAAGAGCCTTTGCCTTGGTGGTCTCAATTCTCTCATATCTGAAGAGAGAGGTCACCATGTTGCGCTTTAGAGCCTTGCGCTCGCTATTAGTGCGAGAAAGCGCATTGAAACCAATTCTATGATTCATTGTTGTCTTCCTTATTTTCCGGAACTGTTGCAGTCTTTAGTATGCTGTAGTCGGTCATGCCGAGAGTAAGGTTCCACTCCTTGAGCTTCTCCTTGATCTCCTGGAGAGACTTCTTACCGAAGTTTCTTGTCTTGGCAATCTCTTCCTCAGTCTTCTTTGTAAGATCTCCAATTGTTCTGATGTTAGCATTCTTCAAACAGTTGGAGGAACGTACGGTAAGCTCGAGCTCTTCAACAGATGTATCAAGAATCTTCTTGATCTTTGCCTCTGCTTCATCTACGACCTCAGTAGTGCTTACGAGGCTCTCATCGAAGTTGATGAAGATGGAGAAGTGCTCCTTGATGATCTTTGCAGCCTCAGCGAGTGCATTCTCAGGGGAGATTGTACCGTCTGTATAGACTTCGAGGATCAGCTTATCATAGTCATTTCTCTGACCAACTCTGGTTGGCTCGATGGAATACTTGACTCTCTTTACTGGAGAAAAGAATGCATCGATAGCGATAACGCCAGGTTCTTCAGAGTACTTATCATTGAGTTCAGAAGGGACATAGCTTCGACCGAGACTGATTTCTACAACCATTTCGAGGTTGCAGTCATCCATCATGGTAAAGAGCTCAAGATCCTTGTTAGTGATAGTTACCTGATCCTTCTCAAGAAATTCAGCTGTAACGATGCCAGGACCCTTACAAGGAATTGTAAGAGTGACACCTTCGCTATCCTCAGGCATTGAAATCTGAAGCTTCTTGAGTGCAGCGATGATATCAGCAATATCTTCGCGTACACCTGGGATTGATTCAAACTCGCTGGTAATGATGTGTGGCTCATTTCCTTCCTTGTTGAAGGTAGTGAACTGCACAGCTGTTACTGCATAGCCCTGGATTGAGGAAAGAAGAACTCTTCTCAGTGTGTTACCGACAGTTGTTCCAAAACCCCTCTCGAAAGGATAAGCAATAAACTTACCATAGTCTGGGGTTGATACTGTGTGATCGTATGTTATCCCGGTAGGCTTCTTGAAGCCCTTAAGTAGGTTCTTGCGTGCCATGATTACTCCTTAATAGTCTTAGTTATGTGTTCAACGAACACAGCTGGATGGTAAGGAGCCCGAAGGCTCCTCTATCATCAGACACGGCGTGACTTTCTTGGACGACAGCCGTTGTGTGGGATTGGGGTTACATCACGGATTGAGCGGACCTTGAGACCGAGAACTCCGAGAGTTCTGATAGCAGATTCGCGACCTACGCCTGGACCCTTAACGTAAACGTTAACTTCCTTGAGACCATAATCAAGAGCCTTCTTAGCAGCAGTCTCACATGTAGTCTGAGCTGCATAAGGAGTGGACTTCTTGGCACCTCTGAAGCCGAGGCCACCAGCGGATGCCCAAGAAAGAGCATTGCCACTAAGGTCGGTAACAGTGATGATTGTGTTATTGAAGGTAGCCTGGATATAGACATTACCCTCGATAACGGTCTTCTTAACCTTTCTTTTTACTGTAGCCATAATTTCAACCTACCCTTACTTCTTCTTTCCGGCAACGGTCTTCTTCTTACCCTTGCGAGTTCTAGCATTAGTCTTGGTTCTCTGTCCATGAACAGGAAGACCCTTTCTGTGTCTAAGACCACGATAGCAACCGATATCCATAAGTCTCTTGATATTGAGAGCAACTTCAGTTCTGAGAGCACCCTCAACCTTGTATTCTTCTTCAAGAACCTTTCTGATCAATGCAACATCATCCTGAGAAAGGTTGTTAGCTCTCATCTCTGGATCGATGTTGGTCTTGGTACAGATATCCATTGCGGACTTTTTACCAATACCATAAATATAAGTCAGGGCAATCTTGACTGCCTTGTTTGGCAAATCAACACCTGCAATACGTGCCATATAGGCCTCCTAATTTATTTCTGTCTCTGCTTGTGCTTTGGATTTTCGCAAACGATGCGAACAACACCGTTACGTCTAATGACCTTGCACTTGTCACAAATCGGTTTGACACTTGCTCTTACTTTCATAGTTCAAGCTCCTTAAATTTTTTTGGTTCTGCGACCACTGCCAACAAAACCATCGTGGTGATGCATCTTCATCATGCCGTCAAGCTGTCTTACGGTATCGAGACATACACCGACCATAATGATCAATGATGTACCACCGAAGAGCATAGCAACACTTGCTGGGAAGTGGAACAGCTTCTGAATCAGAGTAGGAATCAAAGCGATGAAAGCGAGGAAGAGAGCACCAGGAAGAACGATTCTGTTTAGTACCTTAGCAAGATACTTCTCCATGTTCTCATTCTTGACACCAGGAATGGAGCCGCCGTTCTCTCTGATATTCTTCGCCATCTCGACAGGATTCAAACTTATCTGAGTATAGAAGAAAGCAAAACCAATAATCAACAGTGTGTAAATGATAAGATAAGGTGCACCCTGTGGATCCAGGAAGTTTGCTACAGCCTGCAGCCATCTTACGTTGTTACCGAGAGAGGATGCAATCTGGAGCGGGAATGTAAGCAGTGCAGAAGCGAAGATGACAGGAATAACGCCAGAAGGGTTGATCTTGAAAGGAATGAAGCTGGAACCAGCACCATAGACTTTTCTACCGACAACGCGTCTTGCATAGTTGACTGGAATCTTTCTCTGACCCTGTTCTTCATATACGACCATTACGATGACAGCGATGAACATGAGTACTACGATAAGGAGTACAACTGGGTTCATTGTGCCAGCAATAATACTTGCAATAATGGTTGCAACTGCTTGTGGCATTCTGGCTACAATACCAGCGAAGATCAAGAGAGAGATACCGTTACCGACACCATTCTGTGTAATCTTATCGCCGAGCCAAATAAGCATCATAGTTCCTGCAGTAACTGACAACATTGAAATCAGTGTGAAAGGAAGGACACCTATTGTCATTGCACCAGGAATAGATCTTGCATATACAGTTACTACGAATGACTGGATCATACATACGACGATTGTACCGTAGCGAGTGTACTGCTGCATCTTTTTGCTACCCTGAGGATCCTGTGCCAACTTCTTGAGTGATGGTACAACAAGCATCAGGAGCTGAACGATAATCTGTGTGCTGATGTAAGGCATTACACCGAGCATGAATACCGAAAAGTTACTGAATGCACCACCTGAGAAGAAGTTCAAGTATTCAGCAAAGCCGATTGTACTTGACTGGCTGATAGTCAGGAAGTAGTTTTCGAGAGCGTTTGGATCAATGCCAGGAATTGGGATAACGGCACCGATACGGCTTACAATAAGTAAGCCGATCGATACCAGGATCTTCTTCCGGATATCCTTCATTCTCATCATGTCTGTGAGAGTGTTTGACATTGTTACCTTCTTTGAAGTTACTTAACTGAGCCGCCAGCAGCTTCGATAGCAGCTTTAGCAGCCTGGGAGCACTTGACTCCTTCGAAAGAGACCTTCTTGGTAAGCTCGCCATTAGCAAGAATCTTAACAAGAACATCTGCGCCCTTTACAAGACCCTTAGCCTTGAGTGTCTCTACGTTTACGGTTTCACCGTCATCGTACTTAGCACTTACAGCTGTGAGGGAAACAACCTGATAGGTTTCCTTGAAGAGTGCATTGGAGAAGCCACGGCGTGCTACACGTCTGTAAAGTGGCATCTGTCCACCTTCGAAACCAAGGCGAACTCCACCACCAGAGCGGCTATTCTGACCATCATGGCCACGGCCACATGCTCTACCCTTGGAAGAAGCACCGCGACCTACAATGGTCTTCTTTGTATTAGCACCATATGGTGCATGAATCTGTCCCATCTTAAATCTCCTCGACCTTTACTAAGTGAGCTACAGTGCGAACCATACCAAGTGTGGATGGAGTTGCAGCCTGTACAACACTACTGTTGAGCTTGCCAAGACCAAGAGCCTTAACAGTCTTTCTCTGATTTGGGAGTGTACCTGCAACTGAGCGTACAAGAGTAATCTTAATCTGCTTCTCTGCCATAATTAACCCCACATTTCCTTGAGAGACTTACCTCTGTTCTTAGCGACAACTTTTGCATCGAAAAGGTTCTCGAATGCATCAAATGTAGCCTTTACTGAGTTGATAGCGTTCTTGGAACCAAGAGACTTGCTGAGCATGTCCTTGATACCAGCAGCATCAGCAACAGCCTTGACTGTACCACCAGCGATAACACCAGTACCTGGAACAGCTGGGCGAACAAGAACCTGTGCGCTCTTGAACTTGCCAACCATTTCGTGAGGAATGGTAGTTCCCTTGAGTGGAACTGTGATCAGGTGAGCCTTTGCATGGTCGGTAGCCTTTCTGATGGAATCGGTAACGTCATTAGCCTTACCAAAACCATAGCCTACTCTACCATCGCCATAACCTACAACTACGAGAGCTGCATAGGAGAAGTTCTTACCACCCTTAACAACCTTACAAACACGGTTGAGAGTGATGAGCTTCTCTACGTATCCATCTCTGACTTCCTTATCTCTAGACTTTTCCATTACCAAACCCCTTAGAACTTAACACCAGCTGAACGAGCTCCGTCAGCGATGGCCTTGACGATACCGTGGTAGATGTAACCATTGCGGTCAAATACTACAGTGTCAATCTTCTTCTCGAGAAGTCTCTTGCCAATTGCTTCACCGAGCTTTGCAGCGTCAGCTACGCAATTCTTGAGTCCCTTGAGTTCAGCTTCGGTAGTAGAAGCAGAAGCGAGAGTCTTTCCATTCACATCATCGATAACCTGGACATACATGTGAAGGTTAGAGCGGAAGACTGTCATTCTTGGCTTTTCTGGAGTACCAGAAACAGTCTTTCTGATGTGTGCCTTTCTCTTGGCCAGCTTGCGATTCTTATCGACAATTCTGTTCATTTTTCTCTACCCCTTATTTCTTACCACCAGACTTACCAACCTTGCGGCGGATATTCTCGGTCTCATACTTGATACCCTTACCCTTATAAGGTTCTGGACCTCTCAGGGAGCGGATCTCTGCTGCGGTCTGACCAACAAGTGCCTTGTCGATACCGGTCAAGACGATCTTGGTGCCATCTCCAGAAGCAGCGATACCTTCTGGTACTACGTAGTCGATGATGGTGGAATAGCCGAGGGAAAGAACGATGATACTCTTCTGGCCTTCCTTCTTGAACTCAGCTCTGTAACCAACACCGTTGATAAGAAGAGTCTTTGTGTAGCCCTGGCTAACGCCTACGATCATGTTGTTGATCAGCTGGCGATAAAGACCATGAGCACTTCTGCTCTCCTTCTCGTCGTCCTTTCTGGTTACGAGAACTTCATTATCCTTAACTTCAACAGCTACTGCTGGAGAAACAGCCTGCTCGAGCTTGCCCTTTGGACCCTCTACGAAAACGACGCTGTCCTTAACAGTAACCTTTACACCTGCTGGAATGACAACAGGCAACTTACCAATACGTGACATCGCTTGTTCTCCTTACCAGATTGTGCAAATGAGCTCACCACCAACCTTTGCTTCAGTAGCCTTGCGGCCAGTGATAACGCCAGTGGAGGAAGAAACGACCACAGTACCATGGCCATTGTAGACCCTTGGCATATCCTTGTAACCGCAGTAAACACGGCGACCAGGTGTGGAGACTCTCTCGATACCATGAATAACAGGTGCCTGAGACTCGTCATACTTAAGGTAAACGCGAATAACGGAGAGGTTATCCTTTGTTACCTTCTTGAAATTCTTGATGTAGCCCTCGTTCTTAAGGATCTTAATGATCTGGAGCTTCATCTTGCTTGTTGAAATATCTACTTTCTCATGCTTAGCCTGACTAGCATTTCTCAGCTTAGTCAGCATATCAGCAATTGGATCACTTACTGCCATATCTCTCTCCTACCAGCTGGACTTGGTAACGCCAGGGATCTGGCCTTCACTAGCCAATTTACGGAAGCAAAGTCTGCACATATCAAACTTACGCATATATCCACGTGGTCTGCCACAAAGTCTGCAGCGGTTGTAGCTGCGAGTGGAGAACTTTGGATCTCTATTTGCCTTAATAATCAAAGACTTCTTAGCCATATTCTATTCTCCTTTACTTTGCGAATGGCATGCCAAGCTTCTTTAGAAGTGCATAGCCTTCTTCGTCAGTCCTTGCGGATGTAACGAATGCGATATTGAGACCACTAACTCTTTCAATCTTATCGAAGTCGATCTCTGGGAAGATGATCTGCTCGGTAAGGCCGAGTGAGTAATTACCATGACCGTCGAATGCGTTAGGATTAACGCCTCTGAAGTCCTTAACACGAGGAAGAGCAATGCTGATAAGTCTCTCGAGGAAGTACCACATATTGTCACCGCGGAGAGTTACCATAGCACCAATCTCCTGGCCCTGACGAACCTTGAAGTTAGCGATGGACTTCTTTGCCTTGGTCTTTACAACATGCTGACCTGTGATCTGCTCGAGTTCCTTGACAGCAGCATCAAGGAGCTTCTTGTTTGTTGTTGCTTCACCAACACCAACAGATACTGTGATCTTCTCAAGTGCTGGAATCTGCATAACAGACTTGTAATTGAACTCCTTCATGAGCTCAGGAGCTACGGTTTCCTTGTACTTTACCTTGAAATTAGGAACAAAATCTGCCATTTCAGAGCACCTCTCCAGTCTTCTTGGCGAAACGTACCTTCTTTCCGTTCTCCATTTTGTATCCAATTCTTGTTGTCTGGTCCTTGCTAAGAAGGGCAACGTTTGAAACATGAATTGGAGCTTCTACTACCATGATACCACCCTTATCCTGTGGGTTTCTTTTCTTCATGGTCTTGCTGACCATGTTGGCACCCTGGACGATGACCCTTTCAGTTTCAGGATCAATCTTCACAATCTTACCGACCTTGCCCTTATCTTTTCCGGCAATGATCTTGACTGTGTCGTTCATCTTAAGTCTCATGTGTCTAATCTCCTACAACACTTCCGGTGCGAGTGAAACGATCTTCATGTACTGGTCGCGAAGTTCTCTTGCGACTGGTCCAAAGATACGCTTACCACGTGGGTTATTGTTGGCATCAATAACAACGCATGCGTTGTCATCGAACCTGATATAGGTACCGTCAGGTCTGCGGTATTCCTTACTAGTGCGGACGATAACTGCCTTGAGTACGTCTCCCTTCTTGATGGAGCCGTTAGGCAGAGCGTCTTTAACTGCAACAACGATAATGTCACCAACTGAAGCAACATATCTGTGGCTGCCGCCGAGAACCTTGATGCACTGCACGCGCTTTGCACCAGAGTTGTCCGCTACATTCAAATAAGACTGCATCTGTATCATGTCAATTCTCCTTTAGCGGGCTCTCTCAACGATCTGGATAAGTCTCCAGCACTTGTCCTTGGAGTAGTGTCTGCACTCCTCAATGACAACTGTGTCGCCGATGTGAGCATCGTTCTTCTCGTCATGAGCCTTGAGCTTCTTGGTACTGGTAACGTACTTCTTGTAGAGAGGATGAAGGGTTCTATTGGTAACCTCGACAACGATGGTCTTATCCATCTTGTCGCTCACTACAATACCATTAAAAGTTTTCTTTCTAGCTTCCATTTCTAGCCTCTTCTACTTACTTTGAAACCTTGGCAATGCCAATTTCCTGAGCGTGGATCAGAGTGTTAAGTCTAGCGATATCTCTTCTGACATTTCTCAATGCGAGAGGATTGTCGAGATGACCAACTACCTTATTCATTCTGAGATTCAGCAATTCCTTTCTGAGCTTTTCGCGCTGAGCAGTAAGCTCTGTTACGGACATCTTCTTATAGTCTTTCTTCATTTCCTTACTCCTCATTTGCGCGAGCAATGATCTTGGTCTTGATTGGGAGCTTAGATGCTGCGAGTGTGAGAGCCTCTCTAGCGATTGAGCCATCGATACCACCCATCTCGAACATGATAGCACCAGTCTTAACAACTGCTACCCATCCTTCTGGAGCACCCTTACCATTACCCTGTCTTGTTTCAGCTGGCTTCTTACAGTATGGCATATCAGGGAAGATACGGATCCAGACCTTACCACCTCTCTTGACGTGTCTAGTCATAGCAACACGAGCAGCTTCGATCTGGCGATTTGTGATCCAAAGTGGCTCTGTAGCCATAAGACCATATTCACCAAATGCGAGAGTGTTACCCTTGTGAGCTACTGCATCGCGGGTACCGCGCTGCTTCTTTCTGAATTTAATTCTCTTAGGACTAAGCATTGCGATTAACTCCTTGCATTATCAGCAGCCTTCTTCTTGAGAACGCCACCGGCATCCTCTTCTGGTGCTGCATGGTCGTAGATCTCACCATTGAATACCCATACCTTAACACCGATTGCACCATAGCTGGTGTTGGCTGTCTTGAAGCCATAATCGATATCAGAGCGGAGAGTATGAAGTGGAACTCTACCTTCCTTCATCCATTCAGATCTAGCGATTTCTGCACCGCCAAGTCTACCTGAACACTTGATCTTGATGCCTTGTGCACCACCTGCCATAGCACGGGAAACACAGTTCTTCATAGCTCTTCTGAAAGCACCTCTGTTCTCGAGCTGCCTTGCAACGTTCTGAGCAATGTTCTGAGCATCGATTTCAGGCTTCTTGATCTCCTTGATCTTGATCTGAACCTTCTTCTCTGTAAGCTTCTGCATGCTCTCAGCGACCTTCTCAACGTTAGCACCCTTAGCACCAATGATGATGCCTGGGCGAGCTGTGGAGATTACAAGAGTGATGCGCTGTGGCTTACGGATGATCTCAACATCAGAAATCTCTGCATTCTGAACCTCTGGGCAAGCAAGAAGTGCCTTGCGAAGCTTGAGGTCCTCATGAAGAGTCTCTACATATTCTTTTGGATCAACATACCATTTGGACTTCCAGGTCTTGTTAACACCCAGTCTGAGTCCGATTGGATTAACTTTCTGGCCCATTACTTACCTACCTTAACTTTCTCGTCGACGACAACGGTGATGTGAGACATTCTTCTAAGGAGAATATCACGCTTTCCGTGGGATCTTGCCCAGACTCTCTTAAGACGTGGACCGTCATCAACCATACAAGCTGCTACGAAGAGAGAATCCTCATCAAGCTTCTTGTTAGTGTTAAGAGCATTAGCACCTGCGGACTTGAGAACTTTCAGAATGAGATTGGAGCCCTTCTGTGGCATTGCCTCGAGGATGGCTACAGCTTCAGTATAGGACTTACCCCTTACCAAATCGGCAACTGGGCGTACCTTTGAAGGAGAAACCATCAGATACTTGGCAATTGCATAATAACCTTTCTTAGTATCCATCTTTAGTACCTTTATTAACCTTTCTTATCAGATGCGTGGCCACGGAACACTCTGGTAGGAGCAAACTCACCAAACTTGTGTCCGACAAGGTTCTCAGTTACATAAACTGGGATCCAGGTCTTGCCGTTGTAAACAGAAATAGTCATACCGACCATATCTGGGATGATTACAGAGTCTCTTGAATAAGTCTTAATCATCGGCTTCTGACCAGCTTTAACTGCTGCATTGACCCTCTTGAGGAGGCTTTCATCCACAAAAGGACCTTTCTTAATAGATCTTGACATTTCCTACTCCTACTTGCGCTTCTTAACGATGAAGCTGCTAGATGGCTTCTTCTTGGAACGAGTCTTGCCACCCTTAGCTGGCTTACCCCAAGGGGTAGCTGGGTTGCGGCCTGCAGCTGTCTTACCTTCACCACCACCATGTGGGTGATCGATTGGGTTCATGACAACACCTCTTACCTTTGGTCTTCTACCAAGGTGGCGAGATGCGCCTGCCTTACCGAGGGAAACGTTCATATGATCTTCATTACCAAGAGTACCGATTGTAGCGGCACACTCACCAAATACCATTCTCATCTCACCAGAAGGGAGTCTAAGAGTTACATAGTCTCCTTCCTTAGCTACGACTGTAGCACCCTCACCAGCGGAACGAACAAGCTGTCCACCGCGACCATAGGTGAGCTCTACATTGTGAACGATAAGACCGAGTGGAATGTTCTTCAAAGGAAGAGCATTACCAACTGTGAGTGGAGCGTTTGGTCCAGAAACAATCTGAGTTCCAACTGTAAGACCCTTTGGAGCGATGATGTATCTCTTCTCGCCATCTGCATAGAAAACGAGAGCGATGTTTACGCTTCTATTTGGATCGTACTCGATGGTCTTTACAGTGCCTGGTACGCCGTACTTATCTCTCTTGAAATCGATGACACGGTATGCTTTCTTGTTGCCACCGCCTCTTCTTCTAACACTTACTCTACCGAAGCTATCTCTACCAGCTCTCTCCTTGAGGGCCTTTGTGAGTGACTTCTCTGGCTTCTGGCAGGTTATATCTGTTCTTACAAGAACAACTCTCTGGCGAAGGCCTGGAGTATTTGGCTTATATGATTTAAGTGCCATATCTTCTTATCTCCTTATACACCTTCGATAGCGTCGATTGTCTGACCCTTAACGAGGGTGACAATTGCCTTCTTCCAGCTAGAAGTGCTGCCCTTGATATAGCCGCCCTTGCCTCTGGAATACTTTGGCTTGCCCTTGTAATTCATGACATTACATGCTGTGCAGTCAACACCGAATGCTTCCTTGACAGCTGCCATGATCTCAAACTTGTTAGCCTGTGGGTTGACAACGAAGGTATACTTCTTGCAATCACTCTCACGAGCGATGGTTGACTTCTCACTTACAATAGGTGCAATGATTACCTGATCTGCTCTCATTTCCATTACCTCTCACCGTAGAACTCGCCGAGCTTAGCAGCAGCGGTTTCAAGAACGAGAATCTTTCTTCCGTAAAGGAGTTCCTTAGCGGAGAGCTTGTCATATGCAAGAACGCGAACATAAGGAATGTTCTTTGCAGCTCTTCTGAGCATAACATCGTCGTCCTTCATGACAATGATTGTTCTCTGATCTTCAGTCTCGAAAGCCTTCATGATCTGAGCCAGATCCTTGGTCTTACCATTTTCGCTAGTGAAATCTTCAACTACGACCAGTCTGTTTTCCTGTACACCAAGAGAAAGAAGACTCTTGTAAGCAAGTCTCTTGACCTTCTTAGGAATTGTATAGGAGTAATCACGTGGCTTTGGTCCAAAGATTGTACCACCACCAACAGAAATAGGAGACTTCTTGTCACCTCTTCTTGCGTTACCTGTACCCTTCTGCTTGTATGGCTTGGTGTTGCTGTAATTGACTTCAGCACGAGTCTTAGTACATGCAGTGCCAACACGACGGTTAGCGAGTTCGTTGTTTACAGCATTGTAGATTGCGCCATCGGAAACCTCTCTACCAAATACCTCGTCATTGAGGTTGATAGTGCGGATCTCCTTAGCTGCTGTTGAATAAACTTTAGCTTCCATATCTTGCTCCACTACCCTTATTTCTTAATTGCCTTTCTTACGACAACAGTGCTCTGGTTTGGACCAGGAATTGCACCCTTGACCATAAGAACCTGCATCTCGCTGTCAACAG
>JAFVDZ010000042.1 GCA_017478205.1 Spirochaetales bacterium | reverse complement strand
GATGAGGATAACAATGTAATTGGAACAGTATGGCCAGGAAAGTCTGATCTATATCATGCTTTCCAGGCAACACTCATCCCCTACCTTGATGCTTCCTGCTCGGTTGCACCGGCCTTGGTAAGGACAAGATAGAGAAAAAAGTTCCTTGATCTTCTTTTTGGTTGCCTTACTCAAAAGAGCCGTGTATCATTTAGGCAGAAAAATGAAACATTGTTTCAAACTGTTTACATTTTTATTTCCAAGAGGAGAATAGATATGAATCTTAATCTTAGACCTGCTGAAGAATGCAGGTATGATGCACTTTCACTCGGTGAAGTCATGCTCCGTCTCGACCCAGGTGAGGGTCGTATCCGCACTGCTAGAGCTTTTAGAGCATGGGAAGGTGGTGGAGAGTACAATGTTACCAGAGGCCTCAGAAGATGCTTCGGACTCAGAACTGGCGTCATCACAGCTTTCGCTGACAACGAAGTTGGCAAGCTCATGGAAGACCTCATTCTTCAGGGTGGCGTAGACACTTCCCTGATCAAGTGGGTAAAGACTGATGGTATCGGCAGACTTTGCAGAAACGGTCTCAACTTCACAGAAAGAGGATATGGTATCCGCGGTGCTGTAGGTTGCTCCGATAGAGCTAACACAGCAATTTCCCAGATGGGTCCAGAAGATTTCGATTTCGATTACATCTTCGGTAAGCTCGGTGCTCGCTGGCTCCACACAGGTGGTATCTATGCAGCTCTCTCCGAGAAGGCATGTGATACAGTTATCGCAGCTTGTAAGGCAGCTAAGAAGTACGGCACTATCGTTTCTTATGACCTCAACTACCGCCCATCCATGTGGAGTGCAATTGGTGGTCTCGAAAAGGCACAGGCAGTCAACAAGGAAGTTGCTAAGTATGTCGACGTTATGATCGGTAATGAAGAAGACTTCACAGCATGTCTCGGTTTCGAGGTTGAAGGTAACGACAAGAACCTCAAGAAGCTCGACCTTGCAGGATATGAGAAGATGATCAACCAGGTTGCAAAGACCTATCCTAACTTCAAGGCTGTTGCTACTACCCTCAGAACTGTAAAGACTGCTACTGTCAATGACTGGACAGCAATCTGCTGGGCTGACGGAAAGGTACACAAGGCTAAGGATTACAACGGTCTCGAAATTCTTGACCGTGTTGGTGGCGGTGACTCCTTCGCATCTGGTCTCGTATATGGCCTCATGACAACAGAAGATGCTGAGACTGCAGTCAACTATGGTGCAGCTCACGGTGCTCTTGCTATGACAACTCCAGGCGACACCTCAATGGCAAGCCAGAAGGAAGTCGAGGCTATCATGGGCGGTGCTGGCGCACGTGTTCAGAGATAATCTCTAAAGCAACATAATCCAGGGCAGCTTCCAAAATGGAAGCTGTCTTTTTTTTGTATCTTTAATTTGTGTTTTTTCCATTCTCGATAGTTTATAATCAATTTTACAAAAGGGAGGACAAAGTGGACCTTAAGGGACTATACGGACAGAACGCCAATATAAGAGAAAAAGAAGATCGCTTCGAAAAGCTTGGCAAGACTCATGAGGAGCTGTTTGGAAAGAAAGCAACAGCTATCTTTTCTGCATCAGGAAGAACAGAGCTTGGAGGAAACCACACAGACCACAATCTAGGAAGAGTCCTCGCCTCCTCTATCAGCCTTGACACAATTGCTGCAGTGCATGAAGAGGATAGCATGCGTGTCAGAATAATAAGCGAAGGTTTTGATCCTATAGAGATGGATCTTTCATCTACAAACCCAATAAAGTCAGAGGAAGGCACCACACAAGCGCTAGTGAGAGGCATTGCAGATTCGATCCTCAATCGTGGTGGATATATCAAGGGGTTTACAGCAAACATATCATCCTCAGTACTACCTGGCTCAGGTCTTAGCTCAAGTGCATCAGTAGAAGTCCTGATCGGCACAATATTCTCTTCCCTCTTTAATGGTGGTCGTTTCTCGACAACAGAGATTGCGATAATGGGACAGGAAGCTGAGAACATACACTTTGGAAAGCCTTGTGGACTCATGGACCAGGTTGCATGTGCAAATGGAGGGATTGTAAGAATCGACTTCAAGAACCCAAAGTGCCCTGTGATAACTCCAATCCAGACAGACTTTGAAAGCTATGGATATAGTCTTGTCATCGTCAACACAGGTGGCTCACATGCCGATCTGACTCCTGACTATGCTGCAATACCAAGTGAGATGAAGGCTGTTGCATCCTACTTTGGAAAGAACACACTCAGTGAAGTAGACAGGCAGGAATTCCTCTCATCACTAAAGGGAGTGCGAAAAGCTCTGAACAACGACAGAGCATTGTTGAGGACCTTCCACTATTTCAGTGAAAATGACCGGGTAGACAGAATGGTCGACTCACTACTCAACAATGATTTTGAAACCTATCTTGATACTGTCAGAGAGTGTGGACGCTCTTCAGTTTCCTATCTTCAGAATGCGTTCTCACCTCAGCACCCAGATATGCAGGGAATCACAACAGCTCTAGCGCTCTCTGAAGAATTGCTAAAAGACAAGGGAGCATCAAGGCTTCATGGCGGTGGCTTTGCAGGTACAATTCAAGCCTATGTTCCGATTGATGAAACTGACAGCTACATCAGTGCAATGGAAGCCCAATTTGGGGCATCCTCGTGCACCAGAATAGCGATTCGTCCTCTTCCTGTTACGAGGGTCATATAATCAACATTCAGTCAGAAGAAAGCTGTTTACAAACAAAAAAAGGTATAAGAAAATTATTAATGCAAAAGTAATTTATTTTGGAGGTAAATAATGAAAAAATTACTTATGATCATGCTGATCGCAGCACTCGTACTTACCTGTGCTTTCGCTCAGGGTGGCTCTGAAAAGTCCGGTGCAAAAACCTACAAGGTAGGTGTTGCAATCTATCAGTTTGATGACAACTTCATGACACTTTACAGAAACGAGATTCTCAACTACTTCAAGACTCTCGAAACTGACACTGTAAAGTACAACGTAACAATCGTTGACGGCAAGAACGATATGGCTGAACAGTCCAACCAGATTGATAACTTCATCACTCAGGGCATGGATGTAATCATCCTCAACCTCGTTCAGACCTCTTCTGCTGACGCTATGATCGACAAGGTCGTTGCAGCAAACATCCCTCTCGTACTCATCAACAGAGAGCCTCTCGCTTACGACAAGCAGGGCAACACTCTTGACGAGCAGTATGAAGGCATCCTCAAGAACGCTAAGGTTTGTTACGTAGGTGCAGATGCAAGACAGTCTGGTTCCTTCCAGGGCAGAATCATTGCAGAGCTTCCTAACAAGGGCGATGTAAATGGTGATGGTACTGTTTCCTACATCATGATCGAAGGTGACCCAGAGAACATCGATGCTCAGTACAGAACTCAGTTCTCAGTCAAGTACCTCGTAGATGCAGGTATCAAGGTAAAGTGTCTTGATGATCAGGTAGGTAACTGGGCTCAGGCAAAGGGACAGGAAATCTGTGCTAACGCTCTTGCTAAGTATGGCAAGGATGTTGAAGTTGTCTTCTGTAACAATGATGCTATGGCTCTTGGCGCTGCAGCAGCTATCCAGGCAGCTGGTAGAACAGTTGGCAAGGATATCTACCTTGTTGGCGTTGATGCTCTTGATGAATGTCAGGAAATGGTCAAGAAGGGAACCATGACAGGTACCGTTCTCAACGACCACATTGGACAGTCCCACGCTGCAGTTGACGTAGCAGTTGAACTCCTCAATGGCAAATCAATCAAGAACTACTACTGGGTTGACTACGTAATGGTCACAAAGTAAAAGCAAATGCTTTCCATACGGGAGAGTGTCAAAAGCGCTTTCCCGTATTTTTTTTAAAACAAAGAGGAGGAATCACATGTCAGAATATCTGCTTGAGATGAAAGGCGTCTCGAAGGCCTTCCCTGGCGTCAAGGCCCTAGATCACGCTCAGCTACAGCTCAAGCCCGGTCATGTTCACGCCCTCATGGGTGAGAATGGCGCAGGCAAGTCCACTCTGATGAAGTGTATGTTCGGCATCTACAAGATGGATGAAGGACAGATCTACATGAATGGAGAGCCTGTTACAATCAAGGACCCTATCGATGCACTTTCAAAAGGTATCGCAATGGTCCATCAGGAGCTTCAGCCAATCCCAGCACGTCCAATTGGAGAGAATATCTACCTTGGACGTTATCCATTGAAGAAGGTTCTGGGCTTTATTCCAATGGTTGACCATGAGAAGATGTACAGCGATACAGATGCGCTTCTCAAGAAGGTCAAGCTTCCATTCGACTCAAGACAGCTCGTAGGTACTCTCAGTACCTCTCAGATGCAGCTTGTCGAAATTGCTAAGGCAGTAAGCGCAAACTGTCGAGTTCTCATTCTCGACGAGCCAACTTCATCTCTTACACAGAGAGAAGTAGACTCACTATTTGATATCATCGAGGATTTGAAGAACGACGGTGTTGCAATCGTATATATTTCCCATAAGATGGATGAGATCCTCAGAATAAGCGATGAGGTCACCATCATGAGAGATGGTCAGTATATAGGTACTTGGGAAGCAAAGAATCTCACAACCAATATGATCATCACAAAGATGGTAGGTCGTGAACTCACAAATCTCTTCCCAAAGAGAGAGAATGTTCCAGGTGAAGTTGCTTTCGAGGTCAACGACTTTACATCTATCAATCCAAAGAGCTTCAGACACGTCAGCTTCAATATCAGGAAGGGCGAAATACTTGGTATCGGTGGCCTTGTAGGTGCACAGAGAACCGAGTTGATGGAAGGTATCTTTGGTATCAGAAGTCATGTTTCTGGTGAAGTCAAACTCAATGGCAAGACTCTCAAGATCGACAGACCTAAGAATGCCATCGACCATGGTGTTGCGATGCTTACAGAAAGCAGACGAGAATCCGGTATCATGGGAGTTCTTTCGATCGCTGACAACATCTCTATTGCATCTCTCAACAAGTATCTCGATTACGGCTGTGTCATCAACAGCGGTAAGGTAGAGAATCTTGTTCAGGAGAATGTACACAAGATGAACATCAAGACTCCTTCAAGTAAGACTCTTATCCAGACCCTGTCAGGCGGTAACCAGCAGAAGGTAATTATCGGTCGCTGGCTTGCAAATGATCCAGATGTACTCATTCTCGATGAACCTACAAGAGGTATCGATGTAGGTGCAAAGTATGAAATCTACTGTATCATTGCTGAACTTGCAAAGCAGGGCAAGAGCATACTCATGATCACAAGTGAAATGGCTGAGCTATTGGGTATGTCGGATAGAATCATGGTCATGTGTGATGGAAGATGCACAGGCTTCATCGACGGTAAAGAGGCAACCCAGGAAAAGGTTATGGCTCTTGCCACACAGTTTGAATAAAAAAGGAGAAAAATGAAATGACTTCATTGTCAGATAGAAAGGCAGGTTTTGGAGCCAAACTACTCGCTACTGCAAAGTCCAACCCTATTGTAGTACTTCTCGTTGGTGTAAGTATCATCGTAGGCTTCACCACTAACAACTTCTTTTCCTGGGGCAACCTTGGAAACCTCGTAAGTAATACTGCTATCAGATTCCTGATTGCACTTGGTGTATCTGGCTGTCTCATCACAAAGGGTACTGACCTCTCTGCTGGTCGTCAGGTAGGTCTTGCAGCTTGTATCGCAGGTGTCCTCATCCAGCGTGGTGACTACACTGGTCGTCTCTATAAGAGCATCCCAGAGATGAACATGTGGGCAGTTCTCCTGATCGTTATCGCAATCGGTGCTTTCATCGGTCTCGTAAACGGTTGGATCATCTCCCGCCTCAAGGTTCCACCATTCATCACAACACTTGGTACACAGACAATTGTCTATGGTATCTGTCTTGTTTTCACAGATGCTCAGCCAATTGGCGGTTTCCAGTCCAACTATACTAGACTCATCACAGGAAGAATCGGTAATGTATCAGGCTTCTACCTCCCTTACCTACTCTTTGTTGCTATGGTTTTCGGATGTCTATTCTGGTTTTTATACAACAAGATGAGATATGGTAAGTACATGTATGCAATTGGTGGTAACGAGGTTGCTGCAGAGGTTTCTGGTGTAAACACAAAGAATACTCTCCTCAGAATCTATATCACTGCTGGTATCATGTATGCTCTCGCAGGATATCTGCTTGCTGCAAAGTCTGGTGGTGCTTCCGCGTCCATGGGTATGGGCTACGAACTTGAAGCAATCGCTGGCTGTACAATCGGTGGTGTCTCAACAACAGGTGGTATCGGTACTGTTCCTGGTGTTCTCGTTGGTGTTCTCGTATTCGAGCTTCTCAAGATTGTTCTTCAGTTCCTCGGTGTAAACCCATACTACAACTATGTTGTACAGGGTCTTGTAATCGTAGTAGCTGTTGCTCTCGATATCAGAAAGTACATCGCAAAGAAGTAACATACAAAACACTACAAACATATAATGGCCTGTTTCCACTTGGATTCAGGCCATTACTTTTAAACACTCAGAATGGATTTACATTTAAAGAGCGAAGGTAATTCTCTACATTCAAATATTCGATATCACCATCACATCCATCATCCCCACGATAGATGACTGCCTTTCTTGTGATCGTGCCAAATCTGAACTCTGTCAGATTACATTTTTCTCTATCCAAGAGATTCTTATACTGCTCCTTCACTCTTTCTCTGCTGTGTTTGATTTCATATATTTCTGTTGTAATTTTCTCCGGGTCGACAACTACCATATCAAATTCTCCGACAGCAAACTGCAGGCGAAACACCTCTTTGTCCGGATAAGCCATCCTGGTTTCTAGCAGGATGATCTCCTCCATCATTCTCCCTCTGATCTCATTTAGAATCCTTTCCTGTATTGCATTTCTTTCTTTTGCTGAAATCTGCTGAAACTCCTTATCTCGCAGAAGCTGTTTCACAAGTGCGTCTGCTTGGCAGTATCGCAAGCCTGGCTGAGTGATAACAGTCCTGTAGATTCTGTCATCTTTGACAGGAATGAATTCCGTTGGGATATCCACGGTTATATCCAGAAGATCCAGATACTCCTTGATCTCGATTCTATGTGTATCTGTAATCAGAATGCTCTGTTCATTTTTATTTAAAATCTCCAGAGCTTTTCTTAGCCCTTCTACAAACTTTCCATTATCGATTCGGTCAAGGATATCATTTGGTGATCTATGATCCTTGCGGAGATTTCTCTTCGATATCCCCAAATCATGCGACTTGAAATCATTAGTCAATACATCAATGGTAAAGCGATGATTTATGTCTTCAATTACTCGATTTATCGCACTTGTCAGCTCATTCTTCTCATACAGCTTGGCTAGGTGCCTAAAATGCCCACCGTCCTGATAAAACCTAAGAGAATGCTGAATATTCCGAGCAATTGCACTATCGATATACTCATCCGTATTTTTCTTGTTTCGGAAGGTAACCAGCTCGTTATAATGCTTACCACCAAGAATCATTGTTCCGCCATATCTGATATACTCATCGATTCCCTTGATCTTGAGTACATGTTCAAATTCCCTGTAGGGTATCCATGTAGTGTGAAGCAGGATACATCTATCATATAGCTCTTCGCTTTCTGAAAGTTTGAAACCAAGTGAATCTGTTCCTGAAAGTACAATCTTGATTCCAGAGGCTGCATAGATATCAGAAAGAAGCGCAGCACCTTCTATGAAATCCTCAGCTTGTGTGATTTCATCAATGAAGACATATTTGCAACCATGAGACACAAGACGCTTCAGATCGGAATTTATCTCTCCTAGAGAGATTCCAGGCTTTGTCTGAATGAATGCTGTTCTTTCAAGATCATAACCACCAAAGGAAGCAATTGCCTGGCGGATCATCGTAGTCTTCCCTGTTCTTCTAAGACCATATAGAATGAATACTTTTCCATTCGTAGGTTGCTTCAGATAGTTTTCAAGCTGTGCAAAGCAGAATCTTCTTTCAAAACCACGAACTGATTCAATGAAAGGGATCAAGGCCTTCCCCATCAAGACATCGGACTTGAAGGTATATCCACCTCTTGGCAACATTAGCTTAAGTGCTCGAAGTTCTTTCTCTAAACTCCTTCGTCTATCAATCAATACAGAGAGCTCCATCGCGGCTGCATCATCGAGATATTTGCTTATTTTTTTCCCGTTTTCAGTCCACTGGTGATAATATCTGATCTTGCCACAGATATTCTTTCTTGAGATATAACCTTTAGGCAAAGAAGCAATTTCTTTTTCAAGCGATAACTCGTCAGCCATGTAACAACCTCCTTCTGCTGTTAAATAATTATAACCCCTCTCATCAAATTATAAAAGGGGTTACAGGGGTTACACAGTTGTTTTGAAACAATCTTAAAAAAGTACAGATTCAATCTGAACTCTGTCAGATAATTCAGAAGTATGTCACTATTCCATAGCTGACAAGGAAGAAGATTATCAAAGGGAGTATATACTTGAAATAGAAGCTCAAGGCAGGATTTACCTTCAGCCCTTCTCCTTCGTTAGCTTCACGGAGGTATTTTTCAAAGCCCCAGCCATAGCGCATAGTGCAGAAAAGGCAACAGACAAGAGATCCAATTGGGAGTACCAAGTTACTTACAAAGAAGTCTTCAAGGTCCATGATGCAGTTTCCTGCCTTGAGTGGCTGGAATGATGACCATACATTGAAGCCGAGAGCACATGGAATGGAGCCTATTGTAATAACAATGCCTGCAATAAGTGCAGCCTTCTTTCTATCCATGCCGAAGATATCAATTGAGAAGCTTACATCGTTCTCGAATACACCAATCATTGTAGAAAGAGCAGCAAAATACAGAAACAGGAAGAAGAGAGAACCCCAAAGTCTACCTAATGGAAGATTTGCAAAGATATATGGAAGAGTTCTGAATATAAGGCTAGGACCTGCTGTTGGTTCAACTCCATATGCAAAGCATGCAGGGATGACAATAAAGCCAGCAACGATAGCAACGAAGGTATCTAGTCCTGCGACTACTACAGCCTCACCTGCAAGACTTCTCTTCTTGTCGATGTAGCTTCCGAAAATGAGCATGCCTCCCATACCAAGACTGAGAGTGAAGAAGCTTTGATTCAATGCACCATAAATTACATTGCCAAGTCCTACGCTTGCAACATTCTCAACAGATGGCATTAAATAGAACTTCACGCCTTCACCTGCTCCTGGCAAAAGAAGTGAGTTGATGCCAAGTGCGACCATAATGATGATAAGGAGAATCATCATGATCTTTGTAACTCTCTCTACCCCATTCTGTAAGCCTACCGAGCAAGTTGAAATAGTTATGAACATCGTAATGAGCATAAATGTAAGCAGAATCGATGGACTTGACATCATATTGGAGAAAACTCCATCTATGAGTGCAGCATCAGCACCTGCGAACTTGCCTGACAGCATAAGAAAGAAATAATGGAGAATCCAGCCAGAGACAATAGAATAGAACATCAAGAGGACATAGTTTCCTGCAATTGCAAAGTAACCGATGATATGCCATTTTGACCCCTTAGGTTCAAGCTCCTTATATGCTGAGAGAATACTCTTTTTCGTTGCTCTTCCCATTGCATATTCCATGGTCATTACAGGTACACCCAGTATTATCAGGAAAAGGAGGTAAATCAGGACAAATAGACCTCCACCATTCTTGCCTACCATGTATGGAAAACGCCATACATTACCAATACCGATTGCACAACCTGCAGATAGAAGAATAAAACCAAGCCGGCTTCTAAGGCTTTCTCGTTCACCCATAAGACAACACTTCCTTTAATTTTTGTTGAAAATCTTTATCATAGTACATGATATTCAAGCCTTGGAGAAGTGTTATTGCTGTATCCGCATTCAAGTGTCCATTATAACAACAGAGAAACACTCAGTCGTAAAATTTCATCCCTAAATCGTACATTAGGGCCATCTATTGCAAAAGAAACAGGAATGCTTTCGGATGTCTCACTTATCCTTACTGAAGAAAGCACAGCCTATAGCTGCATGGATAAGATAGGTAATCAAGGTACCGAAGCAAACATCAGAAAGGAAGTGATTGGTCATGTGGATGCGATTATATGCGTATACGAGAACGAAGACACAAGCAAAGACAAAGGCAATATAGTTCTTTCTCTCACTTCTTCTCTTCAAGGAATCAGTCAGCATTGGAAGAGAGAACATCATCGCAGCAATCGTCATATTCCCACTAGGCCAGGATTTGAAGCTATCATTGCTTCCCGCCTTATATGGAACCATTTGCCACCAGCTTCTGAACTCACTCATTGGATCTGGCAAGGTAATGAGATACTTGTATCTAGGTCTTGAAGCAACCTGCTTTAGCCAAAGATTCACGTTGTCAGAAACTATTCCTGCGACAAGAATTGTAGCACCTACTGCGATAAGCTTATCAGCATCGCTGTCATCTAAAACGATATTACAAACCACCATAGGCCAGATATATAGCACTGCGATCAACAAATAACTCAAGATGGAATAGAATACATTCTCTCCTACCTTGTAGCCAAGCAAAGCCCTCAGCTTGCTACCGCTGTAGTTGTTTGTGTAGTAGATAGCAAGAAAGTATCCAATTATCAGAAGTGCCAACCCCGCTTTCCTGTAGCCTTTCTTCTTCAGTCCTCTGTAAAGACACATTCCAGCTGCTGGATATAGGCAATAGGAGAAATATAGGCCATAGGATGCAAAGAAAGCACCTATGCTATTTACGTTCTTAAGTACCACATTGATTTGAAAATCAAGAAAGGAACCAATTACTATGCCAACAATGCAGACAATTACTACCAGATTGAAACACCTTCTTGGCATTCCAAGTATTCCATTTTCCATTTCCTTTATTTTCTCTCCCCAAAATCGATCATATCAGTTTTGTTATACTTACATTGTACCACGGGTGACAATAGATGGAGATAATCTAATGAAGATTCACTTGAAATCAAAGTAGGAGAAACATGACCAAATCTATGAAATAACACTTATTCATATCTAGTAAATCTTGCTTCAATTAAAAGCTTATATGTTTGCTGTCAGATAATCATAGATATCATGTCTTACAGGAGTTTCTAACAAATAGGTTATTTCAAATGCGTTCTTTGTTTTTCCAGGATTGTTGTTATCAGGAACCTGTACTGGATCTGGAGAACCAATAGCGTTCACTTCTCCTAGAAAATAGAACTCCTTAGATGCATTATTATCCTTATTCTTTCTTACAAACAGAAAGATTCTATTGTCTTTATCTTCTGGTGTTCTCTTGTAAATATGATTTGCATCAGAACTATCTACTTTTCTAGGAGCCTTGGATAAAGCTATCAACTTGTTTTCGTTGACAAACCTATCGTGATATTGAATTGCATCGTCATCCTTAACATAGTTGATGAATACAATCATTGTTTTAAACTCTTCTTTATAAAAATATCCACCTATATTCTGAGCATTCATAACGTTAGGCCAATTCAACAAACGTAGCACATCTTCATATGTATATTTCTGGTACAAAGCGAAGCTAGTATCTTTATAGCAATTTTGATAATCGGTTCTGCATTTAACAAGTCCAGATTCGACAATATCCTTTACAGCGTTTCTAAACTCAGAGTTTTTAAGATAACTCTTGAAAATATCGGAAACCTTGAAATCATTCATAGATTCCGCAATGAAGACACAAGAAGAGAACTTTGATCTTAGAGCATTCTGCGTAAACTCATTTGTGAGATTATTGAACAGAGATTTCTTAGTACGGATATCAGGAGATATCTTGTATGTATTCTCCATCTCACTGACCCAAGAGCCATATAGATAATCTTCGGTATCCTCGATACATTTCTTAAGCATTACGAGTTCATGAGGTCTCTTGCCAGGAAGCAACTTTTGCGAAATATATCGAAGCATCTTGGCCTGGTCTTCTGAGAATCTGACCTTGTAATCGTCACCATAATACTTAGTTAGGAAATCGTAATATGATCCAAATTTATCGACGATTCTCATGATATCAATGACGCCATATCTATCAAAATCCTTGACTGTAGGGATACGACCAATCTGATTTCTAAAAGTATCGAATTCCCTCTTCAGCAGCGCCACCTCTGTGAACCCGGCGTTGTCTATTGTTTTATAGATTGTTTCCTTGGCAATCTCATCAAAATTGATTGATGACATACCTGGAATCATCAATGTTCCTTCTGTTGTAAATCTACGCAGATTATCCTTGTTATAGGTCCTGTCACCAGACAAGGCCATAGGAATCATAAAAGAATTCTTATAGTTTCCGATGAAATCAATAACTACAACGTATTCTTTAGTTGGCAGTTTTCTCAAACCTCTGCCAAGCTGCTGAATAAATATGATAGACGACTCAGTTGGACGCACCATTATTACTTGATTGATATTAGGTATATCTATGCCTTCATTGAAGATATCAACTGTAAGAATGTAATCTAATGCAGTTTCATCATTTTCATCCTGTTCAAGTCTCTCCACCATTGACTCTCGGTATTCAATAGAGTCATCTCCTGTCAGAGCGACAGTCCTTAGCCCCTGTTCATTAAGTAAACGTGACAATTCTTGCGCACTATCTTTTCGAGAGCAAAAGATTAATCCTTTTACACGATCTCCACTGTATCCAAAATAATTTGCTTTTTCGATTATGCGCTTAGCTCGTTCTGGTGTTGCAAGTCTATTGAAATCATTATCGTCGACTTCAACATCATCAACAGTAATATCTGCGACGCCAAAATAATGGAAAGGGCAAACAAGATTAAACTCCATTGCCTGTTTAAGCCTGATATCACAAGCAATATTGTAGTCAAACAGTTCGTAGATATTCTCTTTATCTGGGCGATCTGGAGTTGCTGACATGCCAAGCAAGAATCCTGGCTTGAAGTAATTGATCAGTCTTCTGTAGGAAGGAGCACCAGCCTTATGGACCTCATCAATAACAATGTAATCGAAATAATCGGGCCTAAAAGACTTTAGGACATCAGGCTTTGACATGGTCTGTACTGTGGAAAATAGATATTGAACATCCCTATCCTTTTTCTGTCCCGTCAAGAAACCTATTTCTATATCCTCCCCAAGAACATCTTTGAAACTTTCAGCTGCTTTGTTAAGTATCTGCTCTCTGTGCACCAGGAAAAGCAATCTTTTCGGCCTGTAATTTCTGACATCGAAAGCGCTTAGATAGGTTTTTCCTGTACCAGTAGCGGCTATAAGTAAAGCCCGATTCTTCCCCTCCTCTCTTACATCAGACAACGCCTTTGCAGCTTTCTGTTGCATGAGATTTGGTTCTATAACAAAGGTTCTTAAACGAACATTCTTAGCTTCTGATGCTTTCTTTTCCTTGTACTGAACTTCATATTTTTCAATCCATGATTTTGATAATGATATTGCATCCTTGTTATTCCAAAGTGCTTCGAATTCTCTAATGAATTCAAATGTAAATTCTCCATTCTCAAGTGAAGTTGTCTTTACATTCCACTCTTTATTAGCAGTCAGAGCACCACCTGTAATATTTGAGCTACCTATCAGTGTTGTAAATGAGCCATCTATATTCTTGAAGCAGTATCCCTTTGTATGAAAACTCTCGTTGGTTGCAACTTTGCAATCAATAAATGGAATTTCAAGGAGCTTTCGAAGAGCCTTAGGCTCAGAGAAGGTCAGATAATCTGTTGTAATTATATGCCCTTTGACATTTTTGCCCTTCAAGTATTCAAAGACATTGAGCAAAAGTATCAGTCCAGACATCGAAATAAAAGCAACCGAAAACCAGAACTCAGTGCAGCTTCTTAACTGTTTATCGAGTTCATAAATAATCTTTTCCTTTCTTTGCCAATCATTGACTACAAGTCTTGGTCGTAGCTCAACTTTATGATTTAT
>JAFVDZ010000041.1 GCA_017478205.1 Spirochaetales bacterium | reverse complement strand
GCTTCTTGGTATAAGGCCGGGGCTTGGTCTCGTAGACAAAGAAAGACTTTGTTCCTTTACTGAGAAGAATATAAAGATAATAAAGAAGCACTACAGTGGAGAAATAGACACAGGAGAGTATTCAACTGATATGAATATACCTCTTTCTCTTGGGATAGTTTCCAATACAATTGGAACGATAAGAGGCTCTGGTGCGCACACGAGAGAAGAGTGGGTAGACCTCGATTCTATCCCAGTAGGACTTTCAATTGTACTAGATATCCTTGATGGCTTTCTTGATTCTTGAAAGGTATCAATCTTTTTGCTTAAATCATAGTTATTAGGAGAGAAGAAAATGTCCAGAGCTGACCAGATATTCATTGAAAACGTCAAAGATATTCTTGAAAACGGTTTTTCTGATGAGAACCTTGAGGTAAGACCTCATTGGGCTGACGGAACACCTGCTCATACGATCAAGAAGTTTGGCATTGTTAATAGGTACAACCTCAAGGAGGAGTTCCCTATCCTGACAATCAGGAAGACCTTCATGAAGTCCAGTATCGATGAGCTTCTGTGGATCTGGCAGAAGAAGTCCAATAAGGTTTCTGAGCTTCACTCCCATGTCTGGGACTCCTGGGTTGATGAGGAAGGAACCATAGGCAAGGCCTATGGCTACCAGCTTGGTATCAAGCACAAGTATAGTGAAGGTATGTTCGACCAGGTCGACAGAGTCCTTTATGATTTGAAGCACAACCCTCAGTCTAGAAGAATCCTCACCAATATCTATAACTTCGAAGATCTTCATGCAATGAAGCTCTATCCATGTGCATATTCTATGACCTTCAATGTGACAGGAAGGACACTCAATGGAATTCTTAATCAGAGAAGTCAGGATATGCTCACAGCCAACAACTGGAATGTAGTCCAGTATGCGATATTGCTCTATATGATGGCACAGGTTTCTGATCTGGAGGTTGGAGAGTTTGTGCATGTCATTGCAGATGCTCACATCTATGATAGACATATACCAATCGTCAAGGAGGTCATCGAGAACGAGCAATATCCAGCTCCTAAGCTTTTGATGAACAAGGATATCAAGGACTTCTACAAGTTTACAAAGGATGACTTCAAGCTTGAAGGTTACACATACAACACAAAGAAGTACGATATCCCAGTTGCTATCTGAAATAGGGGATTATAATGCAGGCGATTCTTCACTGTGATAACAAATGGGGAATTGGGAAAAATGGCACTTTGATGTTCTCAATTCCGAAAGATATGAAGTTTTTCCGCTCAACAACACTCAATAAGGTTGTCGTAATGGGTGCTCGTACTCTTGATTCCTTTCCAAGTGGAAAGCCCTTGAAAAAGAGGACCAATATTGTCCTTTCAACAACTATCGACGAAAAGAGAGCAGTTGAGGATGGCTTTGTTCTAGTAAGAAATTTGAAAGAGCTTTTTGATGAAATCAAGAAGTATGACAGTGATGATGTCTTTGTGATTGGTGGAGAAAAGCTTTATAGGACACTGCTACCTTATACACAGAGGGTGCTTGTTACCAAGGTTGATGCTGATGGGGATGCTGATACATTCTTTCCTGATTTGGACAGTGATGATGATTGGTTCCTTTCAAGTGAAAGTGATGTAGAAGAGGATAATGGGTATAGAATTCGCTTCTGCACATATGAAAATAGAAACACTGAAAGTTATTAAAAAAGCTCCTTCTTGTAATTTTAAGTTACCAGAAGGAGCTATTTTTTGAGAGTGCAATTTCCTTATTCTATTTCGAAGAAATCTGAAAGGAAGTCATACATCTTATAAATTCCACTCTTTTGATTAACAAGCCAAGCTGCTGCTCTTATTGCACCATTTGCAAAACCTTCTCTTGTTCTTGCAGAGTGTTGGATTGTAATTGTATCCTCAAGAGAATCGAAGGTTACTGTATGGATACCTGGAACTTCTCCAACTCTCTGGCTTGTCAATGATATCTCGTCACTCTTTGCAATAGGATTGGTTGTGTAGCTACTCTTATTGTCCAGTTCATCAACAAGGATATTTGCAAGCATTATACCAGTTCCGGAAGGAGAGTCGAGCTTATGCCTGTGGTGAACTTCGTTGATTGCAGCATCATAGCTATCGAGCTTGTTAAAAAGTTTTCCAGCTCTCCTTATGATTTCCATAGTGACTGCAACACCGAGTGAGAAGTTTCCAGACCAGATGAGCTTTGCATTCTTTCCTTCAGCCTTTTTCTTCACTTCATCAAGTTTATCATACCATCCAGTTGTTCCGATGACTGCAGGTATCTCATTCTCGATATAGTAGCTGATGTTGTCCAGAATAGTCTTAGGGGATGAGAAGTCGATCAGACAGTCAAAGGATGACTTGTCTATCTCTGCAACGCTTTTTGCATTGACGTTTTCCTCTGTAGAGAATGGATCGACGATTGTTGTAACAGTGTGTCCATTTCTCTCTGCTGCCTTAAAGATCATCTTGCCCATCTTGCCGTAGCCAACAATTGCAATTCTCATATCCTGTCATCCTTATAGTATCTTAGAGAGAAAATCTCTAAGTCGTGGGTTCTTAGGGTTGTTGAATACCTCTTCAGGTGTTCCATCCTCTGCTATGACTCCATTGTCCAAGAAGATTACTCTTGTTGCAACTTCTTTGGCAAAGCCCATCTCATGGGTAACACAGGCCATAGTCATACCTTCTTTTGCAAGGTTCTTCATAAGTTCGAGAACTTCGCCGACCATTTCAGGGTCCAAAGCAGATGTTGGTTCATCGAAAAGTATGATTTCAGGGTCCATCATCAATGCTCTGGCAATTGCTACACGCTGCTTCTGTCCACCAGAAAGCTCTCCTGGATAGTGGTTGCACTTATCACCTAGTCCCATCTTCGAAAGCATTTCCTTTGCTCTCTTCTCAGCTTCTGTACTTGGAACCTTCTTCAGCTTCTCAGGACCAATTGTAAGGTTCTTCAGGACAGTTAGGTGAGGGAAAAGATTGAAGTGCTGGAATACCATTGCCATTCTTTCTCTTGTCCTGTCCAGATTGCAATTTGGGTCGGTGAGCTCGGTTGAATCGAGGAATACTTTACCTCCTGTAGGAGTTTCAAGCATATTCATACATCTGAGGAAGGTGGATTTTCCACAGCCAGAAGGGCCGAGTATTACAACC
Source organism: Spirochaetales bacterium (assembly GCA_017478205.1). GTDB lineage: Bacteria > Spirochaetota > Spirochaetia > Sphaerochaetales > Sphaerochaetaceae > Bullifex. Next base: position 3,313 of record JAFVDZ010000041.1, on the reverse strand, counting down.
ACCTCTCCCTTTCTTATCTCTGTTGTTATTCCCTTGAGAACCTTATTGTCGCCAAAGCTCTTTTCAAGACCTTCGACTCTTATTATAACATTGTTTTCCATACTTCCTCCTAGCGTGAACTTGTCTTGAGCTTTTCTTCCATCAAGGAGACACCCTTGGAAAGGAAGATGACGATGACAAGGTAGATCAATGCAACTGCAATGAGTGGGATGAATGCTTCATAGGTTCTACTTCTGATGAAATCACCGGCACGTGTTAGATCCATTATGCCGATATAGCCAGAAATTGAAGTCTCCTTGATGAGAACGATGAACTCATTTCCAAGTGCAGGCAGTACATTCCTTATTGCTTGAGGAAGGATGAAATACCAGAGTGTCTTTCCATAAGAGAAGCCAAGGCTTCTGCCAGCTTCGAACTGTCCCTTGTCGATACTCATTATACCTGAACGCATGATCTCGGCAACGTAAGCTGCTGAGTTGAGACCGAAAGCGATGCCCGCAATGAGTACTTTATTGACATTGGATGATGCAAAGATGACGTAATAGATTATCAATAGCTGAATTACTGCAGGAGTTCCTCTGATGATCGTGAGGTAACATTTCAAGATTGCATTCATGATCTTGTACTCTCCTGTCATATCAGCAGTGGTTCTACCAAAGGCAATGAGACTTCCGAGTACGATACCAAGTACAGAGGCGATGATTGCAATGATTATGGTTGTTGCAAGGCCATTAAGGAGGAATGACCATCTACTTTCTTCAAGGAAGTTCTGTACAAGCTTTGCCTTGAAATTCATGCCACCAGCACTCTTGCCATTTCTGACGAGAATTGAAAGACCACCTTCACGAGCATAGATATCTGAAAAGTCGATGTTCTTGAGTCTATCTTCTGTTACAGTCATTCCTGCAATACCGATATCGGCCTTGCCAGACTGGACTGCTGTGATGATCGCATCGAATTCGATATCATTCATCTCGAGTTCATATCCCATGTGGTCACAGATTGCCTGAGCGATATCTACATCGAAGCCAACGATCTTTCCGTTCTCGATATATTCATATGGCTCGAAGGTTGCGTTTGTAACTGCAACGAGTGTTCCATTTGATCTATCTACATCCTGAGGAATGTAGGGATCTGAACCTTTATCATCTCCAAAGTAGTTGTCTCTGATACTCTGGTATGTACCATCCTCTCTCATGAGGGCAAGTGCTCTGTTGATCTTGTCTTTGAGAATTGGATTGTCTTTGGAAATTGCGATTGCCATTTCCTCTACTGGGTAATTTGATTCCATGATCGAAATGCCTGGGTTTGCATCTGCAAAAGCTCCAGCAGTCATACTATCTACAAGTACACAGTCCAATTGGTCTTTCATCATGGCCTGGATGGCATCTGCTGTCTTGGAAAATCGAACAACTGTAGCTCCGTTCTTTTCTTCATCAGTCGCTATCAGATCACTTGTGGTTCCAAGCTGTACACCAATTCTCGCCCTGGAGATATCTTCAGGTCCTTTCAGGAAGGATGCCGCAACAGGTTTCTCTCTGTGAGCTACGAAAACTGCTACTACGATGAGTACGATAAACAATAGAAAGAGGTACTCGATCAGCTTCTTGTTTCTTTTTTTCATGGATTATCCCTTTAGTCACTTGTGACACTAGAGAATAGTCCTTCTTTTATTCTTTTGTGTCCACACTTTAACTTGATTGATTTCCTTATTTTCATTCTTTTTGACTAAACTGTTACCTTATATAAACATTTTTTTCCAACAGACTAGCCGAGCATTGAATTTATTGTTATCTTAGCGGTGAATCAAAGAGGTTAATCATGGCTAGAAAAGAAAAAACACCAATTACACTGCTCTGTGGATATCTTGGAGCTGGTAAGACCACTCTTTTGAACAAGGTTCTCAATAACCAGCAGGGCTACAAGGTTGCTGTAATTGTCAATGATATTGGCGAAGTCAACGTTGATGCATCCCTTATCAAGGAGGGTGCACATATCACTGATACAAGTGACATCGTTCCTCTTACCAATGGTTGTATCTGCTGTACGCTGAAAAGCGAGATGGCAACAAATATCGAGAAGATGATACGAAGTGGCAAGTATGACTACATCTTGATCGAAGCATCTGGTGTATGTGAGCCAATGCCAATTGCTCAGGAGCTTGAGCTAATCAAGAATGGTAAGCTTGATAACGTTGTCGGCGTTGTCGATGCAGCTAGACTTGTAGATGAGTTTGCAGGTGGCGAGAAGCTTTTGAAGAAAGATGAGATCGAGGAAGAGGATATCGAGAGTCTTCTTGTCCAGCAGATCGAGTTCTGTTCAACCCTCATCATCAACAAGATCGATCTTGTAAGCGAAAAAGAGCTCAGGCAGGTCAGAAAGGTTGTAGAGGCACTCCATCCTGGAGTTAAAGTGATCGAGACAAGTCAGGGCAATGTTCCTGTCGAGGATATCCTGGCAACAGGCTCCTTCGATTTCGAAGCTGTCTATGCTAGCGCAGGCTGGTGCAAGCTCCTTGAGGAAGGAGAGGTTGGTCACGATGATGACGATGATGAAGATGAACACGAACATCACCACCATGACCACGATGATGAGGATGAGCATGAGCATCACCATCATGACCACGATGATGAGGATGAGCATGAGCATCACCACCATGACCACGATGATGATGAGGGTGAACATCATCATCACCTCCATCATCACCATCACGAGCATCGTCACGAGGGTGAGAGCGAGGATGAGTATGGTATTGGTACCTTCGTCTATTACAGAAGAAAGCCATTTAACAGAAATAGACTTGCTCAGTATGTTAAGACTTGGCCAAGGTCAATTATCCGCTCTAAGGGTCTTGTATGGTTTGGCGATGAGAATGATCTTGCATATGTTCTTGAATCCTCTGGTAAGCAGTTACTCTGTGGTTGCTATGGACAGTGGATTGCTGCATCTCCAATCGGTGAAAGAGAAAAGATTCTAAGAGAGAATCCTCAGATCAGAGAGGAGTGGGATGAAGAGGTTGGTGATAGAATGATCAAGTTCTGTATCATCGGCCAGAATCTTGATAAGAAGAAACTCACAGAAGAGCTCGATGCTTGTCTTGAGAAGTAAGCTTTAAGTTGTTAGATCATAGGTCCGGGAGTTCTCTTCCGGATTTTTTTATTGTCTTTGTTTCCTTTAATTTATAAGATTTCTCTGTAAAGGGAGTATGTCAGATGAATGAGTTCCAGTTGAAATATGGCTGTAATCCAAATCAGAAGCCTGCGAGAATATATATGAAGGATGGAAGCAATCTTCCTGTTGAAATTCTATCTGG
>JAFVDZ010000040.1 GCA_017478205.1 Spirochaetales bacterium | reverse complement strand
TTAGAGGAGAGGCACTCTATTCAGTTTCTGCAGTTGCTCGATTGACGATACAGTCAAGTTATATGGGTGGCGATGCATATACATTCAGTGTGGACAATGGAAAGAACCTTGGGATCAAGAAGGGTGGCCCTGATGTAGGAACCATTGTCACCGTTGAAGACCTCTTTGGCCAGATTCCTGCGCGAAGAAGTTTCTTGAAGCGTCCATCTAGTGAAGCAAACCTTGTAAGAAATATGCTGCTTTCAAAGGCAATGGCCTTCCCTGAAGTCACATTCCGTTACTATCAGGATGGTGCACTACGCCTCCATCTACCAGAGAGGAAATCACGATATGAACGTGTGCTTGACATCATCACAGAGGATGAGAAGATAAACAGAAAGCTGTTTGTCGAACTTTCAGATCATGGTGAAAAGTTCTCAGTCAAGTTGATAACAAGTCTTGCAGAGCTTCACAGAAGTGATAGAAGCAGAATCAAGATATATGTAAATGGAAGAGCTGTTGAAGAATATTCCATGGTCCAGGCGATCAGCTACGGCTATGGCGAGAGACTTCCAGGTGGCTCCTTCCCCTATTCTGTCCTTTTCATTGAAGATGACCCAGAACTTGTTGACTTCAACATCCATCCAGCAAAGAAGGAAGTAAAGCTCAGAAACAGAGCTGAGATTCACCACGTTGTCTCTTCTTTGATAAAGCAGCGTCTCCCAAGAACTATTCCATCCATTCAGGCAAAGGAAGAGGATGAACAGAGAGACTTGCCTCCTGTAGTAAAGACAACTACGACTTTCCAGGATAACAGCTTCTTCTTCAACCGTTCCGAAGAGCCAAAAGAAGAAGCAGAATACAACAACGTCGCATCACCAAGAAGAGATTACCACACAGAAGAAAGACCAAGAGACAACTCCTGGATCTTGAAGGCAAAGGAACTTGCCAGCAAGAAGGAAGAGAGGGAGATTTCCAGAAGCTTTGAAAAGAGCACGAGTGCAAAGGAAAGCGTTTGGGATATCGAGGATAACTCCTTTACATACATAGGCCAAGCCTTCAAACTCTTCTTGATCTGTGAAAGAAAGGGTAAACTCTATCTTATCGACCAGCATGCAGCGCATGAAAGAATAATATTTGAAGAGCTCAAGGAGCAAAGAAGTGTTCAAGAACTGCTTGTTCCAATTGATTTCGAAGTCGAGAGAGATGTTGATGATTTCCTTTCAAACCATGCAGATATCTATACACAATATGGAATTAACATAACAAGGAAGGAAGATTGTCTCTGGACACTTCACTCTCTTCCTGCCATGGCTCGCCCTGTAGAAAAGCAGCTTGTCGAGTATATCAGTACAAAGACGGGTGATGAAAGTGAACTCGAGAGTGGACTCTATGCAATAGTTGCATGCAAGGCTGCTATAAAGGCAGGCGATGTGGTAGATAGATATGCAGCAGAGGCTCTGCTTGAGAAGACATTCCAGCTGACAGACCCATCTTGTCCACACGGCAGGACGTTCATAATTACGCTAGATGAAGCAGAGCTCAGGAAGATGGTTGGGAGGACGAAGTAGTTATTTCTTTTTCTATGACAACGCTGTTGCCATAGCTATCGCGTCCTTCAATCTTGTTCTCTGTCTTGCTTTGCAGTGTTAAGCCTGTGATCTCACCATCTTCCTTGAAGAAGGGTCCGTCGAGAGAGGAGTAATCGAGGGAAAGCTTGCCACTCTTCTCCTGTCCATTTTCTGAGTATATGAAATACTCATATTCACCCTTTTCAAATGTTGCATGGGAAGAAAGATACAGCTCTTCAGAAACATAGAGTTCATCTGCTAAAGTAAATACACCTTCCCAGGAGACATCACCTTCAGGGCTTTTCAGGATATAGGTATAATTATCCTCTTTCGATGAATCGAATGAAAGAACGATACAACTATTATCGCTTATGCTCTCATCTTCATTCACAGTCAACCTGGTCCTATGCTCAAGAGAAGCATCAGAGACTGTAAAAGAAGAGCCCTGACAACTTATCATGAGCAGGGCAATAATTGCAAAGATTATCAGCTTATTCACTCTTGATGATGCCAAGATGCGTCCTCACTGGGTTTGCATAGCTGTTGATGACAAACATTCTCTTATCCTCATCAAGGTGTGCATACTTATCAAGGAAGGCTTGTGTATCGAAATCCTTGTATTTGTCAGCATTGTCACTTCTCTTCTCAGCATAGTCGAAGCAGAAGTAGTTTACAGGCCAGAGTTTGTAGTTCTCATATATCTGACGATCTATTTCACGAGCAACTTCATTGGCATCGTTGTACTCTTCAGTGAGCTCCTTGCCAAATGAAAGGTGGATCCTACCCTTCTGCTTTCTGACTCCACGAAGCATAGATGCCATATCCTCGAATCTCTTCTTCTCGTAGGAACCTTCTCTGAGAGTATGAATCTCCTCACGAGCCTTGGAAATGTCATTAGGATCGAACTCGTAGCTGATTGCAACAGGAACGATGTGACATCTTCTGATTGTATCTGCATAACTTCCATTCTGTCTCTGTGAAAGGTGCAGCATCTTTACAATTGCAGGATGAGTTACATCGATACCATCCTTGCTTCTTCCACTCTTCTGAGCAACCCAGATAGATTTGCCAGAGCCAATTCTCTCGACCATATACTGAGAAAGACGAATTGTCTCAAGATACTTTTCCTTCATCGGTAGTGATCTTCTTACTATGATCGCACCATCGAGCTTGAATAGGTCTTCGATGAATTGATTTGAAAGAAGGTTGTCTCCGATACACATCTCACACATTGGGAAACCATTCTTGAATAGAGCATAGTCCATAAGAGCGCAATCGAGGATGATATCTCTATGGTTACTTACAAAGAGATAGGATCCATCCTTCTTGAGATTCTCTGTTCCTGAAACTGTGAATGACTTGCTTGTATTCTTCAAGACGGTTGGAATGAACATTCCACATGTGACGATTTCCTGGAAATCTGTATATGAGTGAATCTTGTTGAGCTTGCCCATGATATAAGCAGCAAAGGCTTTTCTAGCTGTCTGTACAAGAATCCCATTACCCTTTATAAGGGCCTTAGCAAACATATTTATATATTCTGGGTGCTGCTGTATGCGTTTTACAGCTTCCTCGCTACCCTTCTGGTCATAAGGAGCAATGTCCTTAAAAGACTCGTAATCAAACATTTTTGTAATTCTCCAAGGTTAAAGCTTTTAGGCTCGTTGATGAAAAACTATGCTATTATATCACGAGTGCAAAAATATATAAAGGTATAAGAAACACGAGTGTGTTTCTCGGTGTGTTTCTCAAATGAAATCTTCCACATGAATCTCAAATGATTTTTCCAACCTTGGGAAATATACATGGGGTAATACAGAAAAACAAGAAAAGGTTGGATAACAAAAACAAAGTGTCAAACCTCAAGATTCTTGAATGCCATCCTCTTTTGGATATAGACATGCAGGCAGTTTGTAAGATCTGCAGCAAAGTAGCTCAGGAACAATCCTTTAAGACCAAAGAAATGGGAAAGAATGAAGGAGTAAGGGATGAGGAATACAAAGAACCTAGTTGCAATTATTGCCATCCCTCTAAATCCTTGTCCAAGTCCCTGGAAAAGACCGGAAGTAATGATGTTGAATGGAGAAATCAAGAAACAGAATGAAAGATAATGGAATGCCAATATTCCCAAAGCATATAGAGTGCCACCTTCTGTTGTGAAAAGGCGAACAAAGAAGCCTGTGAAGACCTGGAAGACCAAGAAGCCAAGCAACATAGTTCCCCACCCTATTACAAGAGAAACTCTATATGCCGAATGGATTCTATCGATCTTGCCCTCTCCCAGATTATATGCTGCGATAACAACAAGGGCACTTGAAACCCCGCTAGCAGAAAGGAACATAAAAGATTCCATCTTCAGATACATTCCATAGGCAACCATTGCCTCAACTCCATACTGAAGCACGAGCTTGTTGTAAACTATGCTGATGATAGGGCCAGCTCCAGAGACAAGTAAGGTAGGAAGTCCTATGTATACAATTCTTTTTATAAGAGCAAAGGAAAAAGAGCCTTTGCCAAGTTCTAACCTTCTAACAAGGACATAACCTAGAATTGTCGAAACTAGAAATCCTATTACAGTTGCAAGAGCTGCACCAAGAGAGCCAAGGTCGAAGGTGAATATAAACAAAGGATCTAGGATTATATTTACAAGGCAGCCACTCGATTGCACCATCATTGCCTGTCTACTTTGTGAATGACTTTGCAAGATTGAAGCAAAGTTATTCATCAAGAAGACAAAAGGAAGACCAAGAGCAAAAAGTCTTAGATACTCATTTCCTGCAATATATGTATCTCTATCATCCACAAAGAAATGGACAAAAGGAGATGAGAAAACTTCCATAACTACGAGAAAGAAGATAGAAACGACTAATGCAAGGTAAGTTGCAGAATGAATCGATGAAAAGGCACTCTTTTCATCCTTTCTACCAAGACTATTTGAGAGAACTCCTGCAAGGCCTGTACCAAGGCCAATTGCGATAGCGATGATGATTTGGGTAAATGGTTGAATTACAGAAACACCAGCAAAGGCTGAAAGTGAATAGCGTGAAAGAAATAGAGAATCGGCGATATTATATACAGCCTGAAGAGCCATAGAGAGCATGATAGGAACAGCCATTCTTATTACAAGAGTGACCATATTCTCTCTTCCAAGGCGCCCTGTTGTATCAATCATAGATGTAGATGATATTAAAAAGGGAATGAAAAAAGCAAGGAGCCCCAAAAAGGGGCCCCCAGTTTTCGTCTCACAGTAGATATGGGACTGACATATTGTGACTTTGGTATACTATGAAGGTTTCTACTTCAGAAATCTCTGAAACCTTTCCCAACTCCGTCTTGAAGAAGTCTAGCAAGCTATAGCCTTCAGCCTCACTGAGCTCCAGCTGCAATATAAGATCATAGCGTCCGGTGACAACAGCACAGTAGACAACACCTCTGAGCTTTGTCAGCTCATGGGCCTTGCGTTCAAGATCCATGGTCTTGAACTTTATGCCCATGAAAGCTATCTGGATATCCGTAAAGTTTCTTGGGTTCACTTCCCCAACAAAACTCAGGATTCCATCATCTACCATTTTGTTGACCCTTGTTCTAACAGTATTCTCTGTCAGCTTGAGCTTCTCTGCGACCTCAGAATATGGCTGCCTGCCATTCCTCAGCTCTCTGATGATCATCTTGTTGATGGAATCAACAACCTTCTTTTCCGACTTAGCCATTCTTTCTCTCGAATTCCTTCATGAATGAAGCAAGTGCTTCGACATCTTCGATAGGACAAGCGTTATAAAGAGATGCTCTCAGGCCACCAACAGATCTGTGACCCTTAAGACCAAGCATACCTTCTTTCTTGGATTCTTCGACAAACTTTGCTTCTAGCTCTTCAGATGGGAGACGGAAGACAATGTTCATTCTGGATCTTACAGCTGGATCGACAGGACATCTCCAGAAATCGGAAGAGTCGATGATGTTGTAAATCATTCCACTCTTGATCTCTGCTCTCTTGTCCATAGCCTCTACACCACCCATCTTCTTGATCCAATCGAATACGAGCTTGACGCCCCAGATGGATGCAACTGGAGGAGTATTGTAAAGACCCTTCTCCTTAGCATGGAGAGCATAGTCCATGTAAGCAACAAGGTTGCTGTTTCTTCTTTCGAGCATGGACTTCTTCATGATGATGAAGGTAGCACCAGCAGGTCCGATATTCTTCTGAACGCCACCGTAGATCATATCGAAGTTAGCTACATCGATTGGACGAGACATGAAGTCAGATGACATATCAGCAATGATTGGAGTCTTGCCTCTCTTTGGGAACTTCTTGTACTCGATACCTCCAATAGTCTCGTTGGCACAGAGATAGAGGTAGGAGCAGTTCTCAGGAAGAACGAGCTTATCAACATCTGGAAGATGGGTATAGTTGTTTGCCTTGTCATCGAATACAACTTCGACATCACCAACCTTCTGAGCATCGCTACAAGCCTTGTTGGCCCAAGTACCAGTCTTACAATAAGCAGCCTTGGTGCCAGGAAGCAGGAAGTTGAAAGGAATCATTGCAAACTGAAGTGTTGCGCCACCACCGAGGAAATATACATCATAGTCCTCAGGAATATTGATAAGTTCTCTGAATGTTGTAAGACAATCATCATACATCTTCTCGAACATACCACCACGATGGCTGGCCTCGAGCATTGAAATACCGTTTCCCTCGAAATCAACGAGCTGGTCTCTCATCTGCTCCAATACTTCAAGTGGAAGTACAGATGGACCTGCAAAATAATTCTTTTTTCTCATCAGATTATACCCTCCTTATGATACTTCTCGATTGTTTCATATATTTCATCACCGATTCTGAGAAGATTTTCCTTGCTGTTGGCACCTACATGAGGTGTGAATGTGACCCTATCAGAAGTAAAGAGAGGGTTTTCTGCCATTACAGGTGGCTCTGCAGAGTATACGTCTGTGCAATACCAGGAAAGCTTTCCTTCCTTGAGTGCATCTGCAACATCCTGCTCGTTTACGATCTTGCCACGTGCTGTGTTGATGATAACAGGAGCCTTCTTCATCTTTGCAATGAGATCCTTGTTGAGAACTCTGTCTGTTTCTGGAGTAAATGGAATATGGAATGAGATGTAATCGGCATTCTCTACGACCTCATCCATTGAGCTCTTGTATTCAGCATAATCAACATCGCTCTTGATTATGTCATAGTAGACAACCTTCATTCCGAATGCCTTTGCTCTGAGAGCAAGTGCCTTTGAAATGTTACCAAAACCGATAAGACCAAGGGTCTTTCCAAGAAGTTCAGTTCTCTTTTCCTTCTTTGCCCACTCACCCTTCTTCATTGAGCTATCAAAGAAGCAGATTCTTGCTGCTGTTGAAAGCATAAGAGCAAATGCAAGCTCAGCAACAGCAGGAGCTGAAGCATGAGGAGTATTCATTGCGATGATACCCTTTTCCTTACAGTAGGCCCTATCAATATTGTCCATGCCAACTCCACCACGGAGAATGACCTTCATCTTCTTTGCCTGATCGATATACTCTCTAGTTGCCTTTGTCTTACTTCTAATAAGGACAACATCGGCTTCAGGAAGTCTAGAGATATCATCTGTAACTTCACCAAATACAGAAAGCTTTGCTGGCAGACTCTTATCAAATGCGTCTGCAATTAAAATTAGCATAGCGATCCCTCCTATACTTATCTATTGTTTTACATTTTAAGTATCCATTGCAACCGGTTTTCAGTCAAATAAATTAGTTTTTGTCTGATTTTTTTGGGAATATGTTAATTAAATTAAAAAATTTTAGGAAAAGCAAAAAATTAGGTATCGAAATTTTGACTAAATTTCGTTTTGCTATCTTTTTCACAAAAAAAATTGATAAAAACTAAGCGAAAAATATTTTTTTTTCGATTTTAGTTAGATATCTTGTCAAATCCTTTCCATAGCAAGGATAGTAAGCTGCAAGGAAGCAGAGCCCTTCCAGTAGTTCCTTCCCAAGCGGAAAATAACTTTGACACGGTCATTTATCGTAAAATCCTTTGGATAGCGACCTTTTGCACCCCAGAATACGCAGTTCCATAGATATCTGCCATACCCAAGTGTGAGTTTCAGGTTTCCCTTCTCCCTATCAGTTCCAAGCTCCAATACATTCTTGATCTCAGGACCTTCAGCCATGAAGACAAGTGGAGGGTTCTGTTCCCCATAGGGCTCGAACTTTTCAACAAGGTTCACAAGATTTTCATTCAGGGTGTTTTCATCAAGTACAAGATCGACATTCAATATGTTTTCACTTTCAAACAGGTCCATAGAGAGGACCTCTTCCTCTACTGCCTTTTTGAATGATGGAAGATTTTCTTCCTTCATTGAAAAGCCACCTGCATATTTATGGCCACCAAAATCATCCAAAAGAGATGAGAACTTGGCAAGGAAGGCTCTGGAATCGAAGCTGTTTCTAGATCTGATGGATGCAGAAATTCTGCCATCCCCAGCATCAGCGAGGACCATTGCAGCAGGTGATGAAGTGCACTCTTTGAGCACTCTCGATGCAAGTGCACCAGTCAGGCCTCTTTCGATACCCATATCATCGACAAGGACAAACTTGCCACCAAAATCTTCAAGACTCTTCTTTGCTTTCGGTCTCACGATTTCCCAAGCATCTTCTCCCCTCTTCTGCCTTTCCCTGTTTAGAGCAAACAGCTCTTCGGTTCTGCTCTCAATATCCTCAAGAGTGTCAGAAAGCAGAAGCTCTACAGCAACTGAAGGCTTTCCGAGGCGTCCACTCGAGTTAATTACGGGAGATACATACCAACCAACGTCCTGGCTTGAAAGTGGACGCGAGATAAGATTCTGCTTTGACAGAAGGTAAGTCAGCTGCTGACAAGGAGCATTCGAAAGTCTATCAAGGCCAAGGCGGACAAGAATTCTATTCTCATCCTTTAGTGGCATCAAATCTGCGATGGTTCCTATTGCAACAAGGTCGAGCAAATTGACCCACTTTGATGAAAGCTCAGGATACTTGTAGATGCAATAGCTTGTAAAAAGAGAGATAAGTGTCTCAAGTTCCTCATGTCCATCCTGATACAAAACTGCACGGCTTCTCTTTGATAACTCGAAAAGTCCTTTCCCTTTCACGCTTGGAATTACCTTTTCAAGCTCTCCCCTTATCTCATTGAGGGAGATATCTACACTTTTACCAAATGCATTTCTCAGCACCTTCAATTCTGTACTCTTATCGAGAACCAGAATTGGAAGATTGCGGTTTAGGAAGTTGACGATACGGCTTGAATAGAGATCTACCTCTCCATTTGGAACCTCGTCAACAATCCTATCGACTTCGCAGAGATTCTCAAGCTGTACAGCCTGAATAATTGTTGTGGAATTTTCACCAGGACCTGGCTCTGCGTGCAGAAGGATCACATTGCTCTTCCAGAGATCGGTCTGAGCAAAGCGAAAAGCCCAGATGAACTTAGCAACAACACCACAACCAGCAAGGTGCTCGAATGGATACCCAGATTCCGGATCCTTTGGATCTATGACTGCAACAGCATCTGGCTTCACTTCACCTGCTATATGATGGTCAAGAATGATCGTATCAATATTGCATCTATTCAGTTCATCGATCGCTTCGATACATGAAATTCCGCAGTCTACTGTTATTACAAGACTTGCACCTAAAGTCTTGATCTTCTCGGCTGCCTGCAGCGTAAGACCATATGGGTCATCGCCCTCAGGTAGGAGGTATTCTATATCAAGCCCACTATTTCTGAGTTCTCTGACAATGAGGGCTGTCGATGTGATGCCATCAGCATCCCTATCGCCGAAGACACACACCTTTTCTTTGTCTTCCAAAGCAGAGAGTACCCTCTCTACAGCACTTTCCATATCCTCGAAGAGGAATGGGGAATGTAAGTAGCCAAGCCCATTTTCAAGGTAGAACTTGACATCATGACGACTGGAAACACCACGTCTAGCAAGTACAGTAGCCCAAGTGGATGGCAGATGGTAATGATCCATAAGATACATTACATCCTCACTGCGGACTCTGCTCAAAGAGAAATCCATATATATCTTTATCCTATTGTAAACTATTCAAAAGTCCGCTTTTGAGACACTTCAGAGGCACTGGAATACTATAATTCAATGTTCTGACCAGATATCTGAGCAGACGTTGAGCCATATTTTCACTTATGATGAAACCCATCGCTTTTTCTTTCTCTGTCCTCAGGGAGTCCCTGAGGTAGGCACGAGCGTTAGGTGGAAGTATCAGCTCTGAGGACATACTATCACAATTCGGGCAACAAGGGACAGCTAGTGAAGAGGAAAAACCGAGGATATCTTTTTCTTTGTAGGCTCTTGAGCAGACTGGGCAGTATTCAAGGTCGCTCCAGATACCGACTAGAACAAGGTATCTAATGATGTATTGAATCAACACCCTTTTCCAATTCTCCTCATTGAGAATGTCAAGAAAGGAAGTAAAGAGTTCATACAGCTCTTTCTTTTCTTCACCTTTTTCAAGCAGAGCAAGTTCACTCATAAGAGAGGCTGAGAATGAAGATTCAAGAGAAGTCATTATTTCGCTATGATCTGTAATTGTTGTCAGATCGACGAGAGTGTGGTTATTTCTTTCAGGATTTGTATATACGACAAAGGTTGCCTCTGTGTAGAGAGAGGCTTTTACAGCCTTCTGACTTTTTCTTGCACCGTATACGATAACACGTCTAATTCCCCATACAGGAGATAGAAGTGTCAGTATCCTATCATAATCCTTTCGCTTCTCGCTCTGGATGACAATTGCAGGTGCACTCTCATTACGGTCCATGAACTTGAGGATATTTGCTCTCTAACTAACTGTCAACCTTATCGTTTTCGTGCTATTCTCTTCATTATGAAAAAAAAGGTTCTCTCATTTCTGTTTCTTCTATTGCTTTCAGCCATGCTGAATGCAGCATCCATCATAGGAGAAAAGCCGGAAAACCCTTTCCCTTCTGTAGAAAATCTGGCCTATTTCGATTTTTTAAATAGCGATGACTCATACAAGGATTATCAATTCAACATCCTTGTAACAAAAGAGGGTGACGATCTATACACCCAATTTGGTCACTGTGGTCTTGAAGTGATTACACCAAATGGCTCTCACTTTGTCTGTGACTGGGGTGTCTTCATATTCGGCTATGACTTTTATTTCAACTTCATGAAAGGAAAGCTCTTTTACAGGATGAAGATATCCCCTCTCAGCTATTCACTCAGAAAGAGTGCAAGGGAAGAAAGAGATCTGGAAAGACTTCCCCTAATTGTTTCAGATAAAGCAAAGAAGCCACTTGTCGATTTCATCGAATACAACAACCTACCTGAAAACACTACATATCTCTATGATTTCTATTTCGATAATTGTGCAACCAGGATCAGGGATATATATAACGCAACAACAAATGATGATTTCAAACTCTGGGCAGAGGGACAGGATACAGGCCTTACATTGCGTCAGCTCTCAAATACTCATCTTTCTTCTCGTCCTTTGACTTTATGGGTTCTCAACTACCTTGAAGGGAATATGGTAGATGAGAAAGCGAGCCTCTACGATGCACTCTTCCTTCCAATGTATCTTGAAGATGCGATCGCGAGGTACCAAGGCAATGAGCCTGTAAACATTGCTTCATACAAAGATAGAGGTGGCGCATTAGAATATACTCCTGTGCTTCCAACACTGTTTTCAATACTTCTCTCTGCTTTGTTTTTATTTGCTTTCAAAAAAAGTAGAAGTTTCTATTCCCTACTGCTATTTATTCTGTCATTGTTCCTTTTCGCACTATCTTCCGTTCTTACATTCCTCATGTTCTTCTCAATGCACTCATGCACCTACTTCAATGAGAACTTGATAGTGCTGAATCCGACAGTTTTCTTTGTCACTATTTCATCCTTCCGAACAATTTTGAAGAAGGAAAGAAGTCTATACAGAGTCAAAGGCTACTTCATTCTACTTTCCATCATATCTGTTCTACTTCTAGCTCTGAAGCTTATTCTTCCTAATGTCTTCTATCAGGACAATCTTGAAATAGTAATCCCACTTCTTGTCTTCTTCCTTTTCCAGGCCTTGACACTAAGAAAGGAAAAGCCACGCTCCTGAAGATGGAGGTGGCTTTTACCAATTCAAATAGGAGTTATTTTACTATCTTCGTTCCGGCATCCTTGTAGATGGCGTCATAGATATGCGCTGGGTCTGTAATGAGGCCGACATTACCAGTAGTTTCGACAAAATCAACCATTGCCTGAACCTTTGGAAGCATCGAGCCAGGGGCAAAGTGTCCCTCTGCCATATATCTTCTTGCTTCTGTCAAATTGATCTGTCCGAGATCCATCTGATTTGGCTTGTTGAAGTTGATAGCTACCTTCTCAACTGCTGTACTGATGACGAAGTAATCAGCCTTGAGGTGCTTTGCAAGAAGTGCAGCTGCAAGATCTTTGTCAATTACAGCTTCCTTGCCAGAAAGAGTGCCATCGGCATTCCTTACAACAGGAATACCACCACCGCCACCTGCAATTACAATTACACCAGCATTTATGAGCTTATCGACAGCATCAAGCTCGATTATTGACTTTGGCTTTGGGGATGGAACTACTCTTCTCCACCCTCTTCCTGCATCCTCGACGACATCCCATCCAGATTCCTTCTTATGCATCATAGCAGTCTCTTCATCCATGAATGAGCCAATTGGCTTAGTTGGATTCTTGAATGAAGGGTCATCTGGGTCGACCTCAACCTGGGTCACTATAGTTGCAACACTTGCCTTCAGGCCCATTTTGGTGAATTCGTTATCCAAAGCCATCTGGAGCTGATAACCAATTGCACCCTGAGTATCGGCAACACAGCTATCCAGTGGAACTGGATGCAAAATCTTTGTTGAATACTCCGATCTTCTGAGAATATAACCGACCTGAGGTCCGTTACCATGAGCAATTACAACGCTGTGCCCTGCTTTCACAAGCTTTGCAATATGATGAGCTGTCTTTGCAGCAGCAGCATACTGGGTAGAGACTGTTACGTTCTTGTTGTCTTCGATGAGAGAATTGCCACCGATTGCAATGACGATGATCTTAGAGTCCATAATATCCTCCACTCCTGATATGGTTAAATGATAACACTTATGCAACAAAACGCAACAATTATTTGCCAATTATTATTTCTATGACACTTCACGATTGTCGAAGATTTATATATCTTTAGAAAAACATTCAGAAAATATCAGTATAAAGGAAATATATATGGATCTAGACAGCATTCTTGAAGATGAGAAGCTACTGCCAAAGAATTTGTTCATCTTACCATTGGCAATGAAGCCTCTCTTCCCAGGACTCTTCACTCCACTCATGATCACCGACCAGGAGGATATTGCCATAATCGAAAAGGCACAATCTCATGGAAACCTCTTTGGTGCTCTGATGCAGAAAGCATCCGCCAATGGAAAGCAGAGAAGCGAATTGACCAACGAAGAACGCTTTTATACCATGGGCACTCTATGTAGGATACTCAAGACACTAAAGATGCCTGATGGAGGCCTCAACGTATTCGTTGCAACTCAGGAAAGATTCGTCGTCGAGCAATTCTATGGTAGCCATAATTTCGTAACAGCACAGGTCAGCTACATCAAGGATAAAAAGGAAAGCAATGAGAAGCTCACACCTTGGATGAACAGCCTCAAGGAGGAGATGAAGCTAATTACAGGAAGAAATCCTCTATTTACAGATGATAACCGCCTGAATATGGTCAACATCGAGTCTCCAGGCCGCTTTGCTGACTACATGGCATCCATTCTCGATATCGAACCTGAGAATCTTCAGAAAATCCTTGAGACTGTCGATATAAAGAAAAGAATCGAGGAGGTTCTCTTTTACTATGCAAAGGAAAGAAAAATTGCTGAAATCCAGACTGGAATCCAAAATGCAGTAAACAAGAGACTTGAAAAGAGTCAGAGAGATTATTTCCTTCGCGAGGAACTCAAGAACATCCAGAGACAGCTTGGCATGGATGGCAAGGAAGATTTCAGAGAAAAACTCAGAAAGCAGATCGAGCAACTGAATCTTGAAGGCGAAGCACTTGAGACTGTCGAAAATGAGTATGCTCGCTTCGTCTCTCTTGACCAGAATTCTCCTGAATATGCAATTTCTCTCGGTTATCTTCAAACTGTCGTCGCACTTCCATGGAAGAAGGAAGGATATAAGAATATCGATCTTGCAAAGGCAAGAAAGATTCTTGAAGCTGACCACTATGGAATGAAGGATGTAAAGGATAGAATCCTGGAATTTCTGGCTGTAAGAAAGCAGAAGCAGGATACAAAGGGTGCAATCATCTGTCTTGTCGGCCCTCCAGGGGTTGGTAAGACCAGTGTCGGTATGTCCATCGCAAGAGCACTTGGAAAGAAGTATTACCGCTTCAGTGTCGGTGGCCTCAAGGATGAAGCTGAAATCAAGGGTCACAGAAGAACATATATCGGTGCACTTCCTGGCAAGCTAATTCAGGGACTCAAGATTGTAAAGACCAAGAGCCCTGTCTTCCTTATCGATGAAATTGACAAGATGGGAGAAAGCTTCCAGGGAGACCCTGCTGCAGCTCTTCTCGAGGCTCTCGATCCAGAACAGAATTCAACCTTCCGCGATCGCTACCTCGATCTTCCTTTCGATCTTTCTCAGATCCTTTTCATCGTGACTGCAAACACTCTTGATACCATCCCTGCTCCACTGCTTGACAGAATGGAAGTAATCGAGCTCTCAGGCTATACAAGCCATGAGAAGCTCAATATAGGAAAGAAGTATCTGGTTCCAAAGTCAATTGAGAAAAATGGTCTCAAGAAGTCAGATGTAAAATACTCTTCCAAGGCATTGGTAAAGATTGCAGAGGAGTACTGCAGAGAGGCCGGTGTCAGAAACTTCGAGAAGGCACTCGACAAGATCAACAGAAAGCTTGTCCTCAAGCTCTATACTGATGAAGAGCTAACAAGACCTGTAAACGTCTCAGATGAGCTAATTGCATCCTTCCTTGGACGCCCTCCATTCCCAAGTGGAGAATTCATCAAGGCTGACAAGATCGGTACATCCATCGGTCTTGCCTGGACTCAGATGGGTGGCGCTACCCTCTTCATCGAAGCAGAAGATTTCCCAGGAAATGGAGAACTCAAGGTCACAGGACAGCTTGGAGATGTCATGAAGGAATCTGTTTCCATCGCCTGGACATATCTTCAGAGAGAAGCAGAACGCAGAGGTATCGACAGAAGCTGGTTCAAGAGCCACTCTGTTCACCTCCACATTCCTGAAGGTGCTGTTCCAAAAGATGGGCCTAGTGCAGGTATCACACTTACATGTGCGCTCTATTCCCTTATCACCAAGCAGATAATAAAGGAACACCTTGCGATGACTGGAGAGCTTACACTCACAGGAAAGGTAATGCCTATTGGAGGTCTCAAAGAAAAGATTCTGGCAGCAAAGAGAGATGGCATCGACACTATCCTCTATCCAAAGAACAACCAGAGAGACCTCGACAAGCTTTCTGATGAAGTGAAAGAGGGAGTTACATTCTACCCTGTTGACGATATGCAGCAAGTACTTTCATACGCTTTCCCAAATGATAAGACTGTCAGGATGAGCGAGGAAGAATACGAAGCAAAGCTTGACAAGGAAGCAAAAGAGGAAAAGGAGAAGAAGGACGAAAAGGATCAGGAACTTACTGATCTAATAAAGAGCATGAGGGAGAAGCTATGAGCATAGAATTGTTAGCTCCAGCTGGAAACTATGAGAAACTCGAGACTGCTCTCTCCTTTGGTGCTGATGCAGCCTATATGGGCCTTACCAAGTTCTCTCTCAGAAAGAATGCAACCAACTTCTCTGATGATGAGCTTGAAAAGGTTGCAATGCTTAAGAGGAAGACAGGAAAGAAGCTCTATTGCACCATGAATATCCTATTTTCAGAAGATAACATGGCAGAAGCAAAGCAGTTGATTCCTACCTTGAAGGACAGTCCTTTCGATGCATTCCTTGTATCCGACATGGGACTTGTCGAGCTTTTCAAGAAATATTGCCCGGACAAGCAGCTTCACCTTTCGACCCAGGCAAGCTGTATCAACAGCAGTGCCGCAAAGTTCTACCATGATATCGGGTTTTCACGTGTCGTCCTTGGGCGAGAGTGTTCACTCGATGACATCAAAAGAATAAAGGATGCAGTCCCAGAGCTCGAGCTTGAAGCCTTCGTCCACGGTGCAATGTGCATGAGCTACTCAGGCCGTTGCCTGCTCTCTGCACATCTAACTGGCAGAAGTGGCAACAAGGGTGATTGCTCTCACACCTGCAGATGGAACTATCGATTAGGAATCGAAGAAGAAGAGCGCCCTGGTAGATGGTTCCCTATTGAGGAAGATGAAGATGGTTACACTACCATCCTTTCCTCTAAGGACCTTTGTATGATCGACCACGTCGATGACCTGATCAACGCAGGTCTTTCCTCATTGAAGATCGAAGGAAGGATGAAGAGCCTTTACTACGTTGCTGTAGTCACTAGAGCCTACAGAAAGGCAATTGACCACGATAAGGATGCAAAGGTCTACAGAGAAGATCTTTTCAATGTATCACATAGAGAGTTCTCAACTGCCTTCTTCTATTCTAAGAATGCCATCGATACAGATGATGATATAAACAAGCCGACAAGCTTTGGATATCAAAGAGAGTACATGTATCTCGGCACACTCAGGGATGAAGTGAAGAAAGGAGTCTGGTCAGTCGATGTGAGAAACCAGATCAAGGAAGGAAAAAAGGTAGAATTCATCGGTCCTGATGTCTTTGCAATTCCAGATGAGAGTTTCATTTTGCTTGATAAAGATTTCAACAGAGTCGAGAAACTAGACCATGGAAAGACTGGTTACATCCAGACAGACAAGGCGCTAAAAAGTGGATATATACTCCGCTCTGAAGCCGAAATAAAAACCATAAATTGATATGCAAGACCATAGCCCGGCTATGGTCTTTTTAGTAAGTCATAAACTCTAAAATCTGTACATGAATAGTTATAAAAATGCAACATTTACTGAAGATATCACCAATTATGACCTTTTTTTCACGTTTTTCTCACTTTTTCATATTGAATTCAATGCCAAGTGTGTTAAAGTTAGACTATAGAAAAATTTAGCTCAAAAAGGAGATGTTTTATGACACTTCACGAACAGATCGTTGCTCAGTTTGAAACTTATATCGCTGAGTCAGAAAAGTTTGAAAACAAGAAAGTAAAGGCTGCAGCTGCTAGAGCTAGAAAGGCTCTCTCTGAAATTACTAGACTTGCAAAGGAGAGAAGAAAGGAAATTCAGGAAAATAAAGAATCGATCGAGTGATCCTAGAATTTGAATCTATAATTTAAAGAGAGCTGTTCTCACGACCAGCTCTCCTTTTTTATTTTACTTGAGGTGGCATCTACCACCTCAAAAAATCATCATTATAGAGTCTTCAAAAGCGCAATGTGCTCAGTTGACTTCTGGATTCTATCCTCAAATTCAGCCTTCTTGGCCTTCTCTTTCTCAACTGCCGCTGGAGCTGCATTAGCAACAAACTGCTCGTTGGAAAGTTTCTTGTTGGTCTTTTCAAGATCAGCTGTAGCCTTTGCAATTTCCTTCTCGAGCTTAGCGATCTCAGCTTCCACATCGATTGCTTCACGTACGAAGACGAATGCTTCAAAGCCAAGTCCTGCAGCAGGGAATGCCTTAGAAATATCAATGCTTTCATCAAGATCGATAGCAAGCTCACCTGCACCCATGAATGCAGCCATGAGGCTCTTTTCCTTGACAAAGATCTCCTTGTTCTTGTAATCAGCATCAGTTCTGATCACAACATGGATCTTCTTCTCTGGTGCAATTCCAAGCTGACTTCTAACGCCTCTTACAAGTCTGATAGCCTCCTGTAGGGATTCGACCTGACTTGTTGCCTCCTCAGTTTCGAACTTCTCAACTTCAGGGAAGCTCTGCAATATCAGAAGTCCCTTGTTGTTTGGAAGCTTTGAGTAGATCTCCTCTGTTACATAGGAAAGGAATGGATGGAGGAGTCTCATTGACTTCTCAAGCAGATCCATGAGGATGGAAACTGCAATATCTCTCTCCTCTTCACTTCCATGGAGCATCTTCTGCTTTGCACTTTCAATGTACCAGTCACAGTAGTCATTCCAGAAGAATGAGTAGACTGCCTGAGCTGCCTCATTGAAGTGGTAACCCTTCATTGCTTCATCAATTGTCCTGATAGCTGTGTTCAAGCGGCCATATATCCACTTGTCCATAGTATCAAGCTTATCTTCTGTAATTGTAACTAGGTTTCTTCCTTCAAGGTTCATCAAGAGATATCTAGTAGCATTCCAGATCTTGTTTGCAAATCTTGAACCCATCTTGAAAGAGTCCATATCTACCTGGACATCCTGTCCCTGAGCTGCAAGATAGCAGAGTGTGAACTTCATGGCATCAGCACCATAAAGGTCAATTACCTCGAGTGGGTCGATACCATTACCAAGGCTCTTGGACATCTTTCTACCCTGCTTGTCTCTTACAAGACCTGTGATAACGATATCCTTGAATGGAGCTTTGCCCATAAATTCCTCAGAAGCCATGATCATACGGCTGATCCAGAAGAAGATGATATCGTAAGCAGAGACGAGAGTCTGGGTTGGGAAGAAGGTCTCAAGGCCCTTGGTCTTATCAGGCCAGCCAAGTGTTGAGAATGGCCAGAGCCATGAGCTGAACCAGGTATCAAGAACATCCTTGTCCTGCTCGATATTCTTGCTGTGACAATTTGGACACTCAGTAAGGTCAGTTCTTGAAACACTCATCTTTCCACAATCCTGGCAATACCAGACAGGAATTCTGTGGCCCCACCAGAGCTGACGAGAGATACACCAGTCGCCAATTGTTTCCATCCAGTGTGTATATGTGTTCTCCCATCTCTTTGGATAGAACTGGATATCCCCATCCTTCCAAGCCTTCAGTGCCTTGTCTGCCATGCCGCGCATGGAAACAAACCACTGCTCTGAAAGATATGGTTCTACTACTGTATGACAGCGGTAGCAATGACCAACCTCATGGTCGTGTGGTGTGATCTTTACAAGAAGTCCAGCTTTATCAAGGTCCTCAACTACTAGCTTTCGAGCTTCCTCACAGCTCATACCACGATATTTTTCAGGTACATTCTCATTGAGTGTGCCATCTGGATTGAGCAAATTGATCGCATCAAGACCGTGTCTCTTACCACATGCCCAGTCATTAGGGTCGTGAGCTGGTGTGATCTTTACCATACCACTACCAAAATCCATACCTACAAAGGCATCTGCGATGATTGGAATCTCTCTATCTGTCAAAGGAAGTCTCAGCTTCTTTCCAACTAGGCCCTTGTAGCGTTCATCATCTGGGTTTACTGCAACAGCAACATCGCCAAAAAGGGTTTCAGGTCTGGTTGTTGCGACAGTGATGAAACCACTGCCATCAGCATATGGGTAATGGATATCATAGAACTTGCCTGGTGTCAGTTCGTGTTCAACTTCATCATTTGCCAGAGCAGTTCCACACTTTGGACAGTAGTTAACGAGGTACTTGCCCTTGTAGATGAGTCCTCTTTCATAGAGGGTTACGAAAGCTTCACGGACAGCCTTTGAAAGGCCTTCATCCATTGTGAATCTCTCGTGCTCCCAGTCACAGGAACAGCCCATCTTTCTGAGCTGGCTGGTGATTATACCATGATGCTTATCCTTAACAAGCCAAGTTCTTTCAAGGAACTTTTCTCTACCGATGTCCTGTCTTCTGAGACCTTCCTTGGCAAGCTGACGCTCTACAACGTTCTGAGTTGCAATACCTGCATGGTCAGTACCAGGAACCCAAAGAGTGTTGAGTCCCTTCATTCTCTGATAACGGACAATAATATCCTGGAGGTTGTTATTGAGTGCATGACCCATATGGAGGATACCAGTTACATTTGGTGGTGGCATGACTACAGAAAAGTGTTCTGCACCCTCTTTCTGAGGACCGAAGGTGCCATTATCAGTCCACATCTGGTAAATTCTATCTTCAAAATCCTTTGGACTATAGGCCTTTGCAAGTTCAACTGCTTTCATAATAAAAAAAAGTCTCCTGAAAAATATTCAGGAGACATGATAATCGCATTTGGTAGTTTACTCAAGGCTTGCAGAGCCTGTAGTATCTCAAGATAATCAGTCATCAACATTTCAAGATATTAAAATCAGCGCAATCATCTTTCTTTCCATTGATGAAATGAATTCAACTATAAGTTGAATGAAAAAATGTGGCAGATGAGTCATATTTAAAAGTGGCATTGTCAGTGATGGTTGGACGGTTGACTTCCCGTATTTTTAACGGATATCGGGAGGTTTTACTTCCCGATGAGTCGAAAGATAAATCAGGGAGGTGATAGCAATGAGCGATTATGAATTATTGTCTTTAGTACTTATGCTATTAGCAATAATAATAGCTGCTTCAAAAAAGTAAACCGCCCAATGACTCCGAAATAGTCTAGGCGGTTTTCGCTTTTTCTACATGAAGTCACCGTCCAACGGCAGTGCCTTCCTAGTTAAAATATCACGCATCATTTCTGGATTGTCAAGGGTCTTGAAATCATCAATCATTATCAATTTCAAGATTGAATCAGTGCAATCATCTTTCCTTCCATTGATGAAATGAATTCAACTATCACTTGAATGAAAAAACGTGCCAGATGAGTCATATTTAAAAGTGGCATTGCCAGTGATGGTTGGACGGTTTACTTCCTATATTTCTAACGGATATCGGGAGGTTTTACTTCCCGATGAGTCGAAAGATCAATTAGGGAGGTGATGGCAATGAGCGATTATGAAATATTGT
>JAFVDZ010000039.1 GCA_017478205.1 Spirochaetales bacterium | reverse complement strand
CTTTCATCCTCTGTGTTGTGGGTATTATACAGATGCTTTCTGATAGTGTCGAGGATACTTATTTGATATGGGGTAGGTTGAGCTTGTACTTTATCGCAACAACTCTGATCGATATTACGACAACAAAGCCAAGAATCATTGCTACTGCAGGGCTTGTGCTGTTCCATAAAAGTGAGCATGTCACAGCCCCGAGTATGGATGCGGAGGCATAGATATGTTTTACAAAGATATAAGGGCGGTCACCTGCAAGGATGTCTCTGATCAAGCCACCACCGACACCAGTCATGGTACCAAGAAATACTGTTACCAAGAGGTTTACTGAAAGTCCTGCATCGTAAACAGTCCTTACACCAACTACTGTAAAGATTCCAAGTCCTATTGCATCGGCAGCTGTTACCATGTGTGTAAAACGAGCTTCTGAAATATGTCTATAGCCTTTTATGTGCAGGTAGATGAAGAAGAATATAACTAAGGAGACAAGAGTGCTTACAAGTATATAAATACTGTTGATGAAAGCTTTTGGTGGAAATATCCCAAGTAGGATATCTCTCATAATTCCTCCACCTACTGCAGTGACGCAGCCTAGGATTATTACACCTAGGAGATCCATCTTTTTTCTGATGCCTGTGAGGGCACCAGAAATTGCAAATGCAATTGTTCCTATCATTTCAAGTGTGAATACCAACTCAGACACATTTATCTCCAATTATGGAAAATATAACTCTTTTTAAACTTTATATGTATCATTTTTACAAGCAGTGCTAAAATTGAGGAATGTTCTGGACGAGAAGAAAGAAGAATGTTCTGTCTTTGAAGGAGTGTGAAAAGCTGGTCGCACATGTTTCTATCTGCAAGGGAGATATATCTCTCCTGGCACGGAATACAGAAACAGGCAAGGACAGAGAACTCTATTATCTTGAGAATGAAAGTTCTCTAAGAAAGCTTCTCGAAGAGAACGGTATAGACTCTGTTGAGAGGGAGTATTAAAGGGGGCATCAATGAGTACTCACATATCAGCAAAACCAGGCGAGATAGCAGAACGTGTTCTGCTTCCGGGCGATCCTCTTAGGGCAAAGTTCATAGCAGAGACATTCCTTGAGGATGTACAGTGCTACACTAGCGTAAGAAACATGTTAGGCTTCACTGGCAATTACAAAGGTAAGACTGTCAGTGTACAGGGCACCGGGATGGGCGCACCTTCTATCTCTATCTATGTCAACGAATTGATTCAATTCTATGGCGCTAGAAGACTCATACGTGTAGGCACCTGTGGTTCTGTTGACCCAGAACTGAGACTTAAGGATATCGTAATTGCACAGGCTGCAGCTACAGACAGTGGAATGAGCCGTTCTCGACTTGGACAGTATGGTATCTCTTTCCCTGCTATCGCCAGCTTCAACCTTATAAAAGATGCAGTTACAGCTGCAAATCATCTCGATTACCCAGTAAGAATCTGTACAACCTTTTCTTCTGACCAGTTCTATGATGATCTTGCAGAGCAGAAGTATGAACTTTTGCTCAGGTATGGCATCCCTTGTGTCGAGATGGAATGTGCTGAGCTTTTCACTCTCGGTTCCCGATTCGATGTTGAGACTCTTGGAATCCTCACTGTAAGTGATATGATCAACGACGAAAAAGCATGCAGCGCAGAAGAGAGAGAAAAGGCCTTCACAAAGATGATGCAGATTGCACTCGATGCAATCTGATCAAAAGGCTATGAGAGAAAAGCAATTCTGTCCTATAGCCTACCGCTGCGGTGGGTGTGACTATGCAGATCTTCCATATGAGGAAGAACTTTATGAGAAGATGTATCTTGCAAAGCGTCAGCTTGCTTCTTTTGGACCTGTTGCTCCCATCATGGGAATGAAGAGACCTTGTCGCTACCGCGATAAGGTCCAAGCTGTCTTTGGCTATGATATGAAGGGAAACATCATATCAGGTCTATATAAAAAGGGTTCTCATCACCTTACTGCAGTCAAGGACTGTGCGCTCGAATTTGAAGGAGCTGAAAAGATTCTTTCTACAATCAGGAAGCTCATGAAAAGCTTTAACATGAAGCCATATAATGAAGACACTTTTGAAGGTGATCTTAGGCACGTACTTCTCCGAAAAGGCCATAAAAGTGGTGAAATACTCTGTGTACTCGTCTTTGGTAACAAGTACTTCAAGCGCAAGAAGGAGTTTGTGAGTGATCTTGTTGGGAAGCATCCTGAAATAACTACTGTCTCTTATCAGGTGAATGGAGACGAGACTTCGATGGTCCTAAATGAAAGCAGGATAGAGACGCTTTATGGTAGGGGATATATAGAGGATGAGCTCTGTGGACTTAAGTTCAGAATCTCTCCTGCTTCATTCTACCAGATCAATGCAGTACAGACTGAAACACTCTATGATGTAGCCATCAAGATGGCTCGTCTGACGGGCAGGGAAAGAGTCCTCGATGTCTACTGTGGAACAGGGACTATTGGCCTTGTTGCTTCTAGAAAGGCCAAAGAAGTAATTGGGGTCGAATTAAATAAAGCTGCTGTAAAAGATGCAAAGATAAATGCAGAAAGAAACAATATTGATAATGCTCAATTCATCGAAGCTGATTGCTCTGTTTTCATGAAGGAGATGGCAAAGAGAAAGGAGCATTTCGATGTTGTCTTCATGGATCCTCCTCGTTCTGGCTCAGATGAACGCTTCCTTTCTTCCTTGATCAAGCTGGGCCCTGATACAATTGTTTATGTAAGTTGCAATCCAGAGACACAAAGAAGAGATCTTCTCTATCTTGAGAAGTTTGGTCCTTATAGGGTATATGGCTCTCAGCCTGTAGATATGTTCCCTAGAACAGAGCATGTGGAGACGGTAGTATTGATGTCACGGGTTGAGCGATAAGGTCTGAAAAAGTGCTTGATTTTACGGGCTTTTCTGGTATTTGACCATCAGAGGCGAGAAGCGAAAATGACCGCAAAAATCGCTCCGACAGAATATATCAAAGGTATTTTGCCGGAGGGTTGAGTGGCCGGTTTGGATGTCGGAAAAAGAGGCTCCCACATTGCCGACACCAACAGGCGGCCATATATTAAAGGGAATAACGGATCATTCTTTCGGAGGCTGACGCAGTATGAATTATAAGGTGATCGATAAAGAAACTTACTATAGAATTGGATTTTTTAATCATAAATTGATAACCTTTGCTTGTATGTTATTGATTCTAAGTATGTAAAATCCCAAAACAAGAAAATACATAGAAATTGTTTTGGTCGTTAATAGTTTCCATTACTTTGTTCCTTTGACTTTTCAGACGCAGTTGATTTCATGAAAATTGGAAGAGTGGCGGCTATTAACCTGAACAAAATGATTCCTGTTTGTTTAAGCTTCAATTTGTTATGCTAGAATTATAGGCATATATGTCAGAAAAGGTCGCTGTGTGAACCTGTTCTTACCAAATTGAGGATCAGTTCGTTCCTGACAATTTGGTAAATTAACAGCCAGTCTGGCTCAATATGGCATTCTCGCATCCCTTTGTAATCTCTGGAAGTAGCAAGTGCATGATCCCGGTATTTCTCCGGAAGAACTTTCTCTTCGGCGAGTATACTGATAACTTTTTCAAGTTCCGGGATGTTGCAGCCACGTTTGACGGCGAGTTTGTAATCCTTTTTGAACTGTCCCTGATACTTAATCGTCAGCATTGAGATCCTCCATGAGAGCCTCGACCGAATTGAAAGGTCCATGCATGTCCTCATTGTTCAGGGTTGCTCTCATGGCTGCAAGCGTCACATTGTTTGGAATATTCAGATTCACTTCAAAAGGGAAGCCGTTGCTCCTTATTGACTGGCGGAGGAATACATTGATGGCCGTGGTCATATCAACACCGAGCTCAGAGTAAATCTTCTGGGCCTGATTCTTGACATCCCTGTTGAGTCTTACCGTTACACTTGTTGAATCTGCCTGCATTTCAAATCTCCTTTGCTATATTGTAATGCATATATACATATAAAGCAATACAATATACTGCAAATTGTCTTCGATACTATATTGATTTCTATCCGCACACAACTACCGAACAAAATATTTACAAACTACCGAATTGGATTGACGGCAGATAGCTAGAATTACAACTTATTTGTCTACCGATGAGGCGGTAATTCTTTTACGTGGGGCAAAAACCTCCAGCCATGTCAGCGTTGATCTTGATGTGGAGAAGCTTTGAATCAACTAAAGGAAAACCTTTTGGAAGTGTCTTGAGTTCTAAACTGCCGAACAGTTATCTTACAAAATGCATTGGACAGCTCATGGCCATACTGCTGCAGAGGTGATTTTTCAACGGGCAGATGCAAAAAAGGGTCTTATCCAAAGGGAAAACGGCAAACGTAATGGTAGATGGGAAGTTCTGATTGAAGTTGAATAATTGAGTGATTTCAATCTGACCTACGTTATTTAACTACCGTTGAGACGGTGGTTCTGATGTCTCGTAGTTTCACCTGATTCCTGTTCTAAAGACGCAATATAGTTCCGTTATTTTGAGTTGTATTATTCCGATAGCCATGGTATTATTCCGATAAGCGGAGGATTATGCCTATGACAACAAAAGAAGCATCTGAAAGATGGGG
>JAFVDZ010000038.1 GCA_017478205.1 Spirochaetales bacterium | reverse complement strand
GATACTGAGCCTTGATCTTCATAATGTCATTACGATACAACTTCAAGATATCTCGCTTTTCAGCATCTACAAAATTAAAGTTTTTCTCATTTTCGATATAAAGAATAACTGGTTTGGGCATCCCTCCAACCAGCATGTACTGTTTAAACAGCATCATTGCTTTGTCATGCATCCCTCTTTCCAAAGGTTCTCTCTTTTTAAAACAGCTCCTTATATAATTTATTAGTTGCTCTTCTCCAAGTGCCCAAACAAACTCCTCGAAATCAAGCGGATACATCGTAATACTCCTCTCCTCAGAAGGAATTACGATATCCTTTACATTTTCCTTGATTGATATCAACGATCCGGTCTCTATATAATCGTATCTTCCATCTGCAACAAGATACTTTATTGCTGCCCTAGCCTGCGGAAACATCTGCACTTCATCAAAAATCAGCACAGACTTTCTTAAAACAAGATTGACTCCATAATAAGTGCTCAGTAGCATGAACAAATCATCCAGCTTATTAAGGTATTGATTGAAATATCCTTCTACAACCTTATCTTTTTTTGCAAAATCAATAAAAATATATGATTCATATTCCTGCTTGGCAAATTCCTCTACGATTGTGGATTTGCCAATACGTCTAGCACCTTCCACCATTATCGCTTTTGTTCCCCGACATTCATTTTTCCAATTCAGCAATTTGCTATAGATTTTCCTTTTTAAAATCATGACAAATCTCCTTGATACCCATAATTACGGTTTCAATCATGTCATTATGACAATACGGACATTTAGAATCTATCCAATCTTTGATTATGCGCATATTTTATCGCTTATTTTGACTATGCGCAATATAATTCACCTCTATTTTTTGATTATGCGCACATGTACACTTTTTAAACCGACATTTTTGTGCTATATCTTTCTTTTTACTGCTTTATCTACTACTAATCCAAAGTTTTCTTTGCCAAACAAAAAGAAAAAGCACTCTGCAATCACCAAGACTATTAATAGTTCTTAGATCAGAAAACTCTCAGGAGAATAGAGCTTACATTCTAAATACACAACAAAAGAAAGACTTGCAGAAACCTCAGCAGTAATATAATGCTATATATTAGATATAAATACGGGGGTATTTAACATGAAGAAAAGAGCATTATTGCTGCTTCTTGTTATTGCTTTGGCTATCTTCAGCATTGGTGCTCAATCTGCTAGAGAAGTTAAAGACGGAAGACAAGAAGTCAGGGGACAGGTCAAGGAGATCGAAAAGTACGGTCATGCACTTCTTGACATCACGATTGATGATTTCCATAAAGCCGGCTATGAACTGGGAGACACTGTTGATGTCGTGTTTGACAACGGATATAAACTTACAGGAATTCCATTCTTCAACGGCTACTACGTTGACAGAGGGCAACCGCTTCTAAGAGCCTATCCAGGGCATGAGAATATTGCCGTCTGTATAAACTATGGCAAGCTCAATGAGGTTGCAAACGTAAGACCTGGAAGCAAAGTCAGAATCAAATTGAACAGTGCAGGACAAGCTCTCGAAACCCAGATCCTCAACTCTCTTGTATATACAAAGAATCGTGACGACTATAAGACAGATGAAATCTTTGCCAATTTCAGAGAAATAAATGCAGGAAACATTGCAGAAGGAAAGCTTTACAGGTCTGCAAGTCCTGTTGATAACCAATACAACAGAGCCTCATATGCTGATATGTTTGCAAGCAAAGTTGGCATAAAGACAATCATCAATCTTGCAGACAATAAGGAAGATTTTGAATCTTATCTTACAAAGGAAGATTTCAATTCTCCATATGCCGAAGGGCTATACAGACAAGATTCAGTAATACTATGTGCAATGTCAGTTGACTTTGCATCACAAAGCTTTGCAAAAAAGCTTGTTTCGCATCTTGTGCAACTTCCAGGAAAACAGGGGCCTGTGCTCATCCATTGCACAGAAGGCAAGGACCGTGCAGGATTTGTTTCTGCTCTGGTAGAGGCCTTGATGGGAGCAAGTTATGATGAGATCGTAGAAGACTACATGAAGTCATATGAAAACTACTACGGAATAACAAAAGAGAACTCTCCAGAAAGGTATGACATTATTGTGAAGAACAACATAGATGCAATGCTCAGAAAAATTGCAGGTGTCGATAACAATACAGACCTGAGAGAGGCAGATCTTGCCGCAGGTGCAGAGAACTACCTTATATCGAACGGCATGCCAGCAGAGCTTGTTCAGGGTGTAAAATACTTCCTGAGCAACTGATATAAGATGCCATCAGGCATGAAAAAAAGCCATCTTGAATCCTCATAAATTGGAAATGTCATATTCCCAACAGGAGGATTAGGATGGCTTTAAATATAGTCTGCAAAATCAGAGCTGATCTTGTATTCAAGAATCACATTTAGTTGAATCTGAATAAAGAAAGCTCTTTTTCATTTCAATATCAGAAACCTAATGAATACATGAATTGTAGACCACTCCAATGGAAGCTTCTGCCACTCTCTCTCGTAAGCAAAGGTATCTCATCTATATCATCCCAACTGGTTGTAAAGACACGAGGTGACACTATCGGAGAAGAGAGCATGAATCTATGTCTACCCTTTTCAACCATTATTGCAGGTGTGATGGTTATTTTTGCAAAGTCACCATCGTAGGCACTGTATTCATCATCGAAATACTTGTCATCTGTGTAACCTTCAACCTTACTCGAAAGTGAAATCATCTTGATAAAATCATGTTGAGGAATATAGACAAAGCTGGTCTCCCATATATACTTCAGGCCATTAACAGGACCCTCGACAGGACCGATGAAGAAGGTGCCATCATCAACTCCAGTAAGTCCAACATAATGTAGGAGGAAGCTTGTGGATGCAATGAAGCGAGGAATCGGGAGTGGATATGGAAGTGTAAATTTGAGCATTGCACCAAAATCGTATCCAAGCTGGGAAAAGGAATCGAACTTACTATACTTACCTTTATTTGGGTCATACTCTGCAAGACCATAAATATCATCATCTCCATAGGAGAGATTCCAGCCTGTTGCAAGCTTCATGGACAAATCAAGAGAGATGAGAGGAATGAAGTTATAAACAGCATGCCCTGTTGCACTAACACTTCTGAAAGTAACATCTCCAGCAATCGAGAGCTTAAGCTTTTCAGAAGACCTTTCAAGTCTCTTTCCAATCATCAAAGGAGAGATTGTCAGGCTACTTGTATATCCTACATCATCCTTTTTCTCTGTCTTTTCATTGATATAACTTGGGATTGCTATAGGATAGCGATATAGATCTTTTTTCAAGCCACTGCCACCAAGTCCTTCCCAGTTGTCGTGCCCAGTAATCTGCCAACCACCAACGAGGACAACACTAGACTTGGCAAGGACAGACGATAAGATAATCGATATAACGACCACAAACAGAACAAGTTTTTTCATTCCCTTGGTGTAGCACATTTAAAAAAGAATTGAAATTACAAAACATATCCTTTTTTGTTATATCGGCAATCAATAGTTCAGTGCTCCAAAATCAAGTGTTTATAACCTCAATCAAATATCGATTCTCTGCATTTCAATTGGATCTTTCGTAGTATCAGCCCTCAGGACGAAGTCAAAGACATCGGGGACCAGACACATAAAGAAATCTGGTTCTGGGAAAGATTTCTGTCTTTCCCTGTCAAAAAATTTGCTTCCTGCACTACTCTTTAACTTTGCAATCTCATCATGTATAGAAATATCCTCTCCTAGAAGTTTTGCCTTGATGTATCTTGCACAGAGAGTGTCTTCTGCAGATTCTTCATTTCCATTCAAGCCCATAGAAACTAGCGTCACGATAGCAGGCTTTCTACTTTGGATATATCGAACTATGGCAGAAGCGTTGACAAGACTTCCTGTCAGCACTTCATCTGCTTTACTTGCAGCTTGTACGATTCCCTGAGTGCCAGCACTAGTGCTATGAACTACTGTCTTACCTCTCAAATCTACAGCTGTAGTCAAATAGGAAGGGCTGTTTCCACTGTCAAAGCCCTCAAGTTTGACACCACCTCTCTCTCCGATCAGATAGTATTCGGGATGCTGGGCCTTTAGTCTAAGGCAATCCTCTGCCTTAGCCATAGGAATGATTCTCTCAGCACCCCGCTCAGAAACAAAACACTCCACAGTGAAAGCTCTAAATACATCTATGATAACAGTCAATCCCTCTGCACGAGAGGCCCCTTCAAGCTGTCCTAGGATTCGAATATCCATCTCAACTTCTCCATTCAATATAAAGATGTGGAGCAGAAAGACTTCCGCTCCACACCTTATTCAATAAGAAATAAATCAGATAAGCTGTCTCTTGTTTCTCTCAGCTTCTGTCTTCTCATCATCCTCAGGATACCAGATTGGCATGATGAACTTTACATAGCACTCATCCTGCGCATTATAGCGGACTCTATGAGGTGTCTGGATCTTTACCATCTGGTTTCCTACAGGTACAAGATACTCCGTCCTATCAGTTAAGAAGATACGCTTCTCGATGTGGGTTTTGAAGCCACCGGCTGAAGGCGTTGTCAACTCAATCTCGTTTGGTCGGGTTGCGATGACCATCTTGCCCTGCACCCCCTTAGGAATCTCGATATCCAGTGCTTGATTAGAACCCTCTGGATAGACCTTTCCGCCCTTCACTTCAACCTTGATGAATGTACTTTCACCGAGGAAGTTGTGAACGAAACGGCTGTTTGGATGGTTATAGAGATTCTCTGGGGTATCGATCTGCATGATTTTACCCATATCACATACCATCATCCTGTCGCTGATCGCCATAGCTTCACTCTGGTCGTGAGTAACAAAGATGATCGTGAACCCAAACTTCTTCTGAAGTGACTTGATCTCGAATCTCATCGTTTCACGAAGCTTTGGGTCGAGGTTCGAAAGCGGCTCATCAAGTAGCATGACCTTTGGATTTGTGACGATAGCTCTGGCCAATGCGATTCGCTGCTGCTGGCCACCTGAAAGCTCTCCAGGGTATACATCTTCCAACCCTGAAAGGCTGGTATGCTTCAAAGCCTCTGCAACCCTCTTTTTGATATCCACCTTGTTCACCTTCTTGATAGCCAGAGGGAAGGCAACATTATCGAAGACAGTCATGTGTGGCCAGACAGCAAATGCCTGGAATACCATGCCAAGTCCTCTTTCTTCAGGTGGGACGTAGAGCTTCTTCTCACTTGAGGATACTAACTTTCCACAGAGCTCGATTTCACCAGCAGTGAGATCTTCAAAACCAGCAATCATTCTCAGTGTCGTGGACTTTCCACAGCCAGAAGGACCGAGGAAGGAAAAACACTCTCCCTCATGGACATTTATGTTGAAGTTGTCAACAGCAGTTATATCACCGAGTGTCTTGGTCGTGAAGATTTTGGTGACGTTTCTCAAAATAATCTGGTCTGCCATATCATACTCCCTTTCTGTCTTTGACAATGTAGTTGACGAGCGTGTTGAGCACGATAATGATACCGATAGCTACAGTAGCAAGTGCAGCAGCCTGAGGAATCATACCAGCATCACGCAAGCCGTAAATCTGGACACCGAGAGTTCTCGTCTTAGGTCCATACAGCAAGATGGAGGTTGTTACCTCTCTCATTGCAGGTAGGAAGATGAGGAAGAAGCCTGATACCATTGCAGGTCTAATGAGTGGCAGTGTGATATCAGCAAGGCTTTCAGTGTGAGATGCGCCACATGCTCTAGCAGCTTCTTCAAGCGAACTTGAGACCTGCAGCAATGCAGCTGATGAAGTCTTCATCGAGAAGCTGAGGTAGCGAGCAAGATATGCAACAATGATAATCCAGATTGTGTTGTACAGGTTGATACCGAATACTGCACCCTGCCATGCCAAGATGACACCGATGGAAAGAACGGTACCTGGGATGGCATATGGAAGCATAGACATGAATTCCAAAGCTCCCTTGTTCTTCGGCTTGATCTTCTGAACAACGTAAGCAACGAGAGTACCGAGCAACATACAGACAACACCTGCTGTGATGGAAGCAAAGAGCGAGTTCTTGATGGAATCGATAGTACCACCACCCTTGAAGACTCTCTTGTACTGAGCAAATGTGAAGTTCTCAAGTTTGAGAGGAAGTCCATATGCCTTTAGGAACGAAACAAGAACGATCATCACAAGAGGAACGACAACGATGATGATAAGGGTGACGATACAGATAACTAGCAGAGGATATTTAGCA
Source organism: Spirochaetales bacterium (assembly GCA_017478205.1). Taxonomy (GTDB): domain Bacteria; phylum Spirochaetota; class Spirochaetia; order Sphaerochaetales; family Sphaerochaetaceae; genus Bullifex. Next base: position 6,822 of record JAFVDZ010000038.1, on the reverse strand, counting down.
CCACGAAGCTTGATCAAAGTAGGTCTCGTACTCTTTCCCTTGATGATATCGAAACTTCCTGAAGAGAGAATCTTGTTCTGTATAATGAGAGCAAGAGATACAACAGCTACCAGCAATACAGAGAGTGAAGCACCCTGTCTAATGCCTTCAAAAGAACCACCCGCATTGTAGATAACGGCATAGATTCTTGTCGGCAGTGTGTAAATTCCCTGAGAGTAGCCGATAATTGATGGAACTCCGAAGTGAGCAAGAGATGTGGTAAGAATCAGAAGAGCACCAGCACTGATTGCAGGCTTTGTCAGAGGAAGAGTAATTCTCCAGATAACTGTACTCTGCTTTGCACCTGCGATACGAGCACACTCCTCCAATGTAGGGTCCATCTTCTCAAGAGCTGCTACAACCTGCATGAATACAAATGGGAAGTAGTAGGAAACCTCGACAAATACAATTCCCCAAATTGAATTGATGTTGATTGGAGCACTTTCCAGCTGGAACACTCTCATCAGGAACTTGTTGAAGTATCCTCCTCTACCATTCAGGAGCATATCCCACGCCATAGCACCCAAAAATGGAGGGAACATGTATGGGATGTTGAACAATGCTTTCATCAGCCCTTTTGCCGGGATATCAGAACGGCCGAGCAACCAGGCATAGAAGACACCAGCGATTGTACCGACGATGGTAGTCAAGATAGCAATCTTGACAGTATTCCACATTGCCGAAAGGTTCTTTGGCTCTGAAAGCTGGGTCTTGAACATACTGACATCGAAAGCCCAATGCCCTGTCGTTGCCTTAACGAAGAAGGTGTTGAAGATAATCATGAAGACAGGGATGATGACGATGATCAGAAGCAGAATGAAGGTGGTAATTGTCAGGGCCTTATCGAGGTTGAACCTCTTTTTTCCATCTAATACCGCCATACTGTCGTCTTTATTAAATAGCTTCACTAGATACCTCCTTTGCAGGGTAGAATCGAGGGTTAACAAAACGTATTCCGATCATTGCCCCATTCTCTGGAACACCATTGAGCTTTGCATCCAGCATACTCTGCTGCACACGTATCTCTTTGTTTCCAAGCTGGAGGAAGTAGTCGTATTCGCTTCCAAGAAAAACCTTGCTTGTGACCTTTGCTTTGATCGATGAGTTATTGTCAAATACAACGTCGTTCATACGCACACCCATTTCAACTGGTTTACTGAAATCCAATCCCTCAGGAATCTCGACATCAAGTGAATCTGAGACACCGCAGTCCAGACAGATTCTATCTTTCTGGAGTGAGACAGGAATCATGTTAGAGACACCGATGAACTCAAAAGTGAAGCGGTTAGTTGGGCTTAGGATGATATCCTCATCGTTGCCGTACTGGCACAATGAGCCATCAAGCTCCATGATTGCCATCTTGTCACAGAGCTGAAGAGCACTCTGCTGGTCATGTGTGATATAGAGGACTGTCGACTTCAGACGACTCTGGACCATTCTTATCTCAAGCAGCATCTCTTCTCTGAGTTTTGCATCAAGATTAGTAATCGGTTCATCCATAACGAGGATTTCAGAGTCCACAACAAGAGCACGTGCGATTGCAACACGCTGTTGCTGTCCGCCAGATAGCTGCATCGGCAAGTGATTTGCGTAGCTCTCCATGTGAACGAGCTCGAGAGCCTTCATTGCCCTACTTCTAATTTCGTCCTTTGGGATGTGTCTCTTCTTGAGTGGGTAAGATACATTTTCCAAAACAGTCATATGTGGCCAGACTGCATAGTCCTGGAAAACAATACCGATATTTCTCTTCTCTGCAGGAATGTTAATCTTCTTCTTTGCATCAAAGAGCACCCTATCTCCCACCGTAATGGTACCAGTTTCTGGCTTCATCAAGCCTAAAAGACAGCGAACCAACGTGGTCTTACCACATCCGGAGGGACCTACAAGGCAAAGGATCTCGTTGCTGTTTACAGTAAGAGAGAAATCCTTAAGGATCGTCTTCTTACCGTAAGAGGCGGTAATATGTTCGAATTTTACTTCTGCCATGTCATTTCCTTAACTGAATTGCGTTAGATATAAAAAATTCGGAAACCCCGCAAAAGGAGTCTCCGAATTTCCAAAATGGCGTTTACTTATTCCAGATCTTGTTGAAGGTTGCCTGATAGGACTTCATGTTCTTGCCAAGACCAACGAAGTCAACTGGCATGTTGATAGCTGCGATAGCAGATGTATCAACCTTCATAGCTACGTCGTCTCTAACGGAAACGAGATTCTGTGCAACGAGAACTTCCTGTCCTTCCTTGGAGAGAAGGAAGTCGATGAGGTGCTTACCATTTTCCTGATTGGAACTTCCCTTGATAAGAGCAACAGGGCTGGTCATTGTACAGACATCGCTAGTTGTGAAGTGGAAGTTGATTGGAGAACCCTGAGCGATCAGGTTTGCTGATACATAGTCGAGACAGATACCAATCTTGTAGGAACCATCAGCTACTCTGTTATGAGTTGCAGTTGTACCGGACTCAAGCTTGGTTCCGTTGTCATGGAGAGCCTTGAAGAACTTCTCACCATACTTGTTGCTCTGCATCATGGAAACCATCCAGTACTTTGTTGTAGAAGCCTGGTCTGGGTCAGTCATGATAATCTGGTTCTTCCACTTTGGATCAAGAAGTTCGTTCCAAGTCTTTGGAGCCTCGCTGTCCTTGACCATTGTTGTGTTCCAAGCGATACCCATTGTGACAAGTCTACCAGCTGTGTAGTAGCCATCAGAGTCGATATATGCTTTAGCGATGTGATTTTCTTCAGGAGATGAATACTTCTCGAGCCATCCATTTGCCTTGAATCCTTCGTAGTCAACCGGATCACCAAGCCATACTACATCTGCTGCAATCTGACCACCCTGAGCCTCTGTTGTCATCTTTGTGAGAACCTTTCCACCAGAAGCAAAATAGTATTCGAGATCGATTCCTGGGTAAGCCTTCTCAAAGGCTTCTTCAACAGCCTGAAGCTGTGCTTCCTGCATTGAAGAATAAATCATGACCTTTCCAGAGTACTTCTTTCCAGAAGTGGCTGCTGCGTCTTCTTTTGTACCATTGGCAAAAGCAAACGATGCGACCAATGCCATAATCAAGACGATACTGAGTAGTTTTTTCATTTATTCCTCCTTTCACCGCAATCAATTATAGAAAATGATGCGGCAGAAAAATCTACAAATAAATTCTACCACAGGTTATTATCTTGCCAATTGAAAAAAACTATTGCTTTTGGTCTCTTTTTATCATGAGTCACTTTTCAATAACATCAAGTATTACGTTCATAACCGAGTTTTGACATTCTCATTCTCTCACCAATAGAACAAAAAAAGAACTTGTCATCTGAAAAAAGCAACATGACAAGTTCTTAAATAATAGAGAGAATATCTACAACCTCAAAAACACTTATCTTTTCTATCTTTCCTGCACTTCTCGATTTTTCCACAGCGATAGCAAAGTTCATTATCACAGATGCCATCATTCTCAAAACATGACTTGATGTTGTTCACAGTTGTCTCTGCGATGTTGTTGAGAGCTTCTTCAGTCAAGAATGCCTGATGAGATGTGATAATTACATTAGGCATAGAGATCAAGCGAGAGAGCAATTCATCGTTGAGGATATGACCAGATCTGTCCTCGAAGAAGATATCGGCCTCCTCCTCATAGACATCTAGACAAGCTGCACCAATCTTGCGGTCCTTAATCCCCTCAAGCAAGGCTTCAGCATCGATAAGAGCGCCTCTGGATGTGTTGATGATAACAACACCCTTCTTCATCTTCTCGATAGCTCTCTTGTCGATCAAATGATGAGTTTCGTCAGTCAAAGGACAATGGAGAGAGATGATGTCGCTCTTTTCAAACAGTTCATCTTGAGAAACATATTCGATACCTTCACCTTCTGCAGGGAAACGATCGTATGCGATGACTCTCATGCCAAAGCCACGGCAGAAGTCTATGAAAATCCTACCAATCTTGCCTGTTCCTACAACACCCACTGTCTTACCGTGCAGATCAAAACCTGTCAGTCCATTTAAAGAGAAGTTGAACTCTCTTGTGCGGTTATAGGCTTTGTGGATACGGCGAATAGAAGTAAGCAGCAATGCTATCGCATGCTCTGCAACAGCATATGGAGAATATGAAGGGACATGGACGACATGTACTTTTCCAAATGCAGAGCGTACATCAACATTATTATACCCTGCAGAGCGAAGAGCTATCAGCTTGACACCAAAGCTATGGAGGGTATCGATGACCTTCTCATTCACTGTATCATTAACAAACACACATACAGCATCTGAGCCCTTGGCAAGAGCTACAGTGTCCTCGTTCAATTTAGTTTCGAAGAAATGGAAAGAGACATCGTGAAGTGCTCCATATCTTTCAAACGAAGGTTTATCATAGGCCTTCGCATCATAGAATGCGACTTTTATCATAAAATCCTCCTAATTTACTTCAGCATCAGCAGCAAAGCCATCTTGAAGCGCTTTTTCGCTTTGACGTAGTGAAGTCCGTTCTTTGCAAAGTGAAAGTTCTCGCCTGCCTTGATAGTGTGTTCAGAGCCTTCATATCCGATGATACCTTCACCATCGAGAGCAAATATCAACGCTTCTCCTGGAGCAGAATGCTCAGAAAGGCCTGTGCCTTCATCGAAAGCCATGACAACAAACTTCATCGTCTCATTGTGGACAACGTCCATATTGACAATTTTACCTTCCTGGTAAGGTACAAGCTCTGAAAGAGAGAAAACATCACCTGCTTTGATCTTTTCATTCATATTATCGTTCCCCCTGATCTCTATTTCTGTATAGACAGCACCGCTGTCTGTTCTAATGCCAACCGGTAAATTTATCGGCGTCAATATACTATCCCCAACACCTAAAAACTTACTTTCAACTGATGGAGAGTAGACCTCCACTCTTCCATCAGAGACGATTATCAGCTTGTGGTAAGGGAAGCTTTCTGCACTGATATCAGTATCCTTTGCAAGGGAGAAGTAGCTCATCCCCTTACAAACTTCCTTTGATATCGTCAACCCAGGTAATGGCCTGTTATCATCCTTGATCGAGAACACTTTCCCAACCTTTTCGTTCATGCAGCTACTCCTTACTTATGTGAATGAATCAACTCATGAAGCTTTGTTATGAGTTCATCTATATCCATGTTGGTTCTTTTACTCATCATATCGATTGTCACTTTCCCAATCATGATTTTACCCATTGGAGTATTGAGCCTCTTGAAGGCTTCATTGACACGTACAAGCTCATCTTTAAGCCATGGGTAAACACTAATTATGTCGATCAGTTTTGTATCCTTTGTAATCTCCATGAGTCACCTCTCTCTATTAGTTATATTCAAATAATACAAGAAGTAAGCAAAAGAATCTGTATCTACAGATACTGTTAAAGAGAGATCGTCTATCTTTCACACCTTTTGCAAGAATCACGCAATACAGAAAAAAAAGGTGAGAACTTATGGTCATAAAACATCAAAATCATCTTGAAGGAAAATGAACAAAATCTATAATTCAATGCAGGGAGAGAGAGATGAAAAACCTACTTAAACATTTTATTTTTATTTCCATACTTTCAATTTGTCTTATTATTTCTATCAGCTGTACAACAAGCGCTGAAGAAAAGAGTGTCGATGCTGCATCAATGCTATCCTATTGGGATGAAGATGCTGCCTCTCGCAATGCCCTCATTGACTACCTCAATGAAATCACAGATGAAAAGAGTGCTTCCTTTATTCCTGTAAAGGATAGAGTTGCTGTCTTCGACTTCGATGGAACACTTTTCTGTGAAACAGATCCTAACTACTTCGACTACTGTCTTCTAAAGCACAGAGTTCTCGATGATCCAAATTACACACCATCTGCATTAGAACTTGAGGTTGCAAACAAGATCAAGGAACAGAATGAGAAAGGAACCTCATTTGCAGAGCTTCCTCTCGAGCATGGTAGAGCTGTTGCATCTGCATTCAAGGGTTTCACAATGCAGGAGTTCTTCGACTACATCGCCAAGTTCATGAAGACTCCTATGGACAGCTTTGATGGCATGAGCCGAGGTGAAGGCTACTATCTTCCAATGCGCCAGGTCGTAGATCTCCTTCTTGCAAACCAGTTCAGAGTCTATGTAGTAAGTGGTACAGATAGATTCATCGTCAGAGGCCTTATCGGGGATACACTCAATATCCCACAGAGCCAGATCATCGGCTCTGATGAGACTCTCGTTGCTACAGGTCTTGGCTCTACAGATTCTCTCGACTACACATTCAAGGATTCAGATAAGATGGTCTTCGGTGGGGACTTCATCGTAAAGAATCTCAAGCTCAATAAGGTCATCGTAATAATGCAGGAAATTGGCCAGCAGCCAGTACTTTCATTTGGTAACAGTACAGGGGATGCAAGTATGGCAATGTACACAATTACAAACAACCCTCACAAGAGCCTTGCATTCATGCTCTGCTGTGATGACACAGTAAGAGAGAACGGTGACAAGGCAAAGGCTGAGAAGATGGCAAATCTCTGCAAGCAATATGGCTGGGTTGCAGTTTCCATGCAGGATGACTGGAATACAATCTATGGAGACAAGGTAACTAGAAAGTAATTTCTAGAATCTACAAACTAAGGGGGTGTTAAGAAAGTCCAAAAATTAAGGATTTACTGAACACCCTTATTTTATGCTCAAAATTTTCAAGATTTTTATAAAATAACCCATGCCCGGGGAATCGAACCCGGGGCATAAGGTGTAAAATGAAACTGCGAGGATCATTTTACATGGGATATTTTAACACAAAACAGGGGGTTTTGTTCTAT
>JAFVDZ010000037.1 GCA_017478205.1 Spirochaetales bacterium | reverse complement strand
GGTGAGAATGTAACACTGTGTGCAGATGAATGTGCAAGACTCAGAGATGTTCTCTTCCTTTATGGCTATAACAGTGTAAGGGATAGTGATGATGCAGAGGGCTTTGCTGGCTCTGATACTATTATATTCAACGGAAAGCTCCGCTACTCGAACCTGATATTGTTCTATCAAGCAGAGGGTGCTGAAATTAGGACTGCTGAATCGCTCCTCAATGGACGTGAACTCAATTATGTCCAGAAAGCGATGGTCAGTTCTGGTGTTGTCCAGAGTGCATACAATGCACCAGCAGCTGCATTGATACTCACCTGGCTTTTGGAGCATAAACCAAATCCAACAAGAGAAGAGATAAAGGAAGTTCTTAGTGGTATCTTCATTCGTGATGCTGGCTATGAACACTATTATCTTGCTGTCAAACTTGCAACTGAGCTTAGAGATTATGGTGAATACAGAAGTGAAATTGCTCCTTCTTTCCGCCCAAACCTCGATATCGTAGGTAAGCCATTTGATAAGATAGATGGTGCTTCCCTTGTTTCTGGTGAAAGAGTCTTCGTAGAGGATAAGGTTCCATCTGATGCTTGGTGCCTTCACATCCTCCGCTCTCCATTTGCTTCTGCATATATCAAGTCGATCGATACAAGTGAAGCCGAGAAGCTAGATGGTGTTGCCAAGATTATCACAGCCTTCAACTGTCCTGATGTCTACTACATGTCTGCAGGTCAGGGAAACCCTGAGCCAAGCCCACATGATAGAAGACTTTTCAATATGAAGGTAAGGCATGTTGGTGATAGAGTTGCCGGTATCGTTGCTCGAAATGCTGATATCGCAGCTAAGGCTGCATCTTTGATAAAGGTTGTATATGAGCCAACTGGGGCTGTATATACAGTTGAAGAAGCGATGGCAAAGGGTGCGCCAATTGTCCACAATGGTCCTGTTGAATATAGAGCAGGAGCACCAGATGACTTGGATGAGTATAACAAGAAATCTGGGGATGAAAGGGAAGGAAAGGTCGTATACCAGTTCCCACTCAGAGCAGATGCTCACCGTAACCTCGCTGCTTCCAACAAGGGAGAAATCGGTGATGTCGAAAAGGCCTTTGCTGAAGCAGATGCTGTAGTTGAGGGGACCTATCAGACAAGCCAGATCCAGCATACTCCTCTTGAACCACACGTCTGTTATTGCTGTATCGAGAATGGAAGACTCATCGTACACGCATCTACACAGGTTCCATACCATGTCAGAAGAATTGTCGGATGGGTCTGTCAGATTCCAGAGAACAAGATACATGTAGTTAAGGAGAGAGTAGGTGGTGGTTATGGTTCCAAGCAGGATATTCTCGTTGAGGATGTAACTGCATATGCAACCTGGATCACAGGAAAGCCTGTCTACTACAGAAATACCAGAAAGGAAGAGTTCATTGCCAACTCTACCCGTCATCCAATGCGTGTCTACGTAAAGATGGCAGGAAAGAAGGATGGTAAGATCACTGCAATCTACCTCGAAGTAAAGGCAAACACTGGTCCATACGGTAACCACTGTCTCACAGTTCCTATGAACTCCTGTTCAAAAACACTTCCTCTCTTTGCCGTTGATAACATGAAGTATGATCTTGAGATTTACTACACCAATACTCCACCAGCTGGTGCATACCAGGGCTATGGAACTCCAAAGGGAACCTACGGTCTTATGATGGTAATGGCACAGCTTGCTGAAAAGCTAGGTGTTGATTACAAGACATTGGTCGAGAAGAACCACGTATATGAAGGTTATAGACTCGATATTCTTGCAGGTCTTGGCGAAGGTCGTGCGGGTAACGTCGTTCCTGTCGGCTCCTGTGGCCTTGATAAGGCAATAGAGCAGGGTGCCAAGATGATCAACTGGGGCAAGAGAGAAGATTCTGGAGATCCAGATTGGAAGATCGGTAAGGGTTTTGCCATGATCATGCAGGGCTCTGGACTTCCAGGTCTTGACCACGCTGAAGCAATTGCAAAGCTAGAAACTGATGGAACAGTCATTATCAACAGTGGTGGTGCTGATATCGGCACAGGCCTTGATACTATCTCAGCAAAGGTCTGCTCTGAAGTATTGAAGCTGCCAATGGATAAGATTACTGTCGTTTCCGGTGATACTGATGCCTGTGCATTCGACACTGGCTCTTATGCATCCTCTGGAACCTTCTTCAGTGGAAACGCATCTCTTGATGCTGCAAACAAGCTGAAGGATCTCATCTTGAAAGAGGCTGCTCTACAGATGGAAGAGAATGTAGAAGACCTTTCTCTTAGATCTCCTGGAGAGGTCTACTCCAAGAAGACAGGAAAGACACTTACATATGCATCTCTTTCTCACAGTGCAATTAGTGGTGAAGGAAGAGGCCAGTGCATAGCTCATGGCTCCTTTGTTACCAAGGCATCCTCAGTTCCATATGGAGCACACTTTGCTCAGGTTGCTGTCAATGTCAGAACTGGTGAGATGAAGGTACAGAAGTTCTATGCACTTCAGGATGCAGGAACTCCGATAAACCCAGAGCTTGCACTTTGTCAGATGTACGGTGCTGCAATGAAGTCGATCGGACACTCCATGTATGAGAATATGGTGCTCGATAAGGATGGCAATTGTATCAATGCAAACCTTGCTGATTACGGAACACCTATGATCGACGAAGCTCCTGAAGACTTCAAGTCTGTCCTGGTCGATGTCGATGACAAGTATGGTCCATATGGTGCAAAGTCAATCTCAGAGATCGCATGTAATGGAGCTGCTCCTGCAATCGGTATCGCAATTCACGATGCCTGCGGCGTCTGGTTGACAAGCTGGCCAATGACTCCAGAAAAGCTACTTAAGGCGCTTGGAAAGATAAAGTAATTATCTAGATAACAAAAATAGAACCACTCTGTTTTCGGGCTTTTCCCTATCAGAGTGGTTTCTTTTTATCCCAAGTTGGTAAAGAGGATGTCTACTTCTCCACCACAGGCCATGCCAAGGTCTGCCTCATTTAACCCATAGTGCTTGATCATAGTCTCATCAGTGAGTTTCCTTGCATCTTCTATGACGCTTGTTTCAAGACTACCTCCACCAATTGTTCCCTTTATCCCATCTTTTGTTACAAGCATCTGGGAGCCAACTGCTCGGGGTCCTGAGCCTGATTTTGAGATTATCCTGCAAAGTACACCCTCTCTTTGCTCTGTCAGCATCTGCAAAAATGGGATGTCGATTGAGGATGTATGCTTCTTTCTTGAATATATGCTGATTATCTCAGCCATTATCGAGATTGCAATCTCTTGTGGATTGTCTCCTCCGATCTTGAGACCGATAGGGGCATGGACTTTTTCAAGCTCTTCCTTCTCAAAGCCGTGGGCCATTGCTTGTTCATAAACTTGTGCAATCTTGTTCTTTGAACCGATCATGCCGATATATTGAGCTGCAGGTCTGTTTTCAAGGCAATATTCAAGTGCCTCAAGATCTCCTACATGCTTGTGTGTGAAGATGCAGAAGTAGGGGTTGAAGATTTTTGCAACCTCCTTAGGTATCTTGTCATATGGTGTTACATAGAGCTTAGCATTACTAAAGCGCTGCTTTGTTGTCATCTCAGATCTTGGGTCTATTATAGTTGTAGGGAGACCTAGTATCTCACATAGCTCATAGAGAGCTTTGGCCACATGGCCAGAGCCAAACATGACTATGTGAGCAGTTGCCTGTATAGTTTCATGAATGGATGATGAAATATCATCGCTTACTAGAGCTTTTGAAGAAGCGATAAGATTGTCATCTCCAAGGAGGATTTCGAGGCCTTCATTATCTCCTTTAGTGACTGTAATTCTTTCAATTGTTCCGTTATCTAGAGCTTCTAGCATCTTTTTGAAATAACTTCTAAGGTCCATCTGATCCTCCGTTCGTTATATAAATACTAATATAATGGTTCTCTAAAAACTATAGTCATCAAACGTTTAAGAGGAAAAAAAGCATTCAGTCTGAAATGCTCATGATATTAAGCAAATTGTATAAAAGGAGCTTTCCCTATTAGAAAAAATAATTCATGAAATTGGTTTTTTTTCAAAATTTAATACATTATTCAAATTTTCTCACTAGATAAGGTATGAATAATTTTTATTTAGAAGCGGATCGTAAGATCCAGAAAAAGGTAGAAGAATTCACCCTCATGGATGATATCTTCTTCAATTTCTTCTTCGAGGGCAACCCTGGAGCCCTTGAAGATGTCATCTCGACCTGCCTCGGAG
>JAFVDZ010000036.1 GCA_017478205.1 Spirochaetales bacterium | reverse complement strand
TTTGATATCACAGTTGCAAGTGAAGTAATGGCAATCTTCTGTCTTGCCAAGGATCTTGCAGATTTGAAAGCAAGACTTGGAAGGATTATCTGTGCATATACATATGACGGAAAGCCAGTCACCGCTCACGACCTCAAAGCTGATGGAGCCATGACAGCAATACTGAAGGATGCAATCAAGCCAAACCTTGTGCAGACTCTCGAGCACACACCTGCTCTTGTGCACGGTGGCCCATTTGCCAACATTGCACATGGCTGCTCGTCTGTCGCTGCAACCAAACTTGGACTTAAGCTTGCAGATGTCGTTGTCACAGAGGCGGGATTCGGTGCAGACCTCGGTGCTGAAAAGTTCTTGGATATCAAGTGTCGAGTTGCAGATCTTGACCCAGATATCGTAGTACTTGTTGCAACAATAAGAGCACTCAAGCTAAATGGCGGAGAAGATAAGGACAATCTTGCAAAGCCAAATGTAGATGCACTCAAGAAGGGTGTCTGCAACCTTGAACGCCACATCGAAAACCTCACATCTGTCTTTGGACTCAAGGTATGTGTCGCTCTCAACAGTTTCCCAACAGACACTTCTGAAGAAGTTGAAATCGTAAGAGAGGCGTGTGAAAGACACTCCGTTTCTATGGAAGTAAGTACTGTCTTCAGTGAAGGTAGCAAGGGAGGAGAGGCTCTTGCAAGAAAGGTGATGTCTCTTATGGAAAAGAAGGAGCTACTCCACCCATACTCACTTGAAGATTCTCTCAAGGACAAGATCATAAAGGTGTCCACAAAGGTATACAGAGCAAAGAATGTTGAATTCTCTGCTGAAGCAACACGGATGCTGAATAACATAACAAAGCTTGGTTATGGAAACCTCCCTGTATGTATTGCAAAGACACAATACTCATTTTCGGATGACGCAAAGCTTCTCGGTGCTCCAGAGAACTTCACTATGCACATCAGAGAGATCAGGCTCAGTGCAGGTGCTGGCTTCGTAGTAGCAGTCTCGGGAAGTATCATGACGATGCCGGGACTTCCCAAGATTCCAGCTGCCGAGAATATCGATGTAAATGAAAATGGAGCTATAACAGGATTGTTCTGATGAAAAGATTTGTCACTTTCTTACTTGTTCTCATCATGGTCTTCACTCTTCACGCGAAGAGTGAAAGCCCCTTTTCACTCTCTCCTCGCTTTGATGTAGCTGCACTCGCAATAGGAATCTCTGGGGATCTTATCTTCAGGAACCTGAAACCAAATTTCGATCCTTGGGATGGTACAACATTAGATAAAAGCGACATCAATGCACTTGATAGATTCTTTGCACATGGGTACAGGAAAGTACCAAACGAAATAAGTAATGTGACAGCTTTTCTGACATGTCTTTCTCCTTTGGTCCTACTAAAGGACAACGCAGATGACTGGAAGACATTTTCTGTTATGTATGCAGAGACTCTTGCATACACATCTTTCACATGCAATGCACTCAAGTACATGACAAATAGAAATAGACCATATATGTACTACAGCACAAAATCAGATACAGGTAATGATAGAAGGCACTCCTTCCCTTCACTGCATACAGCCTGGGCATTTGCAGGAGCTACATTCACAAGCTACACATACATGAAATACAACCCAGACAGCAAATATATCAAGCAGGTTGCTATCGCATCCTACTCCTTTGCAGCTGTAACTGGGGCACTCAGAATTGCAGCAGGAAAGCACTTCTTTACAGATGTCGTCTCAGGTGCTGCAATTGGAAGTTTCTATGGCTATATCATCCCGAAGCTTCACAGTCTAAAAGCAAAAGCAAACAACAAGGTGCTAGATGCACTTGAAGTAGCTCCTGGCTATGTTGGCTTCAACGTTGCTCTTTAATCCTTCTGTCTGTCTCCCTCAGGAACCAGAAGAAGAAGTTTACCGAAATGATGAAAGTCGTCACATCAGCTAGTGGCTGTGAGATTTCTACACCCAAAAGGCCAATGACTTTTGGAAGGATGATAATATAAGGCAAGAAGCACAATCCCTGTCTCAGCATAGCAGTCAAGGATGCCTTGAGTGATTGCCCTGTAACCTGCAATGCCATGTTGGTGATAACAGAAACCGCACAGACAGGAAAGGCTGCACATTGTAGTCTAAGTGCAAGTGCACCTATGTAAATTACTTCAAGATCATCACGTCTGAAGCATCTAACGATATCTTTGGCAAAGATAAAGCAAACCAAAGAGAGAGATGAAATTATGATGGTGCCAGAGAGTGCTGTGAAGATTGTTGCTTCCTTCACTCTATCATAGCGCTTTGCTCCCCAGTTGAAGCCTGCAACAGGCTGAAAGCCCTGTCCAAAGCCAAGCAATGCTGCAAAGAGAAGGAAACTTATCCTTCCTGAGATACTCATTGCAGCAATTGCACTATCCCCAAAACGTGAAGCACTCACATTGAGAGCAACAGAGGAAACGGTTGCAAGTCCCTGTCTTGTAAAGGAAGGAAAACCATTTTTGACAATCGTTGTATAGACAGACAATCTTCTTGAAACCTTTGTGATCTTTATCCTCACATTGCTTCTTCCTGTAATAAAGACAGCAAAGAGGAGAGTAAAGCTGACAAGCTGACTTATTGCAGTTGCCATAGCAGCTCCTGCTGTCTTGAAATCGAGGACGAAGATGAAGATTGGGTCAAGGAAGATATTGAGAATACCACCTATTGTAATTCCTACCATGCCAAGCATCGCCTTGCCTTCACTTCTCAAGAGATTGTTCAGAACAAGAGAAGCACACATTATGGGAGCTGCGAAGAAGATATATTGGCCATATGCATTTGCATAGGGCAAGATGGTTTCAGTAGCTCCAAGTGCCTTCATCAAGGGCTCTGTGAATGTAAGGCCAAAGATAGCAAGGAGAAGACCGATAAAGAGGGATGCAAAGAAGGCTGAGGATGCAGCCTCGATAGCTTCATCTACTCTTCTTGCACCTAAAAGCCTTGAGACAAAGGCACCACCACCCTGACCCAAAGTGAATCCGAGTGCCTGAATAATTGCCATGATCGAAAAGACTATTCCCACAGCACCGGCTGCGCTCGTGCCAAGCTGGGAGACAAAGAAGGTGTCAGCTGTGTTGTATATTGAAGTTACAAGCATCGATATGATCGTCGGGATGGCGAGAGTTGAAACAAGACGATGTACAGGGGTGTTCGTCATCCTCTCATAGTGAGCTTGCCTTCTTTTCTCAGATTGCGGATTTTCCATATGCAGATAATAGAAAACTTTTATTTTTTTCTCTATAGATACTCTTCTAAAAACGGGACATAACAATATAGAATATTCTATATGAGACAGCTCAGATTTTCCTTCATATTGCTTTTATTGCTGCTAGTTTCCTCTCTTATGGCAGCCCCTCTCAAAGAGAATGATATCGAACTGGATTCCCTCTCTGAAATCCAGGGAAGAGGAGAAATCATAATTGCAGTTGAAAAGGATAGCTTTCCTTGGTCATATCGAGACTCCAAGAAACGCCTTAATGGCTACAGTATCGAAGTTGCCAAGCACATAGCTGAAGAGCTTGGCTCAAGCGCAAGATTTGTAGAAGTCGATTTCATCAAGCTCTGGGCAGGACTCGAAGATGATAGCTATGATATGGCGATAAACATTCATAGTAACTTCAATGTCGCAGAGGGACAGGAAAACCCATTCGACTCAACCTACAAGTATTTCCCAGTCAAGGGTGCTGTAGTCGTCAGAGAGGACAATACTGAAATTACGAGCACGAACGACCTCTGGGACAACTATGTTGCAACTCCTGTCGACCCTGTTTATATCAAGTTGGCAAATAGATACAATGCACTTTGCATCGGTATAAAGGATGCAGGCGAGATGTTCTCATTGGTTGAAAATGGAACTGTTGCTGCCTCTATCTGCCCTATCGAAACAGTCACAAAGTATCTAAGTGAGAACAAAAATGCACCTTTCAAGATAGTTGCAGCAACAAAGGATGTTGGCGATGCACTTTCCTTCCAGATAAAGAAGGGAGAAGGCTCAAAGGACTTGAAACGAAGTGTCAACAAGGCAATCTTGAAGCTTAGAAGAAAGGGAATCCTTTCAGAGCTTTCAATCAAGCACTTTGGCTATGACTTCTTCAGCACAACTACTGACAATGAAGAGTAAGGAAGAGATACTGGAGAGACTTGGAAAATCAAAATTCCGTTCCCGTTTCCACCTATCTGATAAGGATATCGAATACATAAATGACAAAGGCATGGATACAATAAAGCGCCATGCCTATGATTTCATCAACACAAAGCTTATTCCAAACAATCCTAAGGATGGAAAGCAGACTCCCATGAAGGGCCATCCTGTCTTTAGAGCGCAGCATGCACTAGCTTTCTGCTGTAGAGGCTGTATAGAAAAATGGCATGGGATTCCAAAGGATAGGAATCTCACGCCAGAAGAGAAAGATTATATTGTCAGCTTGATAATGGACTATCTAGAAAAGGAGATTTCTAGTCGTCCATCTTCACATACCACTTCCCCATTTTGGCCTTGATTGCTTCTTCTTCAAGATCTTGAGCCCTTTCTTGTGTGATGTGGAATGAGGAGAGGTCGAGGAGAATCCTTCCTTCAGATTCATCAAAGAGCGTCTTCTTTATCTTATAAGGATAGGCCTCATTTCCTTTTAGATTACCCTTTTCGATGTTGCTTATTATCTCGAGCATCTGAATTTGACAATATTCAGGGATTGCAGGGTTACGGTCGATATATGCAGAAAGAGGAATATTCTCACGATATTTGTTGCCATTGTTGGAAACAAGCAGAAAGTTTGAGATAACATCTCTTCCTCCATGGCTATGTGGCTTCACATGCTCAATTGTAGCAACCGAGCCTATCATGATCCTTCTCAAGATATCAGCTTCATCCCTTCTTGAATATTTGACGATGAAGGCACTCTCACTGCTACCTGAAGTTGGCAAAAAGAGTGCAAGATTCTTTATTTCCGAAAGCACTCTCTCTTCATATGGATTATGTGGCTTTATCTCATCGAGTGCACTCAAGAATGTCTTTCGTTTGAAAAAGACATCTGCGTTGCTATCGAGAATCTGGCTTCTACACTTCGTTGTCTCTCTTCTGAGTTCAAGCTGGGTTGGAGTTGAAAGCAATGCAGACTTCGTATCAACTCTATCGATGACCTTGAATTCTTCAAGCTTCAGTTTCCTGAGATGGGAATCATATGCAAGATTGAAAAAGTCCTGCAGTCCCTTGTTGGGATTCGAATCCAAGAAATAGGTGATCTGGTCAAAGATGCGATGCTCAACAGCTTGCATGTTCTTTGCATATCTTGAAAGGAAGAAGATCTTTTCCTTTATGTTATGAAACTCCTTGAGTTTCTGCTCTATCCTATTCATCTCAGAGCCTGAAATCATCCTGATACCAGTATACGGACAGGTTATGTTCTTGAGTCTCTTAAGAGCGTTCCCTCTTCCGGTATCTCCATTTGTACTTGTAGCCTTTTCGTTGTAATCCATATATCTATTCTAGCAGAGATGAGAGGAGAACAAGAAATAATATCGAGTAAATAGAAAAGGCTCCAAGATTCTAATCCCTGGAGCCATATAGGTAGTTTTGCCTTTTAGATCAGGCCAACCTTTCTCTTAGCTTTAGAAAGGGTTCTAGATGAGATCGAATAAGCAATCTCGGCACCCTTCTTATATAGACCTTCAAGATATGCCTTATCAGCAGAAAGTCTCTTGAACTCTTCCCTTATTGGTCTCAATTCGTCAGCTACAACCTGTCCAACAGCAAGCTTGAAGTCTCCATATCCCATACCATCAAATTCCTTCTCGATTTCAGGAATGCTCTTTTTGGTAATTACAGAGTAGATAGTCATAAGGTTGTTAATTCCATCCTTACCTTCTCTGAAGACGATTTCCTTCTCACTGTCTGTGACTGCCCTCTTGAACTTATTGATGATTACAGCCTCGTCATCGAGAATCGAGATGAAGGAATTTACATTCTCATCAGACTTGCTCATCTTCTTTGTTGGCTCCTGAAGAGACATTACCTTTGCACCAGCTGGAGCAATGTATGGCTCTGGAACTTTGAAAGTTTCACCATAACGGGAATTGAAGCGTGTAGCAAGATCTCTTGTGAATTCAAGGTGCTGCTTCTGGTCAGCTCCTGTTGGAACCAGATCTGCCTGATAAAGGAGGATATCAGCTGCCATAAGGACTGGATATGTAAAAAGTCCTGCATTTACATTATCAGCATGACGCTGGGACTTATCCTTGAATTGAGTCATTCTGGAAAGGTCTCCAAACATTGCAGAATTGGAAAGAATCCAGGAAAGCTGAGCGTGTGTATTTACTGTACTCTGGATGAAGATCAGACTCTTTTCTGGGTCAATCCCGCAAGCGAGCAATAAAGCGAAGGCATCAAGTGTCTGCTTTCTTAGCTTTGCTGGCTCAATTGCAACAGTAAGAGAATGAAGATCTGCAATGAAGTAGGCACATTCATAATCCTCCTGAAGCTGGCCCCAGTTTCTGACAGCCCCAATGTAATTTCCAAGTGTGAATGTTCCAGTTGGCTGGATACCGCTGAGAATCCTTTTCTTTCTAACTTCTTCCATTTTTTACCTCAATTAGCAACTTTTAGAAAATATAGAATTCTTCTCTAGATATTTCAATAGACCTACATGAATATAGGCGAATGGAAACACCCAATAAAACAATGTTTCACGAAATAATAATAATCACAAACTATTGTCTTAAGTGCTTTAATGCAATTAAAATTATTATCCATAATATAGTGTAGATAGAAGAGTACTGTCAGGTATTCATAGGGGTAATAAATATATGTGCGGAATTGTTGGTTTTTCAGGTCATCATCAGGCAGCACCAATCCTTCTCGAAGGTCTCTCAAAGCTAGAATACAGAGGTTATGATTCTGCAGGACTTGCAGTTAGGGACAAGGACAGGATGGCTGAAGTCGTAAAGTCCAACGGACGCCTGAAAGTACTTGCAGAAATGACCGACAATGGCAATGCCCTCAAGGGAACAACTGGTATCGGCCACACAAGATGGGCAACCCATGGTGCTCCATCCAAGATAAATGCACATCCGCATGTATCAGGAAATTGCACCAATTCCGGCTCTGGAACAGTAGAGTCTGAAGTAGTCGGCGTTCACAATGGAATCATTGAAAACTATCAGGAGCTTAAGGAAAAGCTCATAAAGAAAAGCTATCAGTTCTATAGCCAGACAGATACAGAGGTTGCAGTCAAACTTGTTGACTACTACTACAAGAAATATGGTATCGGCCCAATAGATGCGATTGCAAAGGCAATGGTAAGAATTCGCGGCTCCTACGCACTAGAGCTCATGTTCCAGGAATATCCAGATGAAATCTGGGTTGCCAGGAAAGAGAGCCCTATGATCATAGGCATTGCAAATGGAGAATCCTTCATTGCATCTGATGTACCTGCAATACTTAAGCACACAAGAGATGTCTATTACATCGACAACCTCGAGTTTGCCTGTGTAAAGCCAGGTGAAGTCCACTTCTACAACCTCAATGGTGATGAAGTGAAGAAAGAGACAGTCAGGATCACGTGGGATGCAGAGGCTGCAGAAAAAGGTGGCTTTGAGCACTTCATGATGAAAGAAATCCATGAGCAGCCAAAAGCTGTAAAGGAAACTCTTGCATCTGTCCTCAAAAATGGAAAGATAGATCTTTCATCTGTCGGCCTCAGCGAGGAGGAAATAAAGAAGTTCAGTGGAATCACTATAGTTGCCTGTGGATCTGCATGGCACGTCGGTATGGTTGCACAGTATGTCTTTGAAGACCTTGCAGGTATCCCTGTACGAGTAGAGCTGGCATCTGAATATCGATATAGAAAGCCAATCTTCTATGAGAATGAACTTGTCATAGTCATCTCCCAATCAGGAGAGACAGCAGATAGCCTTGCTGCACTACGCCTTGCAAATGAAAACAATGTAGAAACACTTGCAATCGTAAACGTTGTTGGTTCCTCTATCGCAAGAGAAGCAAAAAAGGTCTTCTACACTCTTGCAGGACCTGAAATTTCTGTTGCAACCACAAAGGCATACTCTGCACAGCTTATCTGCTGCTACGCTCTGGCAACAGAATTTGCACGCATCAGACAAAAGATCGACGCAAAATACTACAAGTACCTCATAGAGGAGCTTGAAAGCATCCCTGAAAAGATTGATATCATCATAAAGGACAAAGAGAGAATCCAGTGGTTTGCATCCAAGCAGACCAATGCAAGAGATGTCTTCTATATCGGTAGAGGTATCGACTATGCAATAGGATTGGAAGGCTCTCTGAAACTCAAGGAAATTTCATATATCCATTGTGAAGCATATGCAGCTGGAGAGCTAAAACATGGAACTATTTCTTTGATCGAAGAAGGAACACTGGTAATTGGTATCCTCACTCAAAGATCACTTTATGAGAAGACACTGAGCAACATGCTTGAAGTCAAGAGTAGAGGTGCATACCTTGCTAGCGTGACAACCTATGGAAACTACAATATTGAAGATACAACAAACTTCAATGTCTATATTCCGAACATAGACGAACACTTCTCTGCAAGCCTTGCAGTCATACCACTACAGCTCATGGGATACTACATTTCACTAGGCAAGGGCCTTGATGTAGATAAGCCAAGGAATCTTGCAAAGAGTGTTACAGTAGAATAATCAATTGACTTTGACCGTTGTTACGCAGATGCCACCATGGTCAAAGTCGATTACTCCAGCCTTACCAGCCCTGCTGTAGAATCCTACAACCTTTCCACAGGATGTGTAGGCGCCAAGCATCAGAGGAATGCGCTCTATGCTGTTTGCAGTAGGTGAAAGAAGGTCAAAATCATAACGAGGGCAGAAGCGCTGGAGGATATTTCCCTTATCGATAGACTTTGAGAGAAGTTCCTCCCACTCCTCTTTTGATGCATCCAGACCCGAAAATACTCCATGGGAACCAAAATCATCTTCAGGCTTGATTATCCACTCATCCTTGTTTTCAATAGCGCTCTCAAGTGCAGATTGTGGGAAATATCCACTCTTCAGACGGTATGTAGAAGGAATGTGTGCCTTTACATATTCCTTTTCTTCTTCACTTAGGAACTTCTCTGTCTGAGGATCACAGAGTGCGACACTTATCATCTTTGAGTGCACTATGGATGTCCTGAAGTGCCCCATCAGGACAACAGCATTATTCCTGACTGCCTCGATTAGACCCTTGCAATCAGAAAGCCTTGAAAGGATTACGCTCGTAACAGCCCTTCTATAGATTCCGTTGATCACTCTTCCATCTTTCTTGTCGACAAGATTCTTTCCATCAAACACAAGATCTCTCATATCGGTAAAACGACACTCGACCCCCTGACGGATGAAAGATGAGATGAAGCGATCGAAATCGCTCATGACACCCTCCTCTTTCCAGTCAACTATTGCAAAGAGAGGCTTTTTGATTGCAATTGTAGATGAGCGATAGACACTTATAAGGTTCGATGCAATCTTATCGATTGTATCAAAGCCATGAAAGCCCTCTTTCTTTATGAAATCCTGATCTGGGAATGTTTCAAGAATCTCTCTTGTTATCTCCCTATCGCGGCTCATTCCACCAGTTCCATCAGTGTTGAATTCACAAAATGAGTACGCTTTCGTCTCAGTGTCGAAGAAGAAGTCATTTCTTCCAACCGGGATGATCTCACTGTAGTTGCAAGGAAGCAGTATCAACTCTTCCAGCTTTTTGGAAAACCCAAAGATCTTTCTGTATTCAGGATTCTCGATATACTGCTTCGTGACCTTCTTCAGAATCGAATAGAGGATATCTGTACTCTTTTGAAAGAATGCAAGATCATCATTGTTGATAAAAAGAGGGACATAGGAAAAAGGGATACTCTTTCCATGTGCCTTTATATCTGAACTATCAATCGCATTTGAAGCCTTACTTCTTTCACTTGCTGCAAAATTATACTTTCTTAGAACTTCTATATACTTTCTGCTTTCTTCTATCATTCTTCCACCCATAGCACAGGAGAAGCAAGTTCTCCCTTGGCTGTACCAATTATAGATCCAGTACCTTGCCTTATATATATACCACTGAATGTGCCAGAGTAGATATACATTCCAAGGATATTGCCAACATCAACAAAAGAAGAAGTATACTCATCTTCATTTCCATGAAGTGGCAATGCCTTTTTCGTGCATCTTTCTACTCTCTCCTGGCAAAGCCAATGCCACTTCTCTTTCCTGCACTCGCCAATCCTATCATTCCACTCTTTTTCACTCATATCCAAACCTGCATAGACCTTCTGGCTTCCATACCAATCTGTTGGCTTCAAGATCCATCTGTCCTTGTTTTGGAGTGATAAGTTGTCAAGTTCGTCAATAAAGGCAGTGTAAGGGATGTGAGAAAGAATGAAGTCCTTCTCCTTAGCAGAAAGGAGGTTGAGAACTTCCTCCTTCTGAAGAAGAGCAAACAACTGTTTATCATGTACAGCCTGAGTTAGAAATGAGCCGATCATGACAACTTTCTTCTCTTCAAGTGCTCTTATAAAACCTTGCACTTCAGCCCAATGTTCAATGAGGTCGACGACGATACAAAAGCGCCAGATAGCATCAATCTTCACATTGCTTTTTCCACTCAATGCCTTGTGTCCAACAAGGATACCATCTTCACACCATAGCTCTCTGACATCGAAAAGGGATGCCTTTATTCCTTCCATTTCAAAGTATTCGATAAACTTCTCAAGTTCTGAAACTATTGCATTTGGGCTATCGAACAGCACTGCAATTGCTATGTGAGGCTCATCGACTGCCAGACCACTTTCTTGGTAGATTTCTTTGAAATTTCTCAC
>JAFVDZ010000001.1 GCA_017478205.1 Spirochaetales bacterium | reverse complement strand
GTTTCTGCCCTTTATATAAAAAAATTGGCAACCCTATTTCATGGCCAGTGCCATGAATGGAGGATTGCCTTGCTCTACCAGAAGAAGCTCGCCATCAAGGCGCCGTTTGGTCACTCTTGATGTTCTGGTATTCTGCACTATAGCAGGGGTAGGACTCGAACCTACGACCCCCGGGTTATGAGCCCGATGAGCTGCCAACTGCTCTACCCTGCGTCGAATTACTTTAGAGAAGATACACAACTTGAAAAAAAACGTCAACCCATAAAAAAATTTTTCTTTTATTTGTAAATAATTGAGGAAATTAAAGTGGGAAAATGAGTATAATCACAGGAAGGATATATATTCTAGGAGACATGTTGTGAAAAGCATTTCAGAATATCTTTCATCTCTTTCCTATCCAGGAAGGACAATTTTGATTGGAAACCTCTCTGACGGAACACAGGTTATCGCATATGCACTTATGGGAAGAAGTAGCAATTCCCAGAACCGAATACTTGCATTTGAAGAGGGACGCATAAGAACAAAGCTCTTCAGAAAAGAAGTAGCTGGAGATACAAAGTGGACACTCTACGATGCAATCCTATTTTCAAATGGTAAATGGGTAATTGCAAACGGAGACCATAGCATTGAGATCGCAAAGGCTCTCAAGGAAGGAAAAGATCTAGGAGAGGCCATCATCAAGCTCTCACCTGAAGAGGACACTTATTCAACTCCAAGAATCTCAGCCATCCTCGACCCAAAAAGTAGTGATTATTCCCTTTCGATTGTCAGAAAGAAGAATGATAAGAACGAGAAGATAATCTGGAAATACAATCCATTTAATGGCTTTGGAAGAATAATCCACACATATACTGGAGATGGCTCTGCAGAATCCTTTATTGGAGACCCTGTAACAGTCAAGCTTCCAGATTTCGATCTTTTCAATGATATCTGGTCAAGCCTGAATCCTGAAAACAGAATCTCACTGTTTGTCTCTGCCGGTGATGACACACAAATTGCAAACAGACATAGAACAATCGAGAGAAACAGACTTCTTGACAGACCACTTGAAAGAAAGAACTGGAGAGAGTTCGGACCTGAGACATCAAACAGAAAGCTAATGAACCAGCAGAGAACTGTTTCTTCAAAGCTCAACAAAATCCAGGTTGGGAAAATCGAAGAGTAAGATAATAGATAATTATCATTTTAGATATGTTCAGCTTGAGGGCTGAACATATTTTTTATATATCAGAAAAGAGAGTTTTTCATATATCTTCTCTGCAACAAGGAGCTTGTACATAAGCCTCGATTCCTGAAATGGAAGAGAAAGCGTATATGGAAAACATTCATCCTTGATAGCTATTGCAAAATAGACCTTTCCAGGTGTAGATGATTCACTGTTTTCTGTATCAACATTTCCAAACGTTCCACTCACGCCAATGCCAATATCACTTGAAAACTTTTCCTTGCACGCCTTGGCCATCTCTATTGCAGTATTCTGTGAATAGACAGAAAACTTCTCTATTGTCTCTCTAGAAACTCCCATCATAATTTTTGCTTCATTGGAGTATGTAACGAAGGCTCCTTTTAGAATTTCAGATGAACCTTCTGTATCAGTAATCAGAGATGCAATCTGCCCTGCTGTGCAGCTTTCCATGGTTGTAATTGTCAGCTTCCTGGAAATCAGGGACTTGGTAAGAATTCTGTATTCTTCTCTAACTTTCTTTTCATCTACCATGATTCAAATGATACATATCAAGAGAGCAAAAGAAAAGAGATGCCCCAAAATGTGAAGCATCTCGAAAATGATAATCAAAGTACGTGTACCGATTCAGGATCGAATACGAGGTGACACTTTTCACCAACCTCATAGATTCTCTTGTGCTTAGGATTGAATTCCTGAAGCTTTACAAGAGTGTTTCCAACCATTACATGGTAGTTCTGGTAGGAACCCATGAAGCAAGAAAGAACAACTTCACAAGGAAGGCCGCCCTTTTCAGCAAGAGAAGCAGCTTCAGGGCGAAGAACTACAGTATAGACCTCGTCTTTCTTCATGTCCTTATTCTTGAAGACAGGATATTCGTTACCTTCAATTTCCAGGATTGCCATCTCACCCTCATCCTTCAAGTACTTGCCTTCAAGGAAGTTTGCTTCGCCGATAAAGTCAGCAACAAACTTGTCATTTGGATGGTAGTAGATCTCTTTTGGAGAACCCATCTGAGCAACAACACCCTTGTTCATGATGATGATATTGTCAGAAAGTGCCATAGCTTCACTCTGATCATGAGTTACATAGATGGCGGTGATACCGACCTCCTGCTGGATCCTTCTGATCTCAGTTCTCATGTCGACACGAAGTTTTGCATCGAGGTTGGAAAGAGGTTCATCGAAGAGGAGGACACTTGGCTCGATAACAAGAGCACGTGCAAGAGCAACTCTCTGCTGCTGTCCACCAGAAAGCTGGTTGGTCATTCTACCTTCCATACCTTCGAGCTTTACAAGCTTGAGGATGTTGAGAACCTTTTCCTTGATCACTTCTGGAGCAAGCTTTCTTAACTTAAGACCATAAGCTACGTTATCAAAGACATTGTAGTGAGGAAGAAGAGCATAGCTCTGGAATACCATTGCAGTATCTCTCTTATTAGGAGTGAGTTCGTTGATAGGTTCATCTCCCAAGTAGATTTCACCTTCATCTGGGCTTTCAAAACCTGCAATCATTCTCAAGGTTGTGGTCTTACCACAGCCAGAAGGACCGAGCAGAGTTACGAAGGTACCTGGTTCGATAGTTAGTGATGTATCCTGTACGGCATAGAACTCCTTGCCAGTCTTAGGATCCTTATAAATCTTGGAAATGTGTTCGAGTGTTACACCCTTTTTTTCCTTAGCCATAATTAGAAATCCTCCTTTATTTTCCTACTAGTTCCGAAGTACTTGATGAAGATATTCATCAATACAACTGCACTGTAGGTTATGAGAATAAGGATGGTCGCGAATGCACAGGCGAGGCTGAATGAGCCCTTCTCTGCGAATTCATTGATCTGTACTGTGATAAGCAGGAACTGTGGAGTTACCAGCAGAATGATAGCCGAAATAGCTGTGATAGATCTTACAAAGGCGGTTACGAGACCAGAAAGGAAACTGTCCTTGATAAGAGGAAGTGTTACTGTCATGAAGACTGTAAAACTATCAGCACCCATATCGTAGGCAGACTCTTCGATAGACTTATCTATCTGTCTCAAGGCTGATATACCACTTCTTGTACCGGTTGGAAGAGATCGTACAATGAAGACGATTACAAGGAGTGTACCTGTGCCATACAGCCCCTGAAGGAATCCAGTATGGAAGACACCACCAGCAAAGCCACGTATAAAACCAACACCAAGTACTGTACCAGGAACTGCCATTGCAAGCATCGAAACAGCTTCGATGAAACCCTTTGCCCTGAAGCTTCTCTTTACAACCAGATAACTTATTATCATTGAAAGCAATGCTGTAATTGGAGATGCAATGAATGATAGGACGAAGGAGTCCTTGAATGCCTTGAAGCCATGGTAGCGAGTGAAGACCAGCTTGAACCACTTACCTGTCAGAGGGAAGAACTTGTAACCCCAGGTTGGGAAGAATGATCCAATTGGAACACAGACATACATCAAGATAACGAAGAGAGCCATCAGTGAGCAGAGAATTGTAAGAGGAATCTTTACACTTCTGTCGGTGATGAACATTCTTGCTCTGGATGCCTTACCAGTCAATGTTGCAGCTGTCTTTGCTTCAAGATAGTACTTCTGCACCATGAACATCATCAGTGTGATACAGAGAAGAACGACAGCCATTGCTGCAGCTCCCGCCTTATCATATGCACCTGTAATCTGCAGATAGATAGTGGTTGCGAGAGTATCGTATGATCCACCGATGATCATTGGGTTTGCAAAGTCGGCAATAGATTCGATGAAGGTTACGAGGAAAGCGTTTCCAAGACCTGGAAGCAAAAGAGGGAACGTTACTGAGGTAAAGACCTTCATGCGAGAAGCTCCCATATCTCTTGCAGCTTCCTCCAATGAAGGATCGATATTCTTCAAAAGCCCCTTTAGCATCATGTAACAGACAGGGAAGAAAGTCAGTGTCTGTACAATTGCAATACCCCAAAATCCATATACGCTATTGTCATATATGCCCAAAAGGAATCGTGTAATGATACCACTCTTACCAAAGAGCATGATCATTGAAAGAGACAATACGAATGGTGGAGATACAACAGGTAATAGTGATACTACCTTGAAAAGTCCACCCACGAACTTGTTCATCTCTACATAGACTTCTACATATGCAAAGAGAAGACCGATGAGGACTGATCCAATACCTACAACAAAGCCAACCTTTAATGTGTTGGATATGGCTGTTGTGAAGTTTGGCATATCAAAGATTCTCTTGAAGACCGAGAATCCAAAGCGACCCTCTTCACTGACAAAGCTGTCTACGAGCAATATTGCAAGAGGATAGAGAATGAACAGAGTAAGAAATGCAATAAGAACACATATGGTTGTAATCAAGATAGGATCAGCCATGAGCTTCTTCCTATCAAGAGCGGCTCCCTGACCTTTTGCCATAACTTCCTCCTTTTTATGTATTAAAAATGAGGGGATGGAAGGCCACTTGCCTGCCATCCCCTGGTATCATCGTTAAGTTCTATCACTTAACCTGGAATCTTGATGCATCACCAGTGTTGGCACCAGACTTTGAAAGTGCAGTCATGATGTCGTTGATGTATGTCTTTACATTCTTGGTAGCATCATCAAAGTCATAATCCATTACGTTCTTTGGATCGAGACCATATTCAGTAGCCTGCTTTGGCTGCTCAGCATTGTCGATTACGAGGAACTGATATGAACCATTCTCCTTTGCAAGGTTTACACAATCTGGAGAAAGAGCATATTCGATCCAGAGCTTGGCAGCGTTTGGATGCTTAGCGCCCTTGAAGATTGCGGTTGCACCGATTTCACAGGTTGTTCCACTTGATGGGAGAACAAGACCGATGTTGTCATATCCGTTATCAACGATCTGATGGATACCATCGTGGAGGAAGCCGATACCGATAGCACATTCGCCAGTACCTACGTTCTTTGATGGGCCAGAACCGGACTTGGTGTAGACTTCGATGTTCTTATCGAGAGCTACGAGGTACTTGATACCATCATCATGACCATACTTCTGGATCATTGTGTTGAGAACGAGCTTAGCTGTACCAGCTGTATTGTAGTTGGAGAGCCAAATGAGGTTCTTATACTCTGGCTTGAGGAGATCTGGCCAATCCTGAGGAGCCTGGAGGCCCTTTCTTGCCAATACGTCCTTGTTTACCATGAAACCGAGGATACCAGTGTAGATACCATACCAGAGGTTGTCCTTATGCTTGTAGTTAGGACTTGTGATATGAGAAGCATTCTTTGCATCATATCTCTCGAGGAAGCCTTCTGAAGCAAGTACGTTGTAAGGATCGGTTGTGCCACCGAAGAATACGTCAGCAGATGGGTTGCCCTTCTCCTCTTCGATCTTTGCCTGAACTTCACCAGTAGAAAGTCTCTGGTAGCTTACCTTGATGCCATACTTCTTTTCGAAGCCAGCACAAGCAGCTGCGAGATATTCCTCTTCACAGGAACCGTAAACAACAAGTTCACCTTCTGCCTTGGCAGCAGTTACGAGTGGATCTTCAGCAGAAGAAGCCCCTGCAGGAGCTGCTTCCTTTGAACCACCTGCAAAAACAGATGTAGCAATTAGAGCAAGAACTAAAAGAACACTAAGAAATTTTTTCATTTTTCCTCCTAGATTTTCCATTACGAAAAACAAATTTACCTGAGTAAGATTATGTCACAGCTTTTTGAGGGACACAAAGAAAAATCTAAGAGCATCCAAGTTTTGTTTGATTAATAACAAAAAAGTTGCATCAAATATCACTGCTAAGGAAATGTCCTTTGATGAAAGTGACCAATAAAATGCTTATTTCTCATCCTCGGTTGGGAAATTCTTTCTGTAGATGAAGAAGCAGATTGTCATCACGAAGGCTGAAACAATCCAGGAAAGTGGATAACAGCTTGCCAGAACTCGGAAGGTCGGGAAAAGTCTGAAGACCGTGAATATCCAGACAAGGCGCAAGCCACATATGCAAATTACAGAAATGACCATTGGCAAGAGGGAGTTTCCAAGTCCTCTTATCGCCGATACCATCACTTCTTCATAGTTGAATATGAAATATGTTGTAAGGACTACACTTGCCTTCATCATAGCAAAGTGGACAACCTCTGCTTCGTCAGAGAAGATAGAGAATACTTTGTTTCCAAGTAAAAAGATTCCCCAACCCAGAGCAAAGCCAATGATAGAAGAGATGATAGCAGAGGAGTATATTATCCTGTTTATCCTGGAATACTTTCCGGCTCCTCTATTTTGGCTCATGAAGCTCAAATTGGCCTGTGCCATCGAGTTACAGGTAATATATACGAAGCTGTCTGTCGTCACAGATGCT
Source organism: Spirochaetales bacterium (assembly GCA_017478205.1). Classification (GTDB taxonomy): domain Bacteria; phylum Spirochaetota; class Spirochaetia; order Sphaerochaetales; family Sphaerochaetaceae; genus Bullifex. The sequence goes on along the minus strand of JAFVDZ010000001.1, from coordinate 42,274 downwards.
GTGTTTCCGGCAATGGCATAGGAGCCAAATGTGTTTACAGATGACTGGACAGTTACATTTGCGATCGAGAATAGAATCGATTGAAGTCCTGCAGGAACACCAATATAGAGTATCTCTTTCATCATGCGAACCTTTATCCTCAATCGCCCAAGGTATACCTTGATCGAGTCATTGTTCTTCATGAGAGCTACAAGGACAAGCACAGAGCTGATAGCCTGCGAAAGAACTGTTGCTATGGCAACACCTGCTACATCCATCTTTAGAACTATTACAAAGAAAAGGTTCGCAACTACGTTGATAGCTCCTGCGAATGTTAGATAGTAAAGAGGTCTCTTTGTGTCCCCATAGGCTCTAAGTACAGCAGCGCCAAAATTGAAGAGCATGTTGAAAGGCATTCCCACAAAGATGATTCTCATATAGAGCGAAGAGCGATCGATTACATCGAAAGGAGTTCCCATCCAGGTCAAGAATAGAGGGCAAAAGGCAAGGCCAAACAAAGCAAGTAGGATACCACTGAGAAGTCCAGTTGCAATTGCTGTATGGACAGCATCGCTCACACTTTTTCTATCCCCAGCACCATAATACTTTGCAACGATGACATTCACACCAACTGAAAGACCAATGAAGAAGTTGATAAGAAGGTTTGTAAGAGAATGTGTGGCTCCGATAGCTGCCATAGCTTCATGGCCTGCAAAGCGACCAACAACAATCGTATCTGCAGTGCTGAATAAAAGCTGCAGACAGCCAGAAAGTATCAATGGGACTGCAAAAGCAATCAAGCTTGGCACAATCGGTGCATTTATCATATCAACTCTAGATCTATCAAACATATTATTCCCTATACTAGGTGAAGCTCCTTGATGTGAGGGCTCTTTTCAAGATAATAGGAGTAATCACCCTCATAGACTCTAAGACAGCCCTTATCAAGCTCCCAGACCTTGCTAACAAGACTTTTCAGGAAGAAGCGATCGTGGCTCACAATCAGAACTGTTCCATCGAACCTCTTCAGAGCATCGAGTAGCACCTCTCTGGAGGTTATATCAAGATGGTTCGTAGGTTCATCGAGCACGAGAAAGTTTACAGGCCTCGAAAGAATGCAGGCGAGTACCACCCTACTTTTTTCTCCACCCGATAGCACAGATATCTTCTTTTCAACATCATCACCTGAAAAATGGAAGGCTCCGAGAGCGCTCATTAGCTGACCTCTATCAAGTTCAGGAAGCCTCTCCTGAGCTTCTTCAAAGATCGTATTATCAGGATTGAGAAGGTCAGATGAGTACTGAGAGAAGTAGCCAAGATGGACAGAGGAACCTACAGTGCAAAGCCCCGTGCTATTTTTCAGTTTTCCAGCAATCACTTTCAAGAGAGTCGACTTTCCCGCACCATTGATACCAGTCAAAGCGACCTTCTCGAGGCGACGGAGTGTGACAGAGACAGATGAAAAGACATTGTATTCTCCATAACTGACACCTAAGTCTTCCATTACAGCAACCTGGTCACCAGAGCGTGGACATGGCCTGAACTCTATACTGAGTCTCTTTTCTTCAGCAGGCAGGCTGATTCGCTCAATCTTCTCTATATTCTTGATCCTCGATTGCACAAGGTTTGCATGGCTTGCCCTTGCAGCAAAACGAGCTATGAACTCCTCTTCTTTGGCAAGCATCGCCTGCTGGCGATTATAGCTTGCGATTCTCTCTCTTCTCCTGATCTCCCGCTCCCTGAGATAGAAATCATAATCACCTGAGTAATATGTGAGCTTTCCCTGATTCAGTTCGATCGTCGTTCTGCAGATCCTTGTCATGAACTCTCTATCATGGCAGGTCATGACAATGGCACCCTGGAAATTATTGAGCCAGGATTCAAGGAAGAGGATAGATTCAAGATCGAGATGGTTTGTAGGCTCATCCATCAAAAGGATATCTGGCTTCAGCAAAAGAAGGCGTGCAAGAGCAATTCTCATCTTCCATCCACCTGAGAAGTTCTCTACACTCTCTGCCTGTCTTTCGTCACTGAAGCCAAGACCTGTCAGCACCTCTTTTGCATTGTTTTCAAGGTTGTAGCCATCGTGTGCGATGAACTCATTCTGAAGAAGACCATACTCCTCCATCTCTCGCTCTGTGATTGGATCATCCACATCACCCATTCTCGCTTCGAGAAAGGCAAGCCTCTTTCCGATCTCACTTACTCGTCCAGCTCCAGCAATGGTCTCTTCAAGCACACTTCCACCCTTCATCTCTCCAGTATCCTGGGAAAGGTAACCGATTACTGCATCTTTTCTATCGGTGGTAATGGAGCCACCTGTAACAGATTGCTCTCCTATGATTATTTTGAAAAGTGTCGACTTTCCAGCCCCATTTGGGCCAACAAGACCAATCCTATCATTATCCTTTATCAATAAATCTGCATGCGAAAGTATATCCCTTCCTCCAAAGAAGAAGGAAACATCTGTGAGCTTGATCATACCTACTTGAGTTAAGCAGAAAAGGTTAATGTGTGCAACCGACCTTATACTTCCGGAACACCTCTTGAAAGAATATGGTCAATTCCTCTTATGGCCTTTAAATATGTATCATCAAGATTGTTCTCAAACCAATCCTTGATGGTTCCAGAAACAGCGTAGGCTGCCATTCTTGATATGTAGACAAGATCCTTGAGACTAGGATAAAGACGGGAGAGGGCACTATTGAAGAACTCTTCTGCGATATAGAAGATTCTCTCTAGAAAAGCTTCCTTGTATTCAGAGTGGAAGACTGCAATTGCAAAATTCTTGTTTTTTATGGCATTTTTAGCAACATCCATGCACACAGTCTTCCAATTCAGGAGACTCAAACGGTCAGTCATATTGCAGAATGTCCAGATAATGAGATCGAAAAGATCTGTAAAATGATAGTAGAAAGTGTGGCGAGAAACTCCACATCTTTCTGCGACATCACCCACAGTAATCTTGTTTACAGACATTTCCTGACTGAGTTCTATCAATGCTTTCGATAGTGCTGCTTTAGTATTGTGTGCCATGTTTTTCTATGATATCAAGCCTCAATCCATTTGGAAAGAAGAAGCTTTCAAGCCGAGTGTATTGAAATAGGTAAAACTCGCCTTCTGTATGAGCTTTCCCATATCATCCTTAACATCTACCTCTATAAAGGCAATGCTGTTTCCTTTCCTTATCACATTGCCTTCCAATCGTAGCTTCGATGTGTTATCAGAGCCAGAATAGTACTTCATCGACCCTTCTACTGTCGGGCCATAGGAGCCAGTCGAAAAGAAGGCAACCCCTGCAACGATATCGGCAAGGTTATATGCAACGCCTCCGTATATAAACCCAAGAGGATTCAAGTCCACAGGTCGGACCTTGTATTCTGCAACTGCACATCCATCCCCAAGTGAAAGAAATTCAAGACCGAACTTATTTCTAAATTCCTCTCTCATCTCATTCATATATTTGTTAATTTCCATATGACAATCCTTGACTTGAGTGTAAAGGCAAGAATATGTCTAGTCAACATAAGTACCTAGCGAAGAACTTTATTCATTTCGACAAACAATGCAGGCATTACAAGAGCTGCTGTCACTATCCAGGAAAGAGGATAGATAGCATAGAGCATGTAGAGTGTATGGTGACTCGGGACGACGAAAATGACCCAGAAGACACGGAATATACAGGTTCCTATGATCATCAACGCAGTTGGAAGCATAGACTTTCCAATGCCTCTCAAAGAGGAGCCTGAGATCTCATAGGATGCAATCATCCAATGTGGGACCTCCATAAAAATCATCTTTATGATCGCATATTCCATAACTTCCCTATCTGAAGTAAACAGGCTAAGAAGTGGATAGCGGAAGACCCAGAAGAGACCACTCAAGGCTGCAGTAAAGAAAGAAGCAAGAAGCAATGCATCCACGTATACTCTCTTCACTCTATCATACCTTCTTGCTCCAAAATTCTGACTTGTAAATGTCATAGTCGCCTGATTGAATCCAGAGACGACAAAGAATGAAAGCATGCTGAAATTGCCTGAAGCTGCAGAGCCTGCTATTGCTATAGTTCCAAAGCTGTTTATACCTGACTGTATCGATGTGTTTGCAAAAGAGAAGATTGCACCCTGAAGACCTGCAGGAAAGCCTATGCTCACAATGTCCCTTAGTTCATCCTTGCATATCTTCAAGTGTCCAAGATCGAGGTGCATCATGCCCTTTTCGCGCACAAGGAAAACAGTAACAGCGATAGCACTTATACTGTTTGAAAGGACTGTTGCAAGAGCAACACCTGCAACTCCCATCTTGAAAACAATTACGAAAATAAGATTCAGGATTACATTTATTATTCCAGCAAGAAATAGTGCATACAGCGGTCTTTTCGTATCCCCATTGGATCTCAAGATTGCCGAGCTGAAATTGTAGACCATCGAAAAGGGCATTCCAAAGAAATAGATTCTAAGATATAGGGTTGCTAGAGGAAGGACATCAGGTGGTGTATTTATCATCTCAAGGAGCAAGACAGCTAGAAACCATCCCATTATGATAAGTATGAAGCCACCAATTATTCCAATTGAATATGCAGTTGGGATTGCTCTTCTTACTCTCTCTTCATTTCCTTCGCCAATGCATCTTGCGATCAAGACATTAGCTCCAACAGAGAAGCCTGCAAATATGTTTATAAACAGGTTGATGATAGAGCTCGTTGACCCAACAGCTGCAAGAGAAGTACTACCTGCAAAGTGACCTACAACAGCAATATCTGCAGAGTTGAATAACTGTTGCAGAAAGCTTGAAAGGATAATAGGAAGGGAAAAGAAGATAAGATTTGTCCATATCCTTCCTTCAAGCATGTCGATCTTACTGTCGTTTGAAATAGCCATCTTTGATATGATACTCATTGTTTAGATTTATTCCAACAAAGTGTCAAAAAAACATTTCTTTATATCGAAATCAAAACACACAAAGAGAAGAGAAAATGCACTTCTCTGCAGGCTCGTTTTGTTTCATAATTTGCTTACTGGAGGTTTACTCTTGAAGGAAGAAATTAGATGCCCACACTGTGGAAAGGTTTTTCAGGTCGAGGAAGCTGGATACGCCCAGATTCTAAAGCAGGTTCGTGATTCCGAATTTGAGAAATCAATAGAAGAGAACAGAAAGCAATATAAGAACAACCTTGAAAATGAAATCCATCTTGCACTTCTAAATGCAAGCCAGGAATTCACACAAAAACTTGCAAAGAAAGAAAGTGAGATCCAGGAGCTGAAGAACTCCCTCGAAGGAAGGAAGATAGAGGAAAAGGTCAACCTCCTTTCCTATTCTCGTGACAAGGATGCTGAAATTGCTCACCTCAAAGAGGAGCTATTGAAGAAAGATAGCGCTATGCAGGTTGCCTTGCAGAAGGTCATAAGCGAAAAGGATGCTGAGTTATCGAAGATAAAGAACCAACTTTCAAATAGTGAAAGTGATAAAGAGCTTGCTCTTTTGAAGGAAAAGAATGATTTTGCAGAAAATCTTTCAAAGAAGGAGCTGGAAATATCTTCTCTAAAGGGCAAACTTGAAAGTCAGAACAGTGCAAACGAACTCAAGATTGCAACCCTTAAGGACTTCTATGAGACAAGACTACTTGAAAAGGATGAAGAGATACAGCGCTACAGAGATTTCAAGGCAAAGCTTTCAACGAAGATGATCGGAGAAACTCTTGAAATTCACTGCATGACGCTTTTCAACCGAAACAGAGCAGTTGCCTTCCCTCGCGCCTACTTTGAAAAGGATAACGATGCGAGATCTGGAAGCAAGGGTGACTTCATCTATCGTGATTACACAGAGGACAATGTCGAATTCCTTTCGATAATGTTCGAGATGAAGAATGAGATAGATACCACAGCCACAAAACATAAGAACGAGGACTTCTTCAAAGAGCTCGACAAGGATAGAAATGAAAAGGGCTGTGAATATGCTGTTCTTGTCTCGATGCTCGAAGCTGACAATGAACTATATAATGATGGCATCTACGAAGTATATCAATATGAGAAGATGTATGTTATAAGGCCACAGTTCTTCCTCTCGATCATCTCTCTTTTAAAGAATGCCAGTCTCAAGACAATCGAATTCAAGAGAGCACTTGAAATAGAAAAGAAAAAGAGCATCGATGTGTCAAATTTCGAAGCATCCCTACAGGAATTCAAGCAAAAGTTTGGAAACAATTACCGTCTTGCTCAGGAGCGCTTTAGCAGAGCGATAAAGGAAATCGACAACTCCATTTCTCAGCTTCAGAAGGTCAAGGAGGACCTTATCAGCTCAGAAAGGAATCTACGACTTGCAAATGACAAGGCAGATGCACTTACTATCAAGAGTCTCACAAGGAACAACCCAACAATGAAGGAGCTCTTCGAAGAAGCAAGGAGTGAAAAATGAAAGTAAGACTTATCGGAGCTGGCGCAGTTGGCGCCGCTGTTGGAAAACAACTTGAAAAGCATTGTGACTTCGCTTTCATTGTAGACGAAGAGAGAAAGGAGCGATATTCAAGAAAACCTCTTTTGGTAAACGGAGAAGAAATCAACATTCCTCTCATCACTCCAGATAAGGCCGATAAGGCAGATCTTATCCTCGTTGCTCTCAAGAACTTCCAGCTTGACTCAGCCCTTAGCATGATAGAGCCATTTGTTGGCGAGAAGACAACAATTCTTTCGCTCATGAATGGAATTGACAGTGAAGCGCTCCTTTCTGATGCCTTTGGATGCGACAAGGTAATCTATGGCTTTACTCTCGTTTCTTCTTTGCATGTTGACAATAAGATCACAACATCAGACGTAAAGGTGCGTCTTGGAGAAAAAGATAACTCGAAGAGTGAAAGAATCCTTTCTGTTGCCAAGCTCTTTAACGAAAGTGGCATCGAAGCCACAATTCCAGATGACATCAGAAAGGCTCTCTGGATAAAGTTCATGAGAAATGTCTCACAGAACTCAATTTCTGCAATCCTTGGTGCAACCTATGGAGAATTGCTGAACAATGAAAGCTATAAGAAGGCTGCTTTCATGGTTACCAAGGAAGTAGTTAGAGTTGGAAACGCAGAAGGTGTCAACCTAACTGAGGAGGATGCTTACTCGAATGTATACTCCTGGGGCTGTATGGATGAAGATGGGAAATCAAGCACACTTCAGGATGTCGAAGCCGCAAGAAGGACAGAGAATGATTACTTCTGCCATGAAGTTTCCTCCTTGGGCAAGAAGCATAACATCCCTACTCCATATTGTGACATTGTAGGAGCGATGGTCGATGCAGCCTCCTATATCTCAGAATACAGGAAAAACAGGAAGAGACAGTAAATTACGCACTATAGACAGTCCAAGCTTCTCCAGAGAGAAATAGCCTTGATATCCCTTTTCTGTATGGAGAAAGCATCATCCTGTCCCAACTAGTTGCATCGTTCTTGAAGAACTTTGTTGTTTCTACCAGACCTGCATTCTTGAAGATTTCAAAGATCCTCTCCTTGAGCTTTATCTCGAGATACCAACAGTCAATGATCTCACCTGTTGCCTCAAGTGAGGAAAGTGTCAAAAGTGTCTGTCTGAGTCTTGGAACATCTACTCTACCTAAAACTTTGTTATCCATATCAGCCTCCTGATATAAGAACGATAACAACATCACTAGGACATATTCTGTCCTAGTAAATTATTTTTCAAAAAATTTGATGTTTCAAATCGATTTTTGCAGTTAACACCTTACTCTCAGATTGTTGTAAACACTGCAGTGAATGTAAGAAAAAACTTTTTCAGTCTCAAAAACCATGGTAATTTAACTAAAGACACATATAATCTGGAGGAAATTCCTATGAGCAATACAGTAGTAGGTCTTCTTGGTCTTTTGACAATTGTTGCAATCGTTGTAACTCTGTTCAAGAGCAAGACACAGCCAGCTATCGCTTTCATCGTATTCCCATCTATCCTAGGACTTGTCCTAGTACTTATGGGACGCTATTCATTCGACAATCTTGCAACAATGATAAAGTCAGGATTCAACAGTACAGGCCCAACAGCTGCTCTGTTTGTATTCTCTGTTCTTTACTTTGGCGTAATGACAGACGCAGGCATGTTCGATGTAATTATCGGCAAGCTCATGAAGCTTGTTGGTGACAATGTAATTGGTGTCTGTCTCGTTACAGCAGTAATTGCTCTTGTCGGTCACCTTGATGGTGGTGGCGCTTCTACATTCTGTATTGTTATCCCTGCAATGCTTCCTGTTTACAAGAGAATGCATATGAGAACAACTACCCTACTCAGAATTGCAGTTCTTTCGATGGGTGTTCTTAATCTCATGCCATGGGCAGGTCCTACAATGAGAGCTGCTTCTGTTCTCGGTATGGAAGCTGGTTCTCTCTGGCAGACAATTCTTCCAGTTCAGGTCTTCGGTATCATCCTTGCACTCGCTCACGCATTCTTCTCAGGTATTCAGGAAAAGGCAAGAGGCGCAGGTCTTAACGGCAAGCTTGCAAAGACTGAAGGTGCTGTTGTCATCGAAGAGACAGAGACTGCAGAGGTGAAGACTAACGAACTTGCAAGACCAAAGCTCTTCCTTTTCAACATTGCTTTAACTCTTGCAGTTATCGTTATGCTCATCTGGGATGTATTCCCAAGCTACGTTCCATTCATGCTCGGCCTTTCACTTGCTCTCTTCGTCAACTATGGCTTCACAGCTAAGATGCACAAGAAGATCATCAACCTTCATGCAGGTCCAGCTTTGATGATGTGTTCCACCCTCATGGGTGCTGCCATCCTCATGGGTATCCTCACCACCAGTATCGGTGCTGATGGAAAAGCAATCTCAGCAAAGGTCATGGAGCTTCCTTCTGATGCAATTCCATCTGTCGTCAGATGTCTTGCAGGTATCGTATCTGCAATCCTTCCAGCAGCACTTGGACAGCATCTGCCACTCATCATTGGTATTCTCTCTGTTCCTCTTGCTCTTGCATTCGATACAGACAGCTACTTCTACGGCATGCTCCCTGTCATGATCGGTATCGGACAGGCATTCGGCGTCAACGCACTTCCTATTGCTATTGCAATGGTTGTATGTCGTAACTGTGCAACCTTCATCAGCCCAATGGTACCTGCAACCCTGCTCGGTACCGGTCTTGCTGAAGTTGATATCAAGGACCACATCAAGGCAAGCTTCCTCTACGTATGGGGCTTCTCAATCATCTGTATGCTTTTTGCATCCGTCGTTGGAATCATGCCACTTTGATCTGATTACAGACACAAAGAATTGGGGAGGCCAAGCACCTCCCCTTTTTCGTGCCTTAGCAAGTTAGGAAATCACCAAATAGTCTTCCTTTGTATCGAGCATGAAATCGAGCACCTCTGAGATAACCTGCTTTTTTATTCTCTCATCCTTCATCATGCTCTTTACAAGGCACTCCCATATCACAATTACTTTCAAGCCCTGTCGCCTTAACGCTTCTATATTTGCCTCATCACGAGAGATGTTTGCTGCAAACTTGGCAAGCCAGAAGTCAGCGTTCTGTTTTGGCATTGTCGCCAAGCGGCACCCCGCATGATGGTGCCAGAAGCAGCCATTTATGAAAATTACAGTATTGTAGCGCCTAAAGTAGAGGTCTGGAGTTCCTGCAAAGCGCTTTACATTCTTTCGATAGCGGTAGCCAAGATGAAACAGCTCTTTTCGAAAGAAGACTTCGATCTTGGTATCCTTTGCATGGATTTTGGACATTATCCGGCTGCGCTCAGGAGTTGTCTCGGGACATCGTTTATCTTTCAAAGTCCCCATGAACACCACCTGTCTTTCTTTCAAGCTGGATGTTTGTTATCACAATATCCTTCTGGATTGCCTTGCACATATCATAGACTGTGAGAGCTGCGACAGAAACTGCAGTCAGGGCCTCCATTTCAACGCCGGTATTCCCATTGCATTCAACAGAGGATTGTATATCGACAGAACATTTTTCTTCATTCAAAGAAAGCTTCATATCTATCCCATTTATCAGGATAGGGTGGCACATTGGTATGATATCTGGAGTTCTCTTTGCTGCCATTATTCCAGCAACCTGAGCAACTGAAAGGACATCACCCTTCTTCATTCCACCACTCTTTACAAGCTCGAATGTCTCTCTATTCAAAAGGACAGATGCAGATGCTACAGCAGTTCTGTGAGTTATATCCTTGTCATGCACATTTACCATCCTCGCTCTTCCCTGTTCTCCAAAATGTGTGAAATCTGCCATCTCATCCTCCTATTGTATTCATGTATCTTCCAGCCTCACTTCTCTCGTCATAAGAAAGAGCATTGTGCTTTTGAGGCTTTGAAAGAATTGCCTTCCTGAACATCTCGACCATACCTTGGTAATCGAGTCCCTTTATAGGATATTCCAATCTGCTATGAAGGCAAGGCTTGATGTGCCCATCAGCTGTAAGCCTCAGGCGATTGCAGCTAAAGCAGAAGTGATCGCTAAGTGGACTTATCAGTCCAATATTACCCTTTGCACCAGGTAAGCGATAGAGTTTGGCAACTGAATCATCACTACCTACTCTCTCAAGGGAAGGAAGTGCTTCAAGCACCTTTCGGTTGCTGATAAAGAACCCAGGAGAGAAAAATTCATCCTCAGTCATTGGCATTAGCTCGATAAAGCGTACGTCTACAGGATACTTGAGCGTAAGACTCGAAAGCCTTTCGATTTCATCATCATTGAAGCCACCCATCAGGACACTATTTATCTTGATCTTCTCAAAACCTGCAGATAGTGCACTTTCAAGACCTGAAAGAGCATCATCCAAAGTGCCGATACGGGTTATGGTCCGATATTTTTCACTGTTGAGTGTATCAAGGCTTATATTTATATTCCTGAGCCCTGCTTTCTTTAAATCAGCTGCGAAAGAAGAAAGCAGTGTCCCATTTGTTGTCATCGAGATATTATCGATCCCTTCAAGCTGAGAGATTCCTTCTACTATCGAAAGGATGTTCTTCTTTACAAGAGGCTCCCCACCTGTAATTCTCACCTTCCTTATCCCAAGTGAAGAAGAGGCCTTCACAGCCATTATCATCTCCTCTTGGGTCAATATCTTCTCATGCTCAATAGAGCAGATACCTTCTGAAGGCATACAATAGCGGCAACGGAGATTGCATTTGTCCGTCACTGAAAGGCGAAGATATGTGATGTTTCTTCCAAATACATCCTGCATACTTCTACTATTCTAAGAATACACAGCACCCTGTGTCTATCGAAATGGAATCAACAAAATCAAGGTCACTCTTCCACCAGATTATTCTTTCTCCACCAATATCCATCAAAAGAGAGCTCTCCTTGCCTTCGCAGAGGACTTCAGAAGATTTGACCTTTATATCTCCATTAGATGTAATGGCTTCATCAACTATCGAAATCTTTGACACGGAAGAAGGAATCACTTTCTTCAAAGACAAGCTGAGTTTCAGCTCAGGGATATATAAAGAACCATCTTCTCGTGTGAAAGAGAAGATATTCCTGTGCCCAAAGAGTCTTGCACATTCCTCCTTTTGAGGGTCCAAGAGAAGAGCCTCACAGCCTCCTCTCCTTATCACTCTTCCCTTTTCCATGATAGCAAGACAGCTTGAAAGCCTGAAAGCTTCACTGACAGAGTGCGTGACTAGAATACTTTGAGTCCCAAGTCGATTGATAAGGTGCTTCATGTCAACTTGAAGATTATCCTTCAGATGGTTATCGAGGGCCGAAAATGGTTCATCAAGTAGCAAGAGTCTTGGTTCACTTACAATGATCCTTGCAAGTGCAACTCTCTGAGCCTGTCCACCAGATAGTTGATATGGCCTATGATTCTCAAGGCCTTCAAGTTTCATGAGAGCAATGACATCAGAAAGTCTTTTCTCTTTTTCTCTTCTATCCTTTATTCTGGACATTCCAGAAAGGATATTCTTCGAGACACTCATATTGGGAAAGAGCGCATACTCCTGGAAAAGGTATCCAATCCTCCTCTCCTGAGGCCTTATGTTTATCCCCTTTACACTGTCAAACAATACCTCGTCATCAAGGATTATCACACCTTCATCAGGAGTTTGTATTCCTGCAATGCACTTGAGAGTCATGCTCTTTCCAGAGCCTGATGCGCCCAAAAGTCCAGTTATCAGATCATCTGTTTCAAACTTTGCTGAAAGATTGAAGGAACCAAGGCGCTTTTTAATATCTACATAGAGTCTCATGTCCTTTTCCTTTCAAGCAAGTTGACAGCCAGAAGGACCACCATGGAGATAGCTAGATTGATCATGACCCAGATAAAGGCCTCCTTCTCGTTGTTGGTCCTCCACATTTGATATACAGTGGTTGAAATCGTAGCAGTCCTTCCTGGAGTGTAACCAATCAGCATGCTAGTTGCGCCATACTCTCCAAGTGCACGAGCAAAGGCAAGGACGATACCAGCAATTATTCCCTGTTTGCAATATGGCATTTTGACATGCCAGAAGATATATGTATTTGACAGCCCAAGTGTCATTCCCGCCTCCTTAAGTGTCACATCGAAGGCTTCAAAGGCCCCTCGGGCTGTTCTGTACATCAATGGAAAGGCGACTACAGAGGCAGCAAGGATGCCTCCATACCAGGTCATTACAAACCTGAATCCATATCCATCCAAAAGCTCTCCGATTGGGCTTTCAAGCCCAAAGACGAGCAATAAAAAATATCCACAGACTGTAGGTGGAAGGACTAGAGGAAGTGTCAGGAACACATCGATAAACCCCTTAACAATTCTAGGTAGTTTTGAGACACAAGAGGCAAAGAATATCCCCGTGAAGAAAACTATCACAGAGGAAAATAGTGCGATTCTTAGTGAATTGTATAAAGGGTAGAAGTCCATTTTCAAACCTACATAAGTCAAAGAGCTGATGAGAATCCTACACTCTCAAATACCTTCATAGCTTCATCGCTCTTGAGGTATTCAAGGAAGGCCTTTGCTTCACTGCTGCTACTTTTCTTCAAAAGTGCTGCAGGATAGATAACTCTTCCTCCAGTCATTGCCTCAGTTGCTCTATCAACAACCTCAAGACCTTGGCTGAATGCATCGGTCTGGTAGATTATTCCGCAATCTACAGCAGAGGCAGATACTTGGGTCGTGACTTCCTTTACATTGGAGCCATATGTGAGTTTTCCTTTTACCTTCTCTTCATCGATATCGTAGTACTCGAAGATCTTCTTTGTGTACTGCCCAACTGGGACATCACTGTTTCCAATTGCGAGGAAGACATCCCCTTCCTTCAGTCTCTTGGCAAGTTCATCGAAGCTTGCAATCTTCTTTGGATTTCCTATTGGAACAGCAAGCGCTGTCTTGTTTTCCAGGAGGTTGATTCTCGATTCCTTGTTTATCAGATCCTTTTCTTCAAGAGCGTTCATCTGCTTCTGGGCTGCTGAAAGGAAGAGATCGCAATCTGCGCCCATTTCAAGCTGGGTCTTCAAAGTGCCTGAGGAATCAAAGTTATACACAATGTTGACAGATGGATTCTTATCCTCATACATTCCCTTTAGTTTTGTTAGCGTTTCAGTCATTGAAGCAGCAGCAAAAACAACAATGTCCTTCTTTGGTGTATCTTCCTTGCTGCCCTTTGCAGACAGGGAAGAAAGAACAAGAAGAACGATCAAAAGGACAATCAGTTTCTTTTGCATTTCATAAACTCCTTATTTATCAAGTTTTTCACCCCGCATGATTCCAATAGCATGCTCAAGGGCATCTATTACCACATCTAGGCCCTCCCTGCATGCCTTAGGGCTTCCTGGCAGGTTTATTATCAAGGTCTGCTTTCTCATGACGCTGACTGCACGGGAGAGCATCGCATGTTTTGTTATCTTCAAGCTTTCAGCCCTGATCGCTTCTGCAATGCCAGGGCAGAGTCTATCTGCAATCTGGAGCGTTGCTTCAGGAGTGACATCACGCTGTGCAAACCCAGTTCCTCCTGTTGTGAGAACAAGGTCCATCCTTTCATCATCACAAGCATAACAGAGCTCTCTCATGATTCTTTTCTTATCATCGTCGATCACGATATAGGATGAAATATTCCACCCCTTCTCTTCTAGATAACTCTTGATAGCGGGACCACTCAGATCCTCTCTTTCACCACTGAAAGCTCTATCAGAAATTGTAATTATCTTGATCCTGGCATCCTGCTTTTTCATTCAAAGCCCCTTTCCAAATGTGCAATTTGGATAATGACATTCCTTACAGCCCCAACAAAGACCTCCATAGCCAAGACCTGCCAGATATTCTCGAGTTACTCTTATATTGGCAAGAATCTTTGGAAGCACAAGGTCGAAGGCTGTCCTTCTTGCATGCATGACACAGCCAGGAAGTCCGCAAATCGGTCTTCCATCTGGAAGGTATCCCATAAGGAACATGGCACCTGGAAGAATTGGCGTGCCGTATGTAACGATTTCGGCACCCACATTCTTTATCGCAAGTGGTGTTCTATCATCTGGGTCTACACTCATTCCTCCCGTACAGAAGATCATCTCGACTTCAGGGTTTGCGATCATCTTTCTTATGCACGCTTCGATATGCTCATTGTCATCATCACTTATTTCATGTGCGACCATCTTGCATCCAAGCTCTTCAAGTTTTTCAACAATTGTTGGAGTAAAGGTATCCTTTATCCTCTTTGTATAAACTTCGTTTCCTGTTGTAACGACACCGAACTTTTTTGGATAAAACGGCAAGACTTTCATGAGAGGCTCACTACCAACAGTCCTTTTTGCTTCCTCAAGCTTTTCTTTCTTGATGATAAGAGGAATTATCCTCATGCCTCCAAGCTTCTGACCCTTCCTAACAAGAAGATCGGAAGGAATCGTCGCTATCATCATCTCACCTAGCATGTTGAGTTTTCTAAGTCTTTCCATATCGACGACAAACAACCCATCGATATCAGAAATTAGTTCGACCTTGCCTTCCTTTACATCAGTGACATGCATGTTGCCACCATTTCGGTCCTTTCCCTGACTCATTTCCCTCAAAACCTCGGCTGCATCATTTTCATGCATCATGCTCTCATCATTTTCCCAGATGTATATATTGAACTTTCCAAGGTCTTTCAGAACAGGAACATCCTCCTCTGTAATTATGTGTCCCTTTTTAAAGCAAACTCCTTTGTAGCCATCCTTTACAATCTTGGTAATATCGTGGCAAAGCATCTGACCAACAGCATCTTCGGTTCTAACAAGTTTCATTTCTCTTTCCTATTATCGTCTTATTTTTAAATGATAAACCATAAAGGAAGAGGAGACAACTGTCTGTTTTTTAAAAAATAGACAGTAGAGAAAAATCGATGTACGATATAGTTGTTTTATGGATAGCGCAGTAAAGGTAATGATCAGAAAGGGAGAGGAACCACCTTGCATGGGGCCAGGTGTGAAGATGCTCCTAGAGGCCATAGAAAAAGATGGCAGCGTAGCTCTTGCCTCCCAGGAGCTTGGAATCTCCTACTCCAAGTGCTGGAAGATGATAAGGAACGCAGAAGAAGGCTTTGAACTGAAGCTAGTTGAGCGTTCATCCGGAGGCAAGAATGGCGGGCACGCACATCTTACAGAGGATGGAGAGAGGATTCTAGAAACCTTCAAAAAGATGGAAAAGGATGTGAAAGACTACTCGGAAAAGGTCTTTAGGAAGTACTTTTCTTTCCTATCATCAAAAGAGTAAAAACAATTAATCATTCGACAAAACACTCCTGTCTCTACAATTACTTCATATGACTAAAGAGTAAGGTGGCAAGAAGTAAAGATTGAGGAAAGGAGTATATATGAAAACAAAGTTTTTACTTTTACCGTTGGTCGCGTCATTCTTCCTTTCCTGTTCTCTTGTCCCCGAGATCGATACATCAGAGCTATTTTCAGATGAACCAGAGATTGCTCTCAGTCTAGAGGAAAGCAAGACTTTACTTGATAACGCATTAGGACACAGCTTCTCTAATAGAGAAAACCCAATTGTCATCAACATGACTGAAGAGGAGACATTCTCAGTTGAGAAGACAGATGAGAGCTACTATCTATTTGGAGATGTAAGCCAAGAGCGATTTCAAATAAGTTTTACATCTGGAGGTTATTTCATAGTAGAGCTTGAGGAAGGAGAAAAAACCTTCTTGACGATAAATGCTGATTCTTCCGCTCTCGTCCTCATTATTGATGGTATCAAATACAAATACGGGAGAGAGTGATGATAAAGGAAGAAAAGCTTAAAAAAGTCTTCGTCTTCCTCGTCTTTGTGATAATAGCGCTGCTTGTTTCGCTTATTTTCCTCTATCTGATGGCAGACATGGAGCCCAAAAGTCCCGAAGTCGAGGAAGAAGAATTGGACAGCTGGCTTGAAATGATAGAGAACACTGTCTGGAAGATAGATAAGAGCACAAAGCAAGAGGAGCTTGAAGAGCTATCATTTCACACTGTGAAGACGATCAGCTTCTCACAAAGGAACCTGGATTCAGAAAGTCTCAGGTGTTACATAGAAACTCCTGAGATGACGCTCATGGGCTTCGTCACGAAGGGAGAAAATACACTTCTACTTTCACTTGATGGCTTCATTCTCGAGCTCTGGTATTCAAAGAACAAGGATGATGAATTCAGGACATTGACACTGAAGGGAAAAACAGAGTGGTTATTCTTCACTCTGACTAAGTGACACAAAGGCTAGTTCTTCAGTCTGAACTAGCCTTTTATATTGTCAAACGTGATGCTACAATTCCCTTCATGAATATTTACGCAGATCTTTTTATCACCTTTTCTAAAGTAGGTGCGATGACCTTTGGAGGTGGATATGCAATGCTTCCAATCCTCCAGAGAGAGGTTGTCGAGAATAAGAAATGGGCCAGTGAAGATGAAATTGCAGACTACTATGCAATTGGACAGTGCACTCCAGGTGTCATTGCTGTAAATACTGCAACCTTTATCGGAACAAAGTATAAAGGTATCGTTGGTGGCATAATAGCGACATTGGGTCTTGTATTCCCTTCCCTTGTCATAATCTCATCAATTGCAGCCCTGATTGCCAACTTTTCATCCTACAGTATCGTGCACCATGCATTTGTAGGCATAAGAGCATGCGTCTGTGTCCTGATACTCAACGCAGTAATCAAGCTCGGAAAGAAATCTGTCATCAACATTCCAACTGCGCTCATATTCATAGCAGTGCTTGCACTATCATTCTTCACAGATCTCTCACCTGTCATCTTTGTCATTGCATCAGCAATCATGGGAATCATCATAAAGGCATTGGAGGGCAAAAAGGCATGAGCATTTTCCTTCAACTTTATCTTGAGTTCTTCAAGATAGGACTGTTTGCTGTAGGTGGTGGCCTTGCAACCCTTCCATTTCTAAAGACTCTTGGTGAGCAAACTGGCTGGTTCACGATGTCACAGCTTGGTGATATGGTCGCTGTCTCTGAATCTACACCGGGGCCAATTGGCATAAACATGGCAACCTATGTAGGCTACTGCTCACATGGCATCTTGGGAGCTGTAATTGCAACACTTGGCCTCATCACACCATCGATAATAGTAATCATCTTGATCGCAAAGGCTCTTGAGAAGTTCAAATCAAACAAGTTGGTGCAGAATGCTTTCTCAGGATTAAGACCTGCATCGACAGCCCTCATCGCTTCAGCAGGCATCTCCTTGATCTTGATGAGCTACTTCAAGGAAGGGATGGGTTCCTACCTTGACAGAATCAACATGAAGGTTCTAATTCTTGGTGTAATAATACTTTATATGACTAGGTGGTGCCCTTTCACAAAAAAACTACACCCTATCGTCTTTGTTATTATTTCTGCCATCGCTGGTGCAATATTTAAAATGTAGAGAAAGAGAGAGAATGCAAGTTTTCACTAAAGCTGAGATAAAAGACAGTGTTCTCAGTTTATAGAACTAAAGCGCTTCCTCTCTTTTTTCTAATATTTGATCTCGATTCCATTTTTTTGGGCCACAGACTTTAGCTCTTCAAGGGAAATTTCTCCTTGTTCTATAGCTTTTCTAATTCCTGGCCCAGTTCAAGTATATTTTTCTGATTCGCTTTCATCTTCCAATTTATATGCAGATAATTCAGAAGGCGTCCATCCGCAATTTCTGTATAGATGGGAGTTATTCACAAAATCCTGGAAAAGTCGCATATTCAGTTGTATGTTCATAAATTTCATCACAGAAGCCTTTATGAAGTATGAATGACCATCTGGTTTTTGGATAAACCATTCTTTTCTGCTCGAATGTGGTGATACTTGAGATTACACTTATTTCTGTGGAACAATTTATTTGATAAGTTCTCAATTCTTTCAAGAGTAAAGGAAAATCGCTATACGGTGATATTGGTAGGAGAAGATGTCGGTTACTGATTACATCCCATTTGACAGCAAGAAAGCAGCCTTCTTTGATAAACTCAATCCTTCTTCCAAGTATAAAAGCTCAGGAGCTTCGATCCCTGAGCTCAGAAAACTTGCAAAAAGGATCAAGAAGGAAGAGATCGAGATAGTCTACATTGAAGATATTCTGCTTCTGGCAATAATTATTGCATCGGACAATAAATGCTTTCAGGAGCGTAAGATAGAGTTCGAAAGCCTCACTGATTATCTTGTTTCATGGTCCGTTACGGACACATTCGCTTCCTCACTGAAATTCAGTAAGAAAGAAGAACAACTTTATTATGAATATTTCCTTTCTCTTTGTGACAGAGAGGATGAAATGAGTGTTCGCCTTGGCCTCGTAACACTCAAAGCACGCTTTTTGAAGGCGGAGAATATCGATGCCATTCTCTCTAAGCTGGTAAAGATCAAAACAGACCACTACCTACTTAATATGGGTGCAGCCTGGACTTTTTCTGAAGCTATAATCCACTTTCCAGACACAGCATTACCCTATTACAGCAAGGCTTCTGAAGTGATTAGAAAGCTGACAAGAAAGAAGTGCCTTGAATCATTCCGTGTCAAAGGCGATTTTAGAACTCTGATACAGAATCTGAAGTGATCAATATACGAGCTTTCCTTCGCGGCACATCCTATCAAACAACTCTCTTGCCTTTGAAATGGGAAGATTCATCAGAGGATCCATGAGGAAGGCTTCGAAATGCTTGTCATCATCACCTTCAAATATAGCCTGAAGTGCTATCTCCGCTCATCTGAAATCCTTCTTACAAGGTTCTGAATAACAAGTGGTGGATCTTCAGAGATGACAGGGAGGACAGAATCCTGAGTGATGTACCCTAGACTTTCTACAATCCTACCCTTAGGAAGATATGCAATCTGGCCCTCATTAGGCCTATTCATATTAGTTAGAAGTGGTTTTTCTCCAAGAAGTGCCATCA
Source organism: Spirochaetales bacterium (assembly GCA_017478205.1). GTDB lineage: Bacteria > Spirochaetota > Spirochaetia > Sphaerochaetales > Sphaerochaetaceae > Bullifex. Next base: position 22,983 of record JAFVDZ010000001.1, on the reverse strand, counting down.
TTATATCGACACCCCCTTCTCCACTTGGTGATGCAACAAGCTCTTCATCAGTAAATGTCTTTGCCTTCTTTGCTTCTGCAGTATTCAGCCTCCAGGAGTAAGGTGTTCTTACAACACCATAACTGTTTAGAACCTCATCACTTGTCAAGAACCATGGGACAAATTCAGCAAGGTGCCTATCTCCAGCAGCTCCTAGTGCATTAAAGCGTTCAAGGAAGCTGTATGCGATAAGGAGATCATTATAAAACCACTTCTCACCTTCTATCCTCTTCTTTGCAATCTCTGTGTGATCTGTAAGGTTTTCATCCTTGGACGCTTCCTTTCTAACAAGAGGCATCAAATCCTGGTCTCTTTCATATCTTTTCCTTTATTTCAGTTTCAAAATGCAGCCATCTTCAGGTGTAAAGCGGTCTATGTCAGGAAGGAGGCTTTCTTTTGCACATAGCCTGTAGTAAGACCTCAGGAAAGAGAAGAAGGCATGTGGCAAAGTATCCTTCTCAGAACTCTCTCGATATGTGAGATATAACTTCTTCTTGCAGAAGGAATCTTGAAGCTTGAGTCCCACTAGGTTTCCAAGTTTTTTACTCCTTACAAAGCTCTTATATGTACTTTCTGGAAGGAACAAGAAGCCTCCATTCTCTTCAAGATATTCATAGGGTTCGTGAGTTTCATAGATATTCCCAATATGGGCACCTGCCTTGGTAAAGATAGAGGTGAAATATTCTACAAGCGCCTCTGTATTTGGATGGAGCACAAGCGTCTCTCCATCGAGCAATGCAACTGGTATCACCTTGTCATTAGAATATTGGTTTTTATTGTTGACGATAGCATATATGCTCTCTTCGAGTAGCTTTTCTGACATCAAATCCTTATCTGGGTCCTCGATGTGGTTCAAGGAGAGCATTAAATCTAGCTCTCCATATTTTAACTTTCTCTGGGCTTGCCAGGATGAGCAATAGCTACGCTCAAATGAGATGTCTGGGAAAAAGTGCTGGAAGATCTTTATCGTCTCATCTGTTCCATTCATGAATTCAGTATAGTATCTCAAATGGGTCTGGTTCTGGTTCCTTCTCCTATCCATCAGGTAGTAAAACTCCTCAGCCTTCTCGACCAATTCATTTCCCTTCACATAGAAAAAGCGTCCATCCTCAGTAAGCTCGAGGCTTCTTCCAATCTTTACGAATAGTCTAAGACCCAGCTCCTCTTGTATCTGCCTCAATGTCTGGCTCAGAGCAGGCTGCGAGATATTCAATTTCTCTGCAGCCCTTATCATATTCCCTTCATCCGCCAGAGTGAGGATATACATTATCTGTTTGATTTCCATGAAAATAGTATATCCTACAAACTATATAAGGTTGAATTATGTTTTTTAACAATTTTTCAAGGCTTCAAGTTGATAAGAGCGACTCGTTTCAAGCCCCTTTGAAAGAAAAGCATCACCATACTCTCTTCTTATTATCCACGCATAGCGCTTTTCAGGGTCGATGAGCTTCTCTTCTTCGAATTCAAGCACCCTCATCACTTCACCAGAGAAGATCGAGAAATACTCCTTCATCTCTCTTATGAGCTCCAAGGCAGCAACGACAATTGAACGGACATTCCCTTCTGGTGTGATCAACTTCACAGTCTTGAGATCATAGTGGGCTGCACTCTTGAAGTTCTGTTCGGCCTGTACCTGCTCTCTCACACTCAGATCCAGCTTCGGTTTCGATACAAGATAGATAAGGAGAAGCTGGATGAATCTAAGATCATCTATGTTTATCCCCTCCTTGAAGAGTGGATTCAGGTCTACCATCCTCAATTCAATGTGACTGATACCATTTTTGAAGTTTTCCAGAGTGTTTTCACCAACAGGCTTCAGCCTTATCGGGAAATACAGTTCAGATGGAGCCTTGAGAAGGCCCTGGTCAACATATTTCTGGATGCTGTCAGCATAATTTTCAATGGAAGAGAAATCAAAGATTGGCGTGAAGTAGTTCCAGTATCCAAGCTCACTGCATCTTACACTTGCCATGCCACAGAATGTAGTCTTTCCCTTCACACCCTTTTCAAAGTAACTAGAGTCCAGGACTGGACTTGCTGCAGTCAATACTGTAATGATCCAGCCATAGATAGAAAGCTTTGCCGCAAGATCTAGATAAAGTTCATCCTTATAGGAGCGAAAATCCTTGAAGGATGAAAGCTTGAAATCTTCTTCAAGAAGCTCATCTGCAAAGGAAAAGTTCACGTGGATGCCAGATAGTGTCATCTTGTATCGACCATATCGATCAGAAAGGGAGTTTCGGTAAATGGTACTGCTTCTGTGCTCCTCATCGAACACAGCGATAGGGATATCATTTTCATCCTTGATGAAGGCGGGGTTCGAAAAGGGCCAAAGCAGCTCATCATCCTTTGCTATTCTTCTCTGTATCTCTTTTGTAAATTCATAGAGTGCCGAGACGACAGCTTCGGGAGAGTTTTCGATATCTGTGTTTATCTCAGTCTGGTTTTCGCAGAAATCCCTTACTATATTCCTATTTCCTGTAAAGGGATCTGGAGTATGTGCCATAGAGCCATCACTTTTGATCCTGAGGCTTTCCTTTTCAAGACCAAAATTACCTTTCAAGAGAAGATTTCTGACTGAAGTATTCCAGATGTGCAACATATTATTCCCCAAAGCCTTTGTAAAACAATAAAACCCGGCATGCGACTTGTCAACAAATCGATCCGGGCAAGATAAGAAAAGAGGAGAGGTTTTACCCTCTCCCCATATTTATCAGTCGTTGAAAGGCTCTTTTGCCTCGTATGAGGTGTGCAAAAGATGGTGTGCCTTGTGTGAGTTAGGATTACCAAGGAAATCAAAATAGAGTGCCTTGATCTGAGGATTGTTGTGAGACTGTCTGATTCTCTTTCTCTCATCCTCGCTATAGAGTGCATTTGCTCTCTTCTGCTTGTAGGTATCGACGATATCGATATCCTCATTTGGAAGGAAGCATTCTCTAACATATGGCTGACCACCACCGTTTACACAGCCACCTGGGCAGCCCATGATCTCGATGAAGTGATACTTGGACTTTCCAGCTCTGATATCATCAAGCAGGACCTTTGCATTCTTCATACCGTGAGCAACTGCGATGTTGAGAATGGTACCATTGATATTCAAGGATGCTTCCTTGATACCATCGAAGCCTCTGACCTGTGTGAAGTTGATCATGCCATACTCTTCACCTGTGAGTGAGAAGTAAGCTGTTCTGAGAGCTGCTTCCATAACACCACCGGTGACACCGAAGATTACACCTGCACCAGTATACTGTCCTACGATATCCTCATCGAACTCTTCATCGTTGAGCTTGATGAAATTGATACCAGCTCTCTTGATCATCTTGCCAAGCTCTCTGGTTGTGAGAACTGCATCGACGTCCTTGAGACCATCTGTTACATTCTGTGGTCTTTCCTTCTCGAACTTCTTTGCTGTACAAGGCATGATGGATACTACGAACATATCCTCTGGCTTGATACCAACCTTGTGAGCATAGTAGTGCTTGAGGATTGCACCTTCCATCTCATGAGGAGACTTACAGGAAGAAAGGTGTGGAAGAAGATCACTATAGTAGTACTCAGCATAGTTGACCCAGCCTGGAGAACAGGATGTGATCATTGGAAGTACTGAACCTGGGTGGTTGAGGCGGTCGAGAAGCTCGTGTGCCTCTTCCATGATTGTGAGGTCTGCACCGAAGTTGGTATCGAAGATCTTGTGAAATCCAAGTCTTCTGAGTGCTGCAACCATCTTTCCGGTTACAGGAGTACCGATCTTCATGCCGAACTCCTCACCAAGAGCTGCTCTGACAGCTGGAGCTGTCTGTACAACAACGTACTTGCCCTGGCGGAATGCTTCGTCGACCTTATCGATTTCACTCTTTTCCATGAGAGCACCTACAGGACATACAGAAACACACTGGCCACACATGATACATGGGGAATCATTGAAGTTTCTGTTCTCTGCAGGACCAACAATTGTATTGAAGCCTCTATTCTCGAAACCGAGGATACCGTTTCCATGAGCGTTAGCACAGCGAGCTACACAGCGGCCACAGAGAATACACTTGGAGGTATCTCTTGTGATGGATGGGTTGAGACGGTCGATCGAGACAGGAGTCTTCTCACCGAGGTACATATTCTCACGAGCACCAGTAAGGCGAGCAACATGGAGAAGTTCACACTTCTCGTTCTTGTCACACTGCTGGCACTGCATTGAGTGGTTTGAAAGCAGGAGCTCTACAGAAGTTCTTCTTGCCTGAGAAGCAATTGGAGATGCAATCTTGACCTCCATGCCTTCGTTTACTGGATATACACATGATGCAACGAGACCTCTTGCGCCCTTTACCTCTACGAGACAGACACGACAGGAGGCACGGTTACATTCACCATGATTATAGTTACAGAGGGATGGAATCTCGTATCCGCACTGTCTAGCGGCTTCAAGAACTGTAAGGCCCTCATCTACCTGATATGGTATTCCTTCGATTCTGATATTTATCTTTGCCATTATCCTACCCTCTATTATTTCTTGTCGATAGCCTTGAACTTACAGGAGCTCATACAAGCACCACACTTGATACACTTGCTCTGATCGATAACGAAAGGCTTGACTCTGACTTCACCTGTGATAGCACCAACTGGACACTGGCGAGCACAGAGAGAACACTTCTTACACTTTTCTGGATCGATCTCATAGCGCATGAGATTCTTACAGACATGTGCAGGACAGGTCTTATCGACAACGTGTGCAATATACTCCTCTCTGAATGCCTTCATTGTGGAGAGAATTGGGTTTGCGGATGTCTGACCGAGAGCACAGAGAGCACCTTCCTTGATGGTTGCAGCAAGCTCTTCGAGGTATGAGAGATCCTCAAGAGTTCCCTTACCATCGGTGATCTTTGTGAGATACTCCATCATTCTCTTGGTACCGATACGGCAGTGTGAACACTTACCACAGGACTCATCACAGATGAACTCCATGTAGAACTTTGCGATATCGACCATACAGTTGTCTTCGTCCATGACGATTGCACCACCAGAGCCCATCATAGAGCCTCTAGCAACAAGTGTATCGAAATCGATTTCTGCATCGAGATCCTTTTCAGTGAGACAACCACCTGATGGACCACCAGTCTGGATTGCCTTGAACTTCTTGCCGTTAGGAATACCTCCACCGATATCGAAGATGAGTTCTCTGAGGGTTGTACCCATTGGAACTTCAACAAGACCGACGTTGTTTACCTTGCCGCCAAGTGCAAATACCTTGGTACCCTTACTTCCAGCAGTACCGAGACTGTTGAAGGAGGAAGCACCATTTCTGAGAATATAAGGAACAACTGAGAGAGTCTCTACGTTATTTACAATTGTAGGACAGTCCCAAAGACCCTTTACTGCAGGGAATGGTGGTCTTGGGCGTGGCATACCACGCTGGCCCTGGATGGAGTTAAGGAGAGCAGTCTCTTCACCACAGACGAATGCACCAGCACCTGGGCGAATATGAACATGGAATGAGAAATCGGTTCCGAGGATATTATCGCCGATCAAGCCGAGCTCTTCAGCCTGCTTGATGCCGATCTCGAGACGATGGATTGCGATTGGATACTCAGCTCTTACATAGAAGTAGCCATTCTGGGCACCGATTGCATAGCCTGCGATCATCATGCCTTCGATTACAGCAAGTGGGTTACCTTCGAGGATGGAGCGATCCATGAATGCACCTGGGTCACCTTCATCACCGTTACAGACTACATACTTTTCACCATCTGGCTGGTTGTAAGCAAACTGCCACTTCTTGCCAGTTGGGAAGCCTGCACCACCACGACCACGAAGACCGGAAGCGAGGATTTCATCGATGATTGCCTGTCTGTCCATCTTGAGAGCCTTTGCGAGGCCTACGAATGCACCAGCACCAAGAGCTTCATCAATGCTTTCTGGGTTGATTACACCACACTGCTCAAGAGCAATTCTGTGCTGCTTCTTATAGAAGGTGATATCGTCCTGCTTTACAACCTTTTCACCTGAGAGTGGGTCGACATAGAGCAGTCTATCTACGATTTCACCATTGAGGATATCCTTCTCGAAGATCTCTTCTACATCGTCAACGCTGACCATTCTGTAGAGAGTGTCTTCTGGATAGATCTTGACAAATGGACCCTGAGAACAGAATCCGAGACAACCAACCTTGTTGATGGAAACTCTGTCACCGACCTTGTGCTTCTTGATGAGCGCTTCAAAGCGGGAAATGATTTCTGCAGAGTTGGATGAAAGACAGCCTGTACCACCACATACTACAATGGCTCTCTTGCCATCGGAACCTGTAAACTTGGCTGCCAGACGTGCACTATATTCCTGATGGATGCTGGAAAGCTCTTCAAAATTCTTGATCATTATTTTGCAGCCTCCTTGCGAAGATCTTCGATGATTCCAGGAATCTGGCTGACAGCTACCTTTGGATATACCTTTCCATTGATTGAAACAGCTGGAGCGATACCACAAGCACCGAGACAGCGGAGTGCATCGATTGTGAACATGAGATCCTCAGTAGTCTCACCTGGCTTGATACCAAGGACTTCAGAGAACTTGTCGACAACCTGCTGAGCTCCCTTGACGTAGCATGCAGTTCCTAAGCAAACACCAATGATGTACTTCCCTTTTGGTTTGAGAGAGAAGAATGAATAGAACGAAACAACACCATAGATATCAGCAACACTGATACCAGTATTCTTGGAGACGAGCTCCTGCACTTCAAGAGGAATATAACCATACTGTCTCTGGATGTCACTGAGGATCATCATGAGTGGAGTGGTCTCATCCTTGTACTTTTCACAGATGCTGTTGATCATTTCGACCGCAGCTCCGCTTAGATGTGCCATAAATACCCCCTATTGTGGAAACTAAATAAAAGTTTTGTCTTTTGAATGGTAAGTTTAAAGATTTGATTAGTCTACATTTTTTCTAATTATATTTTCAAGATAAAATATTACATTGTATAATGTTAGCTCCTGCTAACTTTTACCAATCAAAAAATATATTTATTCCCTTTCATTCTTTTTGAACCATATAAAACAATTCACATATGTCATGAATATCTTTGAAAAATTTTCATAATTCCTATCTTCTTTTCAGAACAGAGGTTTTCTGAACGGAAAAGAAGGAAAAATTGTGCTGAAATACAATCTGTGAAGGTTACACCTTGTTGAAAAGATTTCGCATTTCACTTTATATTTAATAAGCTGAAACTATTGTTTAAAAAAATAAATCTGCACAAATAGGAGAAAGATACATGGTACCACTCATGACTAATGCGGAACTGGTATCCCAGCTTGGAGAGGGCTTCATCCTTCTCGTTCTTGGTATGGGAACTGTATTCGTATTCTTGACCATCCTGATCTTCGCTACAAAGGCTATGAGCAAGATAGTTGCAAAAATTGCACCTGAAAAGGCTCCAGCTCCAGTAAAGAGAAGCGCTCCAAAGGCAGCTGCTGCCGGCGCACAGGATTCGGAGGTTGCTGCTGCTATTGCGGCTGCATACGCGAGAAACAGAAAATGACAACAAAATAAGGAATAGAAAAAAATGTCCAAGAAAAAGATCAATTTCATGTGTACAGCATTCCGCGACGGCTTCCAGTCCGTTTACGGTGCTCGTGTTTTTACAAAGGACTTCATGCCAGCTGTAGCTGCAGCTAGAGAAGCTGGCATCACCCACTTCGAGGCAGGTGGCGGTGCTCGCTTCCAGGCTCTCTACTTCTATACTAATGAAGATGCTTTCCAGATGATGGATGAGTTCAGACAGGTAGCTGGTCCAGATGCCAACCTCCAGACTCTCTCAAGAGGTGTAAACGTTGTAGGTCTCGATAGCCAGCCAAGAGACATCATCAAGCTCCACGCTCAGATGTTCAAGAAGCACGGTATGACCACAATCAGAAACTTCGATGCTCTCAACGATGTCAACAACCTCATCGATTCCGGTAAGGCAATCCACGAAGCAGGCCTTAAGCACGAAGTCACAGTCACAATGATGAGCCTCCCAGATTCATATCACGCAGCAGCTCACAACCCAGACTTCTACGAGAAGATCCTCAAGCAGATCCTCGATGCTGGTATCCCATTCGATTCCGTATGTTTCAAGGATGCTTCCGGTACTTCTACACCAGCTAACGTCTACGAGACAATCAAGAGAGCTAGAAAGCTCCTCGGACCAAATGTAGGTATCGTTTTCCACTCACACGAGACAGCAGGTGTATCCATCCAGCAGTACATGTCCGCTATCGAAGGCGGCGCAACTCAGGTTGACCTCTCCATGAGCCCAGTATCCGGTGGTACCTGCCAGCCAGACATCCTCACAATGTGGCACGCACTCAGAGGAACTGACTATGACCTCGGAATCGATGTTGCAAAGGTTCAGGAAGCAGAGAGAGTCTTCGAAGAGTGCATGAAGGACTACTTCCTCCCACCAGAAGCAACAAAGGTAAATGCAAATATCCCATTCTTCCCACTCCCAGGTGGTGCTCTCACAGCAAACACACAGATGCTCAGAGACAACGGCCTCATGGACAAGTATCCACTAATCGTCGAGGCTATGGGCGATGTTGTTAAGAAGGGTGGTTTCGGCACTTCCGTAACTCCAGTTTCCCAGTTCTACTTCCAGCAGGCATTCAACAACGTCATGTTCGGACCATGGAAGAAGATTGCTGAAGGCTATGGCAAGATGGTTCTCGGTTACTTCGGTAAGACTCCAGTTGAACCAGATCCAGAAGTTGTCAAGGAAGCAGCAGAACAGCTCAAGCTCGAGCCAACCAAGGAAAAGGTTGTCGATCTTAACGACAAGAACCCAGCTAAGGGCAGAGAAGCAGCTATCAAGATGCTCGAAGCAGAGAACCTTCCAATCACAGAAGAGAACATCTTCATCGCAGCATCCTGTAAGGAGAAGGGTATCCTCTATCTCACAGGAAAGGCTAAGGTCAACGGTGTCAGAAAGGTCGAAGCAAAGAAGGCTGATGCTCCAGCAGCAGCTGCTAATGCTAACGGCGAATATACAGTTACAGTCAACGGAAAGGCATACGGCGTAAAGATTTCTGCTGATAAGGCAATTGTCAATGGCGTTACCTACCCTCTCTCAGTTGCAGACGGTATCAAGGCTACTTCTACAGCAGCAGCTACAGTTGTTTCTGGCTCTGAAGATGTCAAGGCTCCAATGCCAGGCCTCGTACTCCGCCTCAACGTAAAGGAAGGCGACGAAGTCAAGAAGAATGATGAAATCGTTGTTATGGAAGCTATGAAGATGGAGAACCCAATCTACGCTCCATGCGATGGTAAGATTACATCAATCAAGGTAAGCCAGGGCCAGCAGCTCCAGCCAGGCGACGTCATCCTCTCAATCGGTGGCACAGTAGTTGCTCAGGCAGCTCCTGTAGCAGCAGAAGCTCCAGCTCCAGCAGCAGCTCCAGCAGGAGATGGCACAACAGTTGAAGCTCCAATGCCAGGCCTCGTACTTCGCCTCAACGTCAAGAAGGGCGATGCAGTAAAGAAGAACGATGAAATCGTTGTCATGGAAGCTATGAAGATGGAGAATCCTATCTACGCTCCATGCGATGGTGTCATTGCTGATATCCTCGTAAGCCAGGGTGACCAGCTCCAGCCAGGTCAGGCTATTTTGGTAATTGCTTAAGGAGATTTCTAGATGAACGCAATTTTAAACGGAGTTGTTCAGCTCGCTAAGACTACAGGTATTGCAGGTTTCCTCCAGCAGGGTGGCTGGGGCAACCTTGTAATGATTCTTGTTGGTTTCGTACTCCTTTACCTTGCAATTGCAAAGGGCTTCGAGCCTCTCTTGCTTGTTACAATCGGTATGGGCTGTATCCTTTCCAACATTCCATATGCATATATTGCAGGCGCTCCAGACCCAGCTAACGGTGCAATTGGCTTCATTCAGATCCTCTACAATGCAGGTATCGAATCCGGCCTCTTCCCTGTTCTGATCTTCATGGGCGTTGGTGCAATGACAGACTTCGGACCACTTATTGCAAATCCAAAGACTCTTCTCCTTGGTGCTGCAGCACAGCTTGGTATCTTCTTCGCTCTCGTAGGTGCTCTCTGCTTGTCATTCATCCCTGGAATCAACTTTGACCTCAAGGTCGCTGCATCCATCGGTATCATCGGTGGTGCTGATGGTCCTACAGCAATCTACGTAACCAGATATCTGGCTCCTGATTACCTCGGTTCCATCGCAGTTGCAGCTTACTCATACATGGCTCTTGTTCCAATCATCCAGCCACCTATCATGAAGGCTCTTACAACCAAGGAAGAGAGACTTATCAAGATGCAGCAGCTCAGAGCTGTCTCCAAGACAGAGAAGATTGTCTTCCCTGTCATGGTTATCACAATCTGTGCATTCCTGCTCCCATCTGCTTGTCCTCTCATCGGTGCTCTCATGTTCGGTAACCTTGCAAAGGAATGCGGTGTTACAACAAGACTTTCTGACACAATGCAGAACGCTTTGATGAACATCGTAACCATCTTCCTTGGCCTCTCCGTAGGTTCAAAGATGGCTGCTGACCACTTCCTCAACATCGAAACTCTCGGCATCCTCCTTCTCGGTATGGTCGCATTCAGTATCGGTACTGCTGGTGGTTTACTGCTTGCAAAGCTTATGAACAAGCTCGATCCAAAGCACCCAGTAAACCCACTCATTGGTTCAGCTGGTGTATCTGCAGTTCCAATGGCTGCTCGTGTATCATCCAAGGTTGGTCAGGAAGCTGACCCTCAGAACTTCCTCCTCATGCACGCCATGGGTCCAAACGTATCCGGTGTTATCGGTTCTGCGGTTGCAGCAGGTGTTCTCATGAAGGTTGTTCCTACAATGCTTGGAATGGTCTGATAAGATCAAACAAAATGCTTTTATGGACTGCATTGATTGCAGTCCATTTTTATTTCTCTTGATTACACAAAAAAAGATTGTCACAATCAAAAGAGTATGGAGGTATCGTATGGATAAGAACTCGAAGAGACTTGACCACATTTCCTGGGATGAATATTTCATGGGCGTCGCCCTTCTCTCTTCCCTCAGGTCAAAGGATCCAAACACTCAGGTCGGAGCCTGTATCGTAAATGCCCAGAAGAGGATTGTAGGTGTTGGCTACAACGGCTTTCCTACTGGTTGCTCTGACGATGTACTCCCATGGGCCCGCGAAGGAAACTGGAAGGACACAAAGTATCCATATGTATGCCATGCAGAACTCAATGCAATCTTGAACTCTATCGGCAGAGACCTCACCGGATGCACTCTCTACGTTGCGCTATTTCCATGCAATGAGTGTGCAAAGGCGATAATCCAGTCAGGTATCAAGCACATAGTCTATCTCGATGATAAATATCATGATAGTGATAACTGTGTTGCCTCTAGAAGGATGCTCGATGCTTCAGGCGTTACATATTCAAAGCTTGAAACAGAAAGAAAGGAGTTGATTTTAAACTTCTAGGTTGAAAAATCACAAGAGGCTGTTAAAATTTAAGAACATCGGTATCACAGACCGCTGTCAAGACACGACAGAAGCTAAGCGACCTTTGTAACTTTTTTTATTTGCAAAGAGGGCTCATTATGTTCACAGTCAACATCAACAACAAAGAATACCAACACGAAACAGATATGAAGCTTCTCCCCTTTCTGAGGGAAGTGCTTCATCTTGCTGGAACTAAGGATGGGTGCTCTGAGGGTGCCTGTGGCGCCTGTACAGTCATTGTTGATGGAAAGACAGCAAGAGCCTGTATCCTCTCTCTATCTAAGCTCCAAGGAAAGAAGATAACCACAATAGAGGGCCTCTCAGAAAGAGAAGCTGATGTGTACTCCTACTGCTTTGCACAAGCAGGAGCTGTACAGTGTGGTTTCTGTATCCCTGGCATGATAATGAGTGCCAAGGCACTACTTGATGTAAATACAAATCCAACTCGTGCTGATATAAAGAAGGCGATCAGGGGAAATATCTGTCGCTGCACAGGATATATAAAAATTGAAGATGCCATATTGATGGCTGCCGATTACTTCAAGAACGACAAGATTGTCAATTGGGACTGTGAGGAAGGCAAGCTTGGCCAGAGGATGAGAAGAGTCGATGCAGTTGAAAAGGCTCTTGGAAAGGGAATCTACACAGATGATATTGTCGTAGAGGGCATGGTCTTTGGAAAGTGCATCAGAAGTAAGTATCCTCGTGCAAGGATTGTCAAGATCGACAAGAGCAAGGCAGAAGCAGACGAGAGGTGCATCAAGGTCATCACAGCAGAGGATGTTCCTCTGAATGAGCATGGACACCTTGTAAAGGACTGGCCTGTATTCATCCAGGAAGGCAAGATCACACACTATACAGGAGATGCAATTTGCTTGGTCGTCTCTGAAGATCAAGATGCTCTCGATGAACTTTGCTCTCTTGTCGAAATCGAATATGAGGAATTGGAAGGTGTATTCTCTGCACAGGAAGCGCTTGAAAAGCGAGGTGTCATAAACGTTCACCATGACAGAGACAACATCATGTACAAGCTCAAACTAGAACGTGGTGATGTCGACAAAGCTCTAGAGGAAAGTGAGTATACCGTCACCTATGATTTCTCCACCCCGCACACAGAGCATGCATTCATGGAGATGGAGTGTGCTGTAGCTCTTTATGATGATAGAACAAAAGGCGTTCTTGTATATACATCTGGGCAGTCAGTATTTGATGAACAGAGAGAGATCAGCCACCTTCTCAGACTCGATATCAGTCAAGTGAGATGCAAGTCTGCTCTTGTTGGAGGAGGCTTTGGAGGAAAGGAAGATATGTCTGTACAGCACCATGCTGCACTCGCTGCATATCTTCTAAAGAGACCTGTAAAAGTTAAACTCACAAGACAGGAATCTCTTGATGTGCACCCAAAAAGACACCCAATGGATATGCATGTTGTCATCGGATGCGATAAAAATGGCATCATAAAAGGCTCTATAATAGACATCATCAGCGACACAGGCGCATACGCATCTCTTGGTGGCCCTGTACTTCAGCGAGCCTGCACTCATGCAGCAGGTCCTTATAATTATCAGAATATAAGAATCACAGGAAAGGCACTCTATACCAACAATGTCCCAAGCGGTGCATTCAGAGGCTTTGGAGTAACTCAATCCTGCTTTGCTTTTGAGTGTGCACTTGATAAACTTGCAGAAAAGGTTGGAATCGACCCATTTGAGATCAGATACAGAAATGCGATAAAGCCAGGAGACATCATGCCAAATGGCCAGATAGCATCAGGAGATACTGGCCTTATCGAGTGTCTTGATGCAGTCAGGGATGCATATTATAGCAATCCAAAGAATGGTATCGCCTGTGCTCTAAAGAACAGTGGTCTTGGCGTTGGTGTACCAGACACAGGACGCTGCAGAATCTCTATCGAAGATGGAAAGATCCATATCAGGACATCTGCTGCCTGCATGGGACAGGGCCTTGCAACAGTTGCCTTGATGATCACAGTAGAAACGACAGGCCTTAAGAGTGATGATATAATTGTCGAGCTTCCTGATACAGCAAGGACACCCAATTCAGGAACAAGTACCGCATCAAGGCAGACAGCCTTCACAGGTGAAGCTGTCAAAAGAGCTGCTCAAGCTCTAGCAGAGGCTTTGAAGAGTGTTTCCATATCAGAGCTTGAAGGACAAGAGTTCTTTGGCGAATTCACATATCTGACAGATGCACTCTATAGCCAGAAAGAAAACCCAATCTCTCACCTTGCCTATAGCTACTCGGCACAGGTAGTTGAACTTGATGATGATGGAAGACTAAAGAAGGTTACAGCTGCTTGCGATGCAGGTACAGTCATAAATATGACAAGCATCGAGGGCCAAGTCGAAGGTGGTGTCGTAATGGGTCTTGGCTATGCTCTCACAGAGAACTTCAAGATCGACCAGGGACATGTCAAATCGAAATATGGAACCTTGGGGCTTTTCAGAGCAACAGAAACGCCTGAAATAGAAGTACAGCTTGTAAATGGCCCAAAGAGAGGCTTTGCTGCCTATGGAGCAAAGGGAATCGGAGAACTTTGTACAATTCCAACAGCACCGGCAGTCCAGCATGCCTATTACAAGAGAGACGGAATATTCAGAACTTCCCTTCCTCTTGAAGGCACACCGTATAAGAAGTAATTAGGGATGCAGGTTTGAAAAGGCCTTTTTCAGGCTATCTGTCAGATAGCGTTCAAAGCGTGGGTTTATATCACCCACGTACTTGAAGAGGTCCTTCTCATTTCGTGGGCATATCTTCCCAACTGTGATGATCTTATGTTTATCAAGGACAAAGTAAGCTGGAACGTTGAAGCGCTTGGCAACGACATCTCTTGCGATGAAATATTCTCGAGTTGCCTTTCTCTGTTCCTCGTTAAGTAGTTTCCAGTTACCAATTTTCTTCCAGCCGGGTTTTTCAGGAGATACCTTGTGAGCTTTCTTCATCTGAGTTTCAGCCTGTTTTGTAAGACCGGCCTTCTCGACTTCCACAGTCAGGATATCCTCTAGCTGGAAAAGATATTCTACATCACTTAGAGCATAATTGAGCTGCTCAGGAGATAGTGGTCTCTTGAGCCAATTTGTCTGCTGGAGCTTCTTCTTGTCAGTAACCTCTGTTGTTATACCAAGATATTTCTCGATAAGGCCTGTCAAATTTCCTGTATAGCCAAGGCACATTGCAAGTACACGAGTATCTACAACATTGTTAAGAACAGTGTTGTAGTTCTTGTGTATCAGAGCATTGTCGCTCTGCATATCGAACCAGACCTTCTTTACAGGAGATGTGAAGAAGGCTATGAGAGCATCCCTCTTCATTTCATGTCCTCTTGGGTCGATGATGTAATATCGCTCTCCATCGAACACCTGTATCAAGCACAGGTGTTCTCCGTATATGTGGAGATTGAACTCCCCTTCAAAGTCGACAGCGATACGTTCTTTATTGTTCAAATCTGAAATGAGTGCAGAAAGCTCCTCACCGGTCTTTATATATTCGAAATCCATGACTATTCAATGATAGCAGAATATTCGACTTTCATTCTACATCAGCATCATTGTACTCAGGATTGTGATATATATAATTCCGATGCCGATCATGGAAAGCAGAAAGAACTGTATCTTCCTATCCTTTCTGTCCTCCTCTTCTGCGATCAGAAGCTGGTCAAAGAATTCTTCTTTAGAAAGCATTTGCGAACCTCCTAAATGTTACGAAGGGGGAAATATCGATATCTTCTTCCTCCTCTCTAACTGGCTCTTTGACAGAAGGACAGAGCTGAAGGATTGCAAGCTGGACCTTTCTGTCAAGTGAATAGAATTCAGGAGTGCCAATGAATTGCTTCATTGTCTCTCTAGCGATTCTTCTCTTCTCAGCAGCGAGCTTTCTACCGGGTCTTTTCTTTACTTCCATGTGTCTTATCTCCTTTGATAAGACAAGAATGGCACCTTTACTAGGACATATAATGTCGTAGTAAAAAATTTTCCCACTTTTTTTCTACTTTTTTTGCTCTTTTCCTTCTTACTTACGCAACGCTAAATACATCTGCTCTACAATGTCATTATATTTTGAAACAAACTTTTCAGGAGCAACAGGCTTAGCCTCTCCCCTGAAGGAAAGGGTTCGGTTGATCAACTCCTCATAGTTACTTGCAGGGACGATCAAATCAACAGAGCCATCCTCATTCTTTGTCATCTTCTGATCCTTGTGCCAAACTTGAGAGGAAACAACCTTTGCAGCAATTCCTGTAAAGTGAATGGTGCAAAGCTGACTTTCTTTGCCAAAGAAGATGCCAAATGAACTGTACAGGAATTTGTTCAGTTCACTTGCTGGTATATTCCTTATCTCCACCTTCTTTTCAAGTTCTATACTCTCTACTCTGGAAAGATGGAAGCTCCTTAGAGCATTCCTCTTGTGGTCAAAAGCAACGATATACCAGGTTGTGCTGTAGTTTATGAGCCTGATCGGCTCTATGATTCTATCTTCACTATATTCATCCTTGATGTTGCTATATGAGATACGGAGTGCACAGTTTCGAGAAATTGCTTCTGTTACAGCCCTGAAGACAGAATAGTCAGGTAGGTCGATAGATTGAGCTCTGTACTCGACCTTCTCGACAACTCTCCTACCCTTTAAGCTCATGCCATCAGCAATTGTCTTCTTCAGGTCATCATTGATTGTCGAATCAAGAGGAATGGTATCTAGAAGCGAATTCATATAAGCTGAGAGAATGATCATCCTCTCTTCGATGTTGATATAGTCTCCCCAGGGCTTTGTAAGCTCGTAGCGATGATTCTTTCGATTGAAGACAATCGGAGCCTCCATTCTATCTCGCATATACTCGATATCTCTGCCTGCGGTTCTCTCAGTAACTCCGAACTGTGAGGCAATTTCCTTTAAGCTCACCCCGCCTCTTTCAACACAGGTTCTTCCAATGAAGCTAATTCTCTCTGTCTGGCTCATAGAAAATAATGATATGATACGAAGAGCAAAATGGAAACAAACAATTTGCTTCCTGATATATCCATGAGAAGTTTTTCTAAGCATGGGTATCAACATTGACTACTATTGAAAGAGAAGGAAACAAATAATATATTGTCAACCGCATGATAGAATTAGCATTACCCGCAGGCAGTTTAGAAACTGCACTCACAGCCTTCAGCTACGGCGCTGACGCCGTCTACTTTGGTTTGAAGGAGTTCTCTGCCCGAAAAGGTGCAGTGAACTTCTCAGAAGAAGATCTTTCCAAGATCAAATCGTATGCTCTGAAGAATGGAAAGAAGATATATGTAACTGTAAACACTCTTATTGATGATAAGAGTATGGATAGCTGTATCGATCTTCTTTCAATGCTTTCATTCTATGGCTGTGATGGTGTGATTATTCAGGACCTTGGACTTGCAAGGATAATGAGAAAATACTTTTCCTCTCTTCCTATCCATGGGTCGACTCAATTGGCGGTTCACACTATCGAAGGAGTAAAGGAACTTCAGGACCTTGGCTTTGAGCGCGTCGTTCTATCAAGAGAGCTGAGTCTGAAGGAGATCGAGAAGATCAGGAAAGCATGCCCTGATATCGAACTCAAAGCCTTCATCCATGGTGCACTCTGCTATGGTTTTTCAGGACTCTGCTCAGCTTCGTTCCTAAAGTGCGGAAGAAGTGCAAATGGTGGAGAATGTGCACAGATATGCAGAAGTTGGTTCGAGGACAGGAGCACAGGTGAAAGAGGCTACTTCTTCTCACTTGAGGATTTACGTGTCAAAGATGAACTGATCAAGCTCAATGAAATCGGTATAGACAGTGCAAAGATAGAAGGAAGGCTGAAGAGTCCTGAATATGTTGCAGCTGTCACCCGTTATTACAGAACTATCCTCGATGAAGGAAGAATAGATCCTCAAAGTGAACTCGATATCACTACAAGTTTTTCAAGAAAGCATGGAAATGGCTACTTTGACTATAGGAAGAATCGTCCATCATTGCTTTCAGGAAGCTATCCAGGCCATATGGGTGCACTGTGTGGCAACATCATAAGGCAGACACCCAATTCCATTACCATCAATAGCAAAGTGAAGATAGAGAACCATGACGGTCTACAATACTTTACATCAGATCGCTTTGGTCTTCCTCTTTCAAACAAGTTCTCTGCAAACATCCTGAAAGCTGTCGGGAACACAGTGACACTGCGTCTTGAATGCGATGAAAACCTAACAGGGCTTATGCTTTACAAGATTTCAGACTCAACGAGAAGAGAAAAGACACCTTCTGTCCAGATTCCTCTTTTCAGAAAGCCTGTCGATATCAAGATCACACTGAATAAAGATGAGATAGTAGCAGAAGCCCTATCCAAGAGAGTTAAAAGAAGCATCGCTCTTCAGGAAGCAAAGAAACAACTTGATGTTGATGAAGTATTGACCAAGCACTTCTCTGAATCTGGAGACAGTAGATATACACTCAAAAACCTTGAGTTCATAAACAATTCAGGCCTCAAGTACCCTTTCCTCCCGCCTTCGATCATGAAGGACTTCAGGAGAGAGTTCTACTCTCAGCTTGATGAAATTGAAATCAAGAGACCTGTAATTGACGAGACAAAGAAAGAGTTTGAAAGCATAACACTTCCTGATAGAAAGCTCCTTTCCAAGGACCTCCCATGGTCCTTTGAAAGTACCATGATCGACAACAGGAATTACTTTACTTTCCCTCCAATCACATTCCAGGAGGAAAATCTCTTTAGCACCATGCTCGATTCTGTCAGAGGATATGAGAATGTAACAATCGGCCTGAATAATATCTCTCAGGTCCGCTTTGCAAAAGCACATCCTGAATACGATTACTTCATCGATGTCTTTCTATACCTTTCTAACAGGTTTTCAGCAGAAGAGCTGTTTAGAGAAGTGCCAAATCTGATCGGTGGATATCTTTGGTTCGAGAGAGGAGAAAAATCAGGCCCCTGGCCATTTGAGCCAACAGTCCTGTCATTCAATCCTCCCGTTTTCATCTCCCGAACCTGCTATCGGCATGATGCTATGGGTCTATCTTGTACTGCTTGTCCTCAAAAAGAAGACTTCCATATCAAACAGATGGATGAAAACTTCACAGTGAAGGTAAGAAACTGCATCACAGTTGTAGAAAGGGATAACTGATGTAAAAAATAAGGGGCTACATCTCTGTAGTCCCCCAAAATATGTAATTCCTGTAAGATATTACCAATTACTTATTCATATACTTGGAAACAAATGCTTCTGCGTTCTGGATCGAACCACCAGCTGCACCCTTGACGATATTGTTGATCATCAGGACAAAGCCAATCTTTCCATCCTTCTTCTTGCATCTTCCAGTGTATGTGACCATACCCTGTGGCTTTCCCCAGAATGCAAGCTTCTGCTGTGGCATTGTAGGATCTTCACAGTAGACAACTGGCTGTGCTGGAGTTGAAGGAAGGTCTGAGCATTCCTTGAAATCTTTCCATGCCTGGATTACATCCTCTGGCTCTACATCCTTTTCAAGGTCAAGCCATACTGTCTCGAGGTGTCCTACGATGACAGGAACTCTGACTGTGAATGGGTAGACTTCAGGATTGATAGAGAGAATCTTCTTGATCTCCTTGTCGATCTTCTCCTCTTCCTTACCGATGTATGGAATACAGGTACCGAAGATATCAAGTGTTGAGAGACCTGGATAACCTGCTCCAGATACTGCCTGATAGGTGCTGACATGAATTGTCTTGATACCGAACTTCTTGAGTGGAGCAAGTGCCATTGCAAGACCTGTTGTAGAACAGTTTGCATTGGTTACAACAAATCCTCCATTTGGATAACCCTGCTCTTCGATAAGAGAAAGCTGTTCGTGGTTTGCTTCTGGGATAAGGATAGGAACATCCTTGTCGTATCTCATGCTTGCTGCATTAGAAAATACATAGAAGCCCTTTGAACGAAGCATTGGCTCTACATCGTTTGCGATATCAGCTGGAAGACCAGAGAAGACAATCTGAATACCCTCTGCCTTCATCTGATCGGCATCGAGCTTCTTGAGCGTCTTTTCCTTGATAGCCTCTGGCATCTCAACTGGGATAACCCAATGGACCTGAGATGCATAGGTCTTTCCAATTCTAGAATCGCTTGCAATAGGATATGCAAGGTCGAACCAAGGATGGTCGGCAAGCATCCACATGAAAACCTGACCCACGGCGCCGGTTGCGCCCATGACTGCAACTTTGATCTTTTCCATAGTCTGTCCTTTTTTGAACTCATTTTTTTGAGTTGCAAGCGAAAAAGTACCCAAATACTTAAGTTTATGCAATAGGTTTTAAAAATATTGTTAGAATTTTTACATTTTGTTTCAGATTGATTCAAAATTACTAACATTTTGTTTAAATAATAACTTAATTATATCAAATCATGCAGAAGCCCCAAGAATTTGATAAAAAATCACCTGACTGCATGGGAAAAAAATCAACTGACTCTAACACTAGAACAGATATAGAACTCTATATTTGAATTTAGAATGTTATTTTAGTTAATCACTATTAGAAAAATTTATATCCAAACAATTCGCTTATTAAAACCAATTATTATCATATATTCCAATTCCAAGGGCTTGTAGAGCACTATTCCAATTATCTTCATCTATCATAAATCCCTGCCAAAGCATTAACTCTGTTGCAACTGTTTGTGCTTGGAATGATTTTTCATCAGAACTTAGATTGGTAAAAGATAGAGAAAAAGCTATTGCCAAACAAAGGCCCTCAATTGAATATACAACTTTCCTTGCCTCTATAGGCATTGTATAGATATCTAATGTTGGAAAGAATTTTTTTCTAATGCATGCAACAGGGTCGAGTCCTCGCATTATTGCCTTTTGATACTCTTTCTTTGCATCAGCAACAGTTCTTCTAGCAATCTTTCTCATATGATTTTCTCTTAATGTTTGGGAAAAAGACATATCACGCCCTATTTATTTAATGCTTTAATATAAGAATACAAGCCTAAAACTATTCCAAAGGCTATAAATCCAATCCACCAATTACCACCGAACAATGCCATACAAATTAGGCCTACAATTATACCAATAATAAACCCAACAATCATACAACCCCCTTAATATATAATTACTTAATTCTATCTAATCCCATCTTAATGCAATTATGATATTTAGATGTCAACAAATACTCAGCCTGAAAGTCATTTGAAAAAATATCAAGATTAAGAGGTCCAGCAGATGCAAATTGTCCGAAAGTATAACTATGACCATTTTTTAAAACATATCTAACTCTCTCAAGACTTTCATCTAATATTGCATCAATAGAACCAAGTTTCATATAAAACTCAATTTGTGATTTAATATATCTTTTTTCCACATCCCCACATTGGCTTTTTTCAAGAAAATAATCCTCAACCAATGGTTGTTCTGATGGTGATATGCCCCTTCTAGCATAAAAACCAGTTTTGCAACTCGCATGCAAGCCTAGGAAAACACAAACCATTTCCAAATGATAATAACCAAAGGTTTTTGGGGTTGATGTTTCGGTCATAGTAGCAATCATTTTCAAGCCACCTTGAACCTGCACATTAATCTTATTAGATGCATCAACTATCATTTTAGAATCCACAGGCTTACTTGACTTGTTTTTGTTAAAAAACCATCCCATACAAATCCTTCCTTTTTTATAAATAATATATTTTTACTCTCTCTATATTATTAACTACGAGTTAATATCTATAATTATGGTATTCAACCACTTCCTCAATTAATTGAGACCACTTTAACAATAGAAACACTATTATTATAAAAAGAACTCTCCTGGCTTATATAATTTCTTGAAATAATTATCTGTTTCTTTTTACAAACATGGGAATCTTCTGGACTTGTTTCACAGCATATAAAGCTTCCTCACTATTTGGATCAACATTGCAATAATCCCCATTTTCAGCGTGCAACAATACATCAAAAGCAATCCCCTCCATATCGTTAATCTCCATATATAAATATGCAAGGAAAGCACAAATCTCGACAAAGTCTATCTTAAAATAATGCAAATAGGTTTTTTTTCTAGATCTAATTGAAGTACACTCCAAATGGTCATTTTTCTTCATTGGGACTTCAAAACAAAAAGGTAGAAATAGACTTGCTACTTCTACCCCTACATCATTTATATACATCATGCTAGGAACATTTTTCTAGAAAGACCTAAGATCATTTACTCGACTCTCAAAATCTGTATTATTTACTAAGTAATGCACATACCCTTTTCTTGAGATTGGATTCATTGACTGAAGCTTAATTCCAAGGACAAGCAAACTTGTCCCAAATTCAACATCCGAATATGCACAGTAATAACCATAGCACCACAGTCCAATAATGATACCAACAATTACAAGTAAAATAATTACAAGCGTCTTCATAGTTTTATCTCCATTTAATAATATTACTTTTTATCTTGCAAATAATGAATGGTTGCGAAAAATATAGAATTAGTCCCCCAAGAAAATACGCAACAACATCAACAAAAGTCCCCTGCCCTCTGTTAAGATATTGAGGTGAAATATATTCAAAAACAATAGAGAACAATAACCAATATGCAATTACCTCTTTCATGGTTATGTAAAGTCTTTTACGAACGCCCAGAATTAACGAAGCATTTGCCATAAAAGGAATCACAACCATCAAGCATACAAGGTCCCCAATAAAACCTCTGGCAAAAGTTCCTTGATAAGGCGGATAAAAGAGTCTCAATGCATAATGAATACAATAAATGCCCAACCCAATATCAAATTGAGGAAGGCATATATATGACCTATCAAGCAGCACTGACAATCATCAAACCAACAAGGACACAAAGCAGAATCCCAAGAACAACCCATACACCATTCCCTTTCTTTTCAGCCTGCTGTACATAAACAGTCTGCGGATTTGAAGAGTTAGTGTTTCCTGTTGTACTAGTAGTTTTACTATTATGGCCTGATGATGTATTAGATGCATTATTACTATTAGCTGTTGTAGGAGATTTCTCCATTGGAGCTGCAGGGAAAAGCTTTCGAATAGCCTTACGATCTCCTATCAACTTGATTCCTATTTGGTCAAACTCATAATCAGTCAATGAAGCAATCATTTCTTTTGACATCAAATGCTGAGATTCAAAAATATTGATATACTTTGACATATTATTATCTGTAAGTATTTTTCTAATTTCATCCTCTTCAGTTGGCACCTTCTGAGTGGTCTCTAGAGTTTCAGATGTGTTTGTAGTGTCTCTTGCGTTAGTATTTTCTGGCATTTTCTCTCTCCTCCAATAAAAATACTAACACACATAAACCCTCAATACTATTAGCAGCGGGCGAAAATAACCCAAAAACAGCAGGATAAAATCGCCAGATGGGAGCAGGATAAAATAACCAGCAAGAAGAAATCGCCCAAACTTCAGTTTCTTTAGTCTGGTATCTACTGCTACCTCAGTTCTTCAGTT
>JAFVDZ010000035.1 GCA_017478205.1 Spirochaetales bacterium | reverse complement strand
CTTTAATTTATAAGATTTCTCTGTAAAGGGAGTATGTCAGATGAATGAGTTCCAGTTGAAATATGGCTGTAATCCAAATCAGAAGCCTGCGAGAATATATATGAAGGATGGAAGCAATCTTCCTGTTGAAATTCTATCTGGCAGGCCTGGATATATTAATTTTTTGGATGCTATGAACTCTTGGCAGCTTGTCAAGGAAATCAAGGCGGCAACAGGCATGTGTGCTGCAACTTCGTTCAAGCATGTAAGTCCAACAAGTGCAGCAATAGGAAAAAAGTTGTCTGACAAGCTCAAGAAGGCATGCTTTGTCTCTGATATAAAGAATCTCGATGACTCTCCTCTTGCCTGTGCCTATGCACGTGCAAGAGGCACAGATAGAATGTCCTCTTTTGGTGACTGGATCGCTCTATCTGATAAATGTGATGAGACAACAGCAAGGCTCATAAAGAGAGAGGTATCTGATGGTGTAATTGCACCAGATTATACTCCAGAAGCTCTTGAAATCCTCAAAAGCAAGAAGAATGGTGCATACAATATTGTCAGGATCGATCCTACGTATACTCCTGCTCCTATCGAGAGAAAGGATGTATTTGGAATTACTTTCGAGCAGGGCAGAAACGAATTTAGAATCGATGAAAAGCTTTTTGAGAATATTGTCAGTGACAATAAGGTAATTCCTGAAGAGAAGAAGATTGACCTGATAATTGCACTTATAACACTCAAGTACACACAGTCAAACTCTGTCTGTTTTGCATTTGATGGACAGGCAATTGGAGTAGGTGCAGGTCAGCAGTCTAGAATCCACTGTACGAGACTTGCTGGAAGCAAGGCTGATACCTGGTTCCTGCGCCAGAGTGACAAGGTTCTCTCCCTTCCTTTCAGAAAGGAACTTGGAAGAGCAGAGAGGGACAATGTAATCGACAGCTATATAAATCAGAATGAAGAGGATGTCACAGAGGACGGAATCTGGCAGAAGTATTTCACTTCTCAGCCTGATGTCTTCACAAGTGACGAGAAGAGAGAATATCTTTCAGCTATCTTTGGAGTTTCTTGTGCATCTGATGCTTTCTTCCCATTCTCTGATAACATTGAAAGAGCACATCGCTCTGGAGCCACATTCGTTGTAGAGCCAGGTGGCTCTGTCAGAGATGATGCTGTTATCGAGTGCTGCAATAAGTATGATATGGTGCTTGCTTTTACCGGCATGAGACTTTTCCACCATTGATCTTGGAGTAAATTATGGATAGATATTTGATGGATTTTGATGACTTCATGGGAGAGAAGGTTCTCATTACTTCTTTTTCAAGTGCTGTCATGGTCGGCACCCTCGTCGATTACTCAGATGACTATATCGAGCTCGATGTCGAGGGTGAAGTTGTTGAAATCCCAATTGAGCCGATCAGGAATATAAGAATAATCGAGTGAAGAGTCTCAGACGATAGTATTTGTTAGGCTTCCTATACTCTCGATTTGACATGTTATTACATCACCTTTTTTAAGGAAGGCGGGCTTCTCCATACCCATGGCAACTCCTTTTGGTGTTCCTGTTGCGATGATTGTTCCTCTTTTTAGAGTCATGCCTTGACTTAGCTCTGAGACAACCTCATCAATATCATGGATGAACATATTCGTGTTCCCGTCCTGTCTCAATTCACCATTGACGTATGATGAGATTCTGAGAGCTGGAGGATAGCTCACTGAATCAGAAGTCAAAATGCATGGACCCATTGGACAAAAGCCATCGAGGCTTTTTCCAAAGTACCATTGCTTATGCTCTGTCTGGAGATCGCGAGCGGACATGTCATTGAATACCGAATAGCCAAAGATGTAATCCTTCACATTCTCTTTCTTTACATTGAATGCATCCTTTGCCAGTATGACAGCAAATTCGACTTCATAATCGAGCTTCTGTGTAAGTTTCTCGTAAGCAGGGATTGTTCCTTTATCAGGAAGACATTCGTTGACACGTTTTGAAAAATATATTGCTTTGGTCTTGTCTGAGGAGAAGGCCTCTGTTGAATACTGTTTTGCTTCCTTTGCGTG
Organism: Spirochaetales bacterium; assembly: GCA_017478205.1. Lineage (GTDB taxonomy): Bacteria > Spirochaetota > Spirochaetia > Sphaerochaetales > Sphaerochaetaceae > Bullifex. The sequence continues at coordinate 1,666 of JAFVDZ010000035.1, read as the reverse complement.
ATCTGTGTAATTTAGGCCAAGACAGAGGATGTCCTGACGAGGGTGAGGAATAGGAGAGAGCAGCTTTACTTCTTCAAGTCGTGTATCTCCTGACTTCTCTTCAAGTGATCTAAGTTTCTTCCATCCATCTTCATCAATCCTTTCGATAAGATCGTTCATATCTGTGTAGTAAGGAATCCTAACTATTGTGTTATCTTCCTTTAAGATGCCAATAAATTCGTGTGCTTCAATTTGGTATGTAATGAGCTTCATGTTATCCCCACTTGATATAATTCTATTACTTTGAACTTATGATTTGTTCAAGTATTCCTACAGCCTTATCCATTTCATCTACAGTAAGATGTGCATAACCTATGATTATCCACCCATTTCCTGTCCCTCTAAGGAATAAACCAAGTTTGTTAGCTTCTCTAATTAACTCGTTTTCACCTTTGTTTGCCTTCAATATGAAGTGAAGTCCTGCATTCTCTCCCTCTGTTATTACCCCAGGTAGCTTTTTCTTTATCAGAAAGAGCATGTAGTCACGTTTTGACTTGTACAGTCGCCTCATGCGGTTAATATGGCGGACAAAATAACCTTGATCTATGAAAAGAGAGAGTACTCTCTGATCTATTCTTGATACAGGACATTGGTAGTAGTAGAACCTCTCTTCATATCTCTTTACAAGCTGCTTTGGCAGGATCATATAGCTGATTCTCAATGCGGGTGTGAGCGTTCTTGAAAATGTTCCAACATAGATTACTCTCTCCCTTGTATCCATGCTCTGAAGGGATGGAATTGGATGTCCGATATATCTGAAATCGCTATCGTAGTCATCCTCGATTATATACCTTTGATCTGCAGAATATGCCCAGCTGAGTACACTACTTCTGCGGGGTGCACTCATTGTTGTACCCATTGGAAATTGATGAGATGGTGAGATGTGCAAAAACTGGATACCTGTATGCACTTCACCTGTTTTCTTTAGCTCTTCAAGATTAATTCCTTCCTTGTCCTGCTTGATTTGAATTATGTTTATACCGGTATCTTTAATGATCTGAAGTGTACTTTGAAAGGTTGGTTCCTCCATCAGAAAGGTTCCCTTCTGATCGAACATGACAGCAATTTTATTTAGGTGATATGCTGTACCATTTCCGATTACAACCTGTTCATAGGTACAATTTATACCCTTATGTGTGTAGACGAAATCTGCAATCGATTTTCTCAAATCCTTTTCTCCAAACAGTTCTCCTGCCTGGTCAAGCAAAGAGATGCTAGTCTTGCTGAGTGCCTCTCTGTAGAGTTGTATGAGTGTACTATACGGAAAGTTTGTGCTGTCTACTAGGTTTGAAGAAAGGTCGAGAATGGGTTCGTTTTTTTTATCCTTGATTTCTGTTTCGATTCTGTTTTGCTTTGCTTCAGCATATAAGCCAGTTTCCATTTTCGAAACGTAGAAGCCGCTCTTTTCCTTTGAATAGATATAGCCTTCAGATAAGAGAAGATTGTATGCGTTTATCACAGTATTCTTAGATATTGCATGCTCTTCTGCATATCCTCTGATAGATGGGAGCTTTGAGTCAGGCTCAAGGCGTCCTGTTCTTATATCAAGTGCAATCTTCCTGTATAGGTTTTCATAGAGACTGGTATGCATATGTGGATTATAACAAATCTGTACCCATAAAAATAG
>JAFVDZ010000034.1 GCA_017478205.1 Spirochaetales bacterium | reverse complement strand
ATACTTCCTTTCTGGAAAATATAAGTGGTCAGATGCCTATAGCCTTGCATCAAGTATGCAAGATGAGATGATGAATGTGCTGCTTGATAATGGGGATGCAATCTTGAGGGAGGATCTGAGTCTTGATGAAATTGTAATTCTTTCGAGTATGGTAAACAGAGAGACTCAGAGCTACAAACAGATGAGTGTCATTGCCGCGATCATGTTAAATCGATATAGAAAGGGTATGCCACTTGGTATCGATGCAACTAGTCGCTATGAGCTTGATTTGTGGACAGGAAAACTTTCAAAGGATGTTTTTGAAAAGGACACACCATACAACACAAGAAGAAAGCCAGGGCTTCCTCCAACAGGAATCGGCTGTCCTGGTGTAAATGCAGTTCTATCTGTGCTCAATCCTGATGTGACCGATGCACTATATTATCTTCATGATGAAGGAGGTACTCTCTATACATCAAATTCCTACGATGAGCATCTGATGATCTACGATAGGATACATAAATAGATGAAAAGTTCGTCTCTGAAGAGTATTGTCAAGAACTTCTAATGGCATAGATGTTTCAATCGAACTAAACTGTGTGTTATGTCGATGATACGTACAAAAATTCTGCTTTTAACTCATTGAGCTAGCCCTCTATCATCTTCAAGTGTAAAGTGATAATCTCGAATCTGTGATTTACAAACAGGGAGCACTTGTTGATCTATGATAAGAACCACTGATAAATATAACCTTCATACACACTCCTTCTATTGCCGTCATGGTCACGGAAGCATTAAGGAGTATTCTGACGAAGCAAGAAGACTTGGACTTGAGATGCTTGGTTTTACAGAGCATATGCCTCTTCCTGACAGACGTTTTGCAAAGACAAGGATGCTAAATGAGGAGATGGACCAATATCTTGATGATATCGAGACGGAAAGAAAAGATGGTGGTCTTCTTATACTCTCTGGTTTCGAGTGTGATTACATTCCTGAGTTCAGATCATACTTTGCATCCTATCTTGAAGAGGGAAAGGTCGATTACCTCATAAATGGTGTCCATTTCTTCAAGAGAAAAGGTGAATATGTCTCTCCATTTGATGATGTGATGGAAAGGGATGATGTATACACTTACCGTGATGTCCTTCTCTCTGCCTTGGATACTGGACTTTTTTCATTCCAAGCTCATCCTGACTTGATCTTCGCATCCTACAGAGAGTGGGATGATGTCAGCGAAAGTGTAAGCCGCGAGATAATCCAATTTGCAATAGACAGGAAGATTCCTCTAGAAGTAAATGGAAATGGAATGCTGCGCCCAAGCCCAGATGATGACTATCTCTACCCAAGAAGGATGTTCTGGCGTCTTGCAAGTGAAATGGGTGCTTACTGTGTAAGAAATTCAGATAGTCATGAGGTTGTAAACCTTGGAAAGACAAGAGAGCTTCAGGAATCTTTCGTCAAGGAATGCAATGTAAAGAAGGCATATCCTATAGTAAAGAGAGGAAGGCTCGAGTTTGAATTCTAAAAGGTAGGTGGAACTGAGAATGTCACTCTTTTTCCTGTTGCTGGATGAGTGAATGTAAGACTTTCTGCATGAAGGCAGAGTCTTTCTCCTTCCTTCCTTTCTCCGTAGAGTCTGTCGCCTACGATAGGGAGATTAAGACCCGAGGCAGAATGGATCCTGAGTTGGTGTGTTCTTCCTGTATGTGGAAAGAAGCGCACCCTTGTGACCTTTTCACCATTCAATACTTCTATCCTGATCTTCTCAAAGTGAGTAAGCGCTCTCTTTCCATTTTCCATATCTACAATCTGGTATGGTCTATTCTCAACATCTAAACGGATAGGAAGATCGATATCTCCTTCATCTTCCTTCAGTACACCTCTTAGAAGTGCAACATATACCTTCTCTGTCTCTCTGTTTTCAAACTGAATTGAGAGTTTTCTCTTTGCTTCCTCTGTCTTTGCATATACAAGGATTCCGGAAGTGTCCATATCTAGGCGATGGACGGATGGAAGAGTAGGAGAAGTGGGGAAGAGAGTCCTTATTCTTGTCGATGCACAATCCATCTTGTCAGGACCCTTGCCTGGTACACTCAGAAGCCCCGCTGGTTTGTTTATGACGGCAATATCGTCATCAGAGTAGAGTAGGTCTATATTTAGAAGATGTTTTATTATCGGCTTGCACTTTTCATCGCATGGAGGGTATAGTACACCCTCCTTTCTTGTCTGCGTTTCCTTTCCAAACCACATTTCAGCAAGACTTATTGGAGTAAAGCCCTTCCTGAAGCAATAGGAAAGGAGGCGTATAGTTGCGCAGTCACCTGTTCCTGTGCTGGGATTTTCTATTCCCATTTCCTTGAACCCGATTCTGTTTCCTGTGATTGTAGAAAATGAGTATAGGTCTTCAAGTTTCTTTAAACACTCAAGTGAAAGAGCGTGTCGCTCTTCTTCCTTTGATAAATCCCCATTGCCAATCACCTCAGTTAACTTATGGATTCTTTCATCGTACTCTGAGATAACTTTTTCATATTCATTTTTTGAAAAGCATGGTGGAACGAAACCAGGAATTGAAACATTCTTTGAAAGTACACCAGAAAAGGCCTTGAAGGAGACTTCTTCTCCGCTTTTAGTCCTCGCAACCATTAGCCCAAGCATGAGACCCTTGGTTTCAACAAGAGGGGAGATAGGAAAGCGAGGACTCTTTTCAGCATAATCGAAAAATCCCTCTCGCTTTATTATCTCTATCTCTGCTTTTAAAAGTGCTTCTGCTTTTTTTGTCGGAAACAGGAAATCCATTACTTGAATACAGCTAGGAGGTAATCATTAAGGGTCGATTTCTCGAACATCATCTTATATAGGGCAGTTACTAGAGGGAATTCATCTTCTAGCCCCTTTTCCTTTATTGCTTCTCCGATAAGCTTTGTGGTTCTATGACCCTCTATGGTAGTTGCAGAGCTGTGCTGGTCGTATGAAAAGCCCTTACCGATGAGCATGCCGAGAGTTCTGTTTCTCGAAAGGTCATTGAGGCCTGTAAGTCCAAGGTCGCCGATAGCACAGTAGCGGAACATGATATCCTCATTGCAACCATAGAGCTTCATGATTCCTCTCATCTCATTTACAGCCTTTGTGTAAACGAGATAGTCGACATTAGGGCTATTGTAGCGACCGGAGACAAGTCCGATTGCAATTGCATACATATTCTTGAGAATGGAGGATAGCTCAACTGCTCTGATGTCATTGGTGTGGTCTATGATGAGGCTGGTCTCAGGAAGGAGTTCATTCTTTACATAGTTGTAATCTTCCTTGCTACCACCAAATGTGAAGGCTGTAGGGAAACCATTGAGAACTTCGATCGCAAAGGAAGGCCCTTTCATGCTGGCAGTTCTCTCAAATGGGATATTCTCGGTGATGAAGGCACCTTCGTCACTCATGCCTTTGGCAAGGTTTATGATCAAGGGGTGCTTACCTTCTGGGATGTATTCCTTCATCTGCTTTGAAAATGAGAGGATGAATTTTGATGGTATTACCAGAAATATTACATCAGCTTCAGAGAAGATTCTGAAATCTCCAGTTGCTGTCAAACCTCTATTGAGATATCTAGTTGGGAAGTATTTGTTGTTCCTGTGATTCTTGTTGATGGATTCAACAACTTCTTCTTCGATGGAGTGAATTATTACTCTGTTGTAGTGGTTCCATGCAAGACGCTCTGCTATGGAGGTTCCAAATGTACCGCCACCTGCAACAATTATTGTATTCTTTGGTTCTATATTCATTTAATTATCTCCTTGATGGTAAACACTCTGGTGCTTGAATCTGAATTGTGGGTCTT
>JAFVDZ010000033.1 GCA_017478205.1 Spirochaetales bacterium | reverse complement strand
CTTGCATTTATGAATGACATCCTGAAGTTTAGGCTAACAACAGTTTAGAGGATTCATGTCTTTTGTTTCAGCTGTTTCTCGTTGCTGATTTCTGGCGATTTTAAGTTGTCATTTTTGGGAGTTTTTCAGTCGCTGCTAACAGTATAAATATATTGAAATAATCATAAAACATATAATAAAAAATATCATTACTGTATAAAATAATAGTTAAATAAAATTAATATCTATATCGAAGTTTTAAACAGTAATACTGTAGCGATATGAATCAATTGTTTTGCTGTTGATATGATTTGAATAGTAAAACAACAAGCTGAAAATTGATAATGGAGTAGGGAGAGTATATGAAGCATTGAGCAATATTTTGATATTTGGTGCTCAGCGTCAAAAGCAGGGGGATTGGAAACTGGTGAAGCAATTTCAAAAGGATGATACAGCGTTCTGTTTTGTATAAATATTATGAGAATCAAATATGAGTAAGAGTAAATGAGATTACCAATCTTCTATAGTCGATACTGGTAAAATGAATAGAGATGAGTTGCTATCTAGATTCGGTTGCATAATATCGAAGATAGATACCCAGAGAACTATGATCAAGCTTATAATGCTCGATTCCTGTGGAAGTATTCATTTAAGAGACATATTCTTAAGCAAAATAATCTTTATTTTGTTGATATAAATATTCTTTTTCAGCAATGCTATTTGTGAAGTCATCCTTATCTTCCTTTTTAAAATGTGGTAATTCTAAATTAGAGGATTTGTGATGGCTTTTCTTTTATATCTTAGGTTCTTATTTACTCATATTTATGCCTGAAGACTTCCTCAAAAAGTGTAATTTTGTGACATGTAGACTTGCGTATAGCTGCAGTGATCAAAAGGTAAAATTGTTATTATATATACATATCAGACATATATTCTATTAATATAATAAATACATAATAATAGTATGAAAAATAATATAATTAATTAGCATTATTTAATATATCGATATGATATCATACTGAATATATGTTTATATTATTATAAAAAGATATGAAAAAAATATTGAACTAATATAATTGTAGCAAAAGAAATTTCAGTCTGATAAATATGTTGATTATTCTTGCCTGGAAATCAATACTGCAATTAAAGAAGCTAGAATTAAAATTCGAATATGTCTAAATGTTCTCAAATAAAGAAAATAGATATAAAAATCTCGATTGAATATAATAAATTGTTGTAATATAAAAATGATATTATAACTATGTTAGAAATATATAAAAGAAATAAATAAATTAGACATTTTATATATAAATGAATAAAACTTTAAAACTATATAAATATGAATGTTGTTTATTTTTATCAGACATTTTATAATGTAAGAATAGGTTTCATTGGGGGATTATGTCAAAGACTGTCGCTTTTCATCTTCAAAAAGGTGGTGTTGGTAAGACTACTATTTCTGGTACTCTTGCGTGTCAGTCTGCACTCTCCGGAAAGAAAACTTTAATCATTGATTGCGATCCACAGGGAAATGTTTCTTCTTGGTTTTTGAAAGATACTCCAAAATATGAATTGGCAGATGTACTCCAGGGTAGATGTTTTGTTAACGATGCGATTGTTAAGATTCCTTGTGTAGATAATCTTTATATACTTCCTACCTTTGGTATCGGTGGTACTTTAAAAATTTATTCAGAAACTAAATTAGCTGAAGAACCTTATGTTCTTTTTGATCTTGTGAGTGAAGTAAAGCAGCAATATGATCGTATTATACTTGATCTCTCTCCAGGTCTTGGCCGATTGGAGCGTTCAGCACTTATTGCAAGTGATGAAGTAATTTCTCCTATGACCAGTGAAGTATTTAGTCTCGATGGACTCCAGATATTTATTCATGAGCTTTCTAAGCTCAGAAAGAATATGCGTGCTTCGGTGAAGCATGATAAAATTATTATCAATTCGTTTGATACAAGAATCAGACAGCATAGAGATATTTATGCCGCAGCGATGGAATCAGGAAAATATAAGGTCTACCAGATTCCAGTCGATCCTATCTTTAGAAAGGCTCAGGAAGCTAATCAGTGTCCACAGCTTTATAAGGTAAGGGGTAGAGGCATGAAAAATGCAACTCTCGAAGCATTTAATAATTTGAATAAAGATGTCTGGAAGAAGTAAACGATAAGGAGGAGTATATAAAATGGCACTTAAGAGAAGCGAAGAAATTATTAGTGAAAGCACGGAGAGTTTGAGCCACAGCAAAGCAAAGGAGGTTTTCTCCTCCTCTAGTAGAGCTGCAAAAGAGAAAAAGGTTCTCACTACATTCTCAATTGAACCTTCGTTCAAAGCTGAGCTTGAAGATCTATTTGATGATATGGGTCTCAGCTGGGCTGCTGGCATTAGATTTGCTTTGAAAGAATTCTCTAAGAAATATAACAACTGATTTCTCCTTCATTATATATATTTAAAACCCAGAGAACTTTTCTCTGGGTTTTTATATCGTAATCGTTCAATTACTTAATCAAAATAAATCAATATAATCCAGTTTATGTTTGATATCATTGCTAAATGCTATATAACCTATATAATATTAATATTATATTTATAGTTAATTACAATGATTATCATTAAAAATAAATACGGTTATTACTTCTTTTTACCAAATGGGAATGAGATGATGTTATCTTCCTCAACATCTTCTGATACTTCAGTATAATCATCTTCATCTACATCATCCATGACTGATAGTACAAGTTCATCTGTTCCATCTTCCTGTGGAACAAACTGAACACATAGTGGAATGTGACCAACTATGGTGCCTTTTACACCGTTTTTCTCTGTCCTACATTTGACATCAAGAAACCAGATTCCAGAAGGATCATCTGACAGGGAAGCTGTGAAATTTGCTGACTTATATTCTTTTGTTGGTTTTAACATGGTTAATCTCCTCTTTTTGTGATGATATCACATACGTTGAAATATTAAAAAGGCTCATAAATTCCCTATTGTGATAAGTTTTTTCTTATGCATCGCTGAATTTGTTTTATAGTTGATATATGGAAAAAATACGCTTCGCTGTTATTGGCTCTGGGTGGAGGAGCTTGTTCTATCTTAGAATAGCAAAAGCTCTGCCCGAGATTTTTGAAATCACATGTGTAAAGGTCAGAAATGAAGAAAAGAAACGATTCATCGAGAAGAATTATGGCTATAAGGTTGTAATGAGCGATGAAGAAGTTTTTGAACTCAATCCTGATTTCTGTGTGATCGCTGTCTATAAGAAAGACCTTGCCAGTGTTTCTAGATTCTATCTTGAACATGGAATGGATGTGCTTTCTGAAACTCCTCTATCTCTTGATCTTGAAGAGCTTGAAAAATTCAAGCTTCTGATCGATGGTGGAAGGTGTAAATTCATGACTGCAGAGCAGTATTATCTTTATCCAAAGTTTTCTGCTCTGATCAAGATCCTGGAATCTGGCATTATCGGTAGAAGGAGTTATCTCAGAATTGGTGTTTGTCATGAATATCATGGTTTTTCATTGTCACGATGTATTCTTGGCTACAATGGAATCTTCAATCCAATCTTTGCTAGAAGACAGGAATACGAACTTAGACAAACATTTTCTAGATATGAAAGATTCAATGATCTTTCGATGAAAGAAAGCAACAGAGAAATTGCATACTTTGAGACAAGAGACGGAAGGGTTCTCCTTGAAGATTTCACTCCAGAAAGCTATAGAAGTCCAATCAGACCAATTAGCTTATATGTCGAAGGAGAGAAGGGGTGCTGTAAGGATTTTACCTTCTACTATCTCGACGAGAAGAATGAAACTCACGTTGTGCCACTGAAGATTGAAAGTCATATGGTAAAGCGTAATGACATAAACCCTCTTCAGAATGAAGTAGAAGTGATAGATAGAATTTACTTTGAAGATGAATGTGTCTTTGAAAACAAGTTTCTTCAGGCTATCTTGAGTGAAGATGAATATGCAATAACCAATGTTCTTATCAACATGAAGGAATTTATAGATGGAGCTATGCCAAGTTATCCATTCTATAATTCCTACATGGATGTCAAGAATACTTCCTTGCTATATAAGAAGTTAGGTTTCTAGTCATCAAACTTTGCCAAGAAGTCATCGAGCATACCAAGTTTATCCTCGATAGTGCTTCCTGGCAAATTTTCATTCTCCTCAGAAAATAGAGTGTTTGGTATTTCCTCGATGAATCTTGAAGGAATGCAAAGATGCTCATCTCCCATACGATCCTTTCTCTTTTCGCAATGGCTGATAGTGAGCTCCCTGCGGGCTCTGGTTATTGCAACATAGAAAAGCCTTCGTTCTTCGAATATTGCCTTAGGATCCTCCTCAAGTGCTCTTGAGGATGGGATGATATTATCTTCGATTCCTGCAAGGTATACAGTATCGAACTCAAGGCCTTTGGATGCATGCATTGTCATGAGGTTGACTTTACCATTATCGACTTCCTCATCATTTTCCTTTCCTGCGATACTCATCAAATTAAGGTAATCACGCATAGTCGAGTCAGGATTGTTCTTCTCAAAGCGCTTGATCCTATCCTTCAGAAATTCAAGTGATCTCATCTTGTAATCGACCATTTTCTGGTTATCGGGATACTCTTCACAGAGCATACCTCTGTAGTCGATATCATCAATTATGGTTTGTAGGAGATATGCCTTCCTGTTGTTCGCAAGTTCGTTCTGCCAGGACAGGAATTGATTTGTGAAGTTCTTCATTGCTTCCTGACTCTTTCCCTTTACAGGCGAATCTGCAGCATATGCAAATTGAGAAAGAGCATCGAAGAGGCAGATTTTCTTCTCTTCTGCATATGCTCTCAGCTTCTCGATTGAAACTCTACCAATTCCTCGTCGTGGTGTGTTGATAATTCGAAGTAAGGAAACATCATCTTCGTCATTTACAAGGAGTTTCAGATAACAGATCATGTCCCTTATTTCTTTCCTGTCAAAGAAACTTTGACCTCCGGAGACCTGTGTCTGTATACCGTTCTCAAGTAGAGCATTCTCAAGTGTGCTGAGCAAGGAATTTGTTCTTACAAGTACACCAAAGTCAGAGTAGGAAAGTCCCTGTTCCTTAGCTCTTCTCTTTATCGATTCAGCAATTATCATTGCTTCATCTTCGCCATCGATTGGCCTGATTATAAAGATATTGCTTCCTTTATCAGATTCGGTCCAGAGCTTCTTTTTCTTTCTTTCCTCGTTGTGTGTGATGAGTTTGTTTGCAGCTTCAAGAATAGTTCCTGTCGATCGATAATTCCTTTCTAGCTTGAACTCCTTTCTTTCAGGGAAATCCCTCTCGAACATCTGGATATTCTGATAATTTGCACCTCTCCATGAGTAGATTGACTGGTCATCATCACCGACAACGGAAATATTGTGATGCTTACTGGCAATCATGGAGACAAAACGATATTGAAGCAATGATGTGTCCTGGAACTCATCGACAAGTATGTACTTGAATCGCTCTTGAACCTTTTCAAGAACATCTGGCCGTTTTTCGAAAAGTTGTATAGGCAGAACAATAAGATCGTCAAAATCGACAACATTATATGCCTTTTGGCTCTTGAGCCATTCTACATATATTTCGTTTAGTGCACTGTTCTTGTTTGCAATTTCTTTAAGTCTGCCTGTCTTCAGATCTGAAAATGTCTGCAGAAGTGTAAAGGTGTTGTAATCACCAAGCTGATAACCAAGAGATACAATGACCTGTTTGAGCAATGCAGTATTGTCATTGGTGTCATAGATAGTAAAGTTGTTTTTATATCCAAGATACTGGATGTATTGTTTCAATAGGCCGAGCCCGAAGCTATGGAAGGTGGTAGCTGTAAGACCTTTCAGAGGCTTGTTTGTCAGTGAGCGAATTCTATCACTCATCTCCTTTGCTGCCTTGTTTGTGAATGTCAGAGCAAGAATATTCCTTTCATCTATGCCACAATCGAGCATGTGCGCGATACGGAATGTAATCATTCTTGTCTTGCCACTGCCTGCTCCTGCAATGATTAGGCTAGGTCCTTCAATACTCTCTGCCGCGGCAGCCTGTTCTGGGTTCAGTTCTTTCTTCAAATCTACAGCCATACAGATAGTAGTAATTAAACTAGTAGGGATAAAAAATCAAGAAGCCATATATTGAACAAATACCCTATAGGGGTATATAGTGGGGCTATGGAAAATGTAGATTGTTGTACAAAGCGTCATACAGAAAGATCGGATCAGGAGTACACAAAACTCGTGAATCGATTATCGCGTATCGAGGGTCAACTTAGAGGTATAAGGAAAATGCTTGATGAAGATGCATACTGTATCGATATCTTGACTCAGGCTGCTGCTGTAAATGCAGCATTGACTTCGTTTTCAAGAGAGATCTTGACTCGTCATATCCACACCTGTGTTATCAGAGACATAAAGGCAGGAAAGGAAATGGAGAGTACGGATGAACTCATGGATATCTTGAAGAAATACATGAAGTGATAAAGTTTGAGGATGCTATATGAGAAATTTTGATATTACAGGTATGAGCTGCGCTGCCTGCTCTGCAAGAGTAGAGAAGGCAGTAGGCAAATTGGATGGAGTCTCCAGCTGTTCGGTAAGCCTCCTTACTAACTCCATGGCGATAGAAGGCACAGCTACAGATGATGAAGTTATCAAGGCTGTAACAGATGCAGGCTATGGTGCAGCTGTAAAGGGTGCTAACAAGAGTGAAAGGAGCAAAAGTGATGAGGATGCGCTCGTGGATAGGGAAACACCTCTTCTAAAAAAGAGGCTAATAAGTTCGTCAGCCTTCCTTATTATACTCATGTACTTTGGTATGGGTTCAATGCTTGGCTTGCCAGCTATTCCTTTCTTTGAAAGAAATTACATTGGTAATGCTATTGTCCAGATGACTCTTGCGATGATTATTATGTTCATAAATCGCAAGTTCTTCATCAGTGGCTTCAAAGGCTTAGTTCATAAGGCTCCCAATATGGATACTTTGGTAGCTCTTGGATCAGGCGTGAGTTTCCTCTGGTCCTTTGTGTGTCTGCTTCTTATGACGAAGCACCTTACACACGAACATATGATGATGAGTCTTCATATGAATCTGTACTTCGAATCTGCTGCCATGATCCTAACTCTCATCACAATTGGAAAGACACTTGAAGCATACAGTAAGGGAAGAACTACTGATGCTCTCAAGGGACTTATGAAAATGGCCCCAAAAACAGCTAGAGTTGTGAAGGATGGGAAAGAAGTCGAAGTTGATATAGAAAGCGTCCAGAAGGGCGATATTTTCGTTGTACGCCCAGGAGAGGCCATTCCTCTAGATGGCCATGTGCTTGAAGGACATACTGCTGTCGATGAATCCTCGCTTACAGGTGAGAGTATTCCTGTTGATAAAGAGGTCGATTCAAAGATCTATTCTGGTACTATGAATCAATCTGGATTCATAAAGTGTGTTGCTGAGAGAGTCGGGGAAGATACTACACTTTCTCAGATCATCAAGATGGTCTCTGATGCATCTGCAACCAAGGCACCAATTGCCAAGATTGCAGATACTGTATCTGGTTATTTCGTCCCTGTTGTAATCTCAATTGCAGTTGTCACCTTTATTGTCTGGATGGCGCTTGGTGAGAGCCTATCATTTGCAATCGCTAGAGCTGTATCAGTTCTGGTTATAAGCTGTCCATGTGCTCTTGGACTTGCAACCCCAGTTGCGATAATGGTTGCAAATGGAGTAGGTGCAAAGAATGGCATTCTCTTCAAGACTGCAACTAGTCTTGAAACTACAGGAAAGAGCCAGATTGTCATCCTTGACAAGACCGGAACAATTACAGAAGGTAAGCCTTCTGTTTCATCTCTGGTCTGTGCTGATGGAATCAGCGAAGAAGAGCTTCTGGGCCTTGCATATTCACTTGAAAAGATGAGTGAACATCCTCTTTCAAATGCAGTAGTTGAGAAGGCTGCAGAGAAGGGTATCAAGGGGTTTGATGTATCAGACTTCTCAGCTGTCCCAGGTAATGGACTGAAGGGTGTCCTTGATGGAAAGGAGATCATTGGCGGTTCTGTAAAGTACATCGGTTCCTTTGTTGTTCTTCCAGAAGAAATCAAGAAGGCTAGTGACGAAGCTTCAACAAAGGGTGAAACGCCAATTGTCTTCAGTTATGATGGCAAAATCGTTGGCATGATATCCATTGCTGATAAGATCAAGGGAGATAGCAAAGAAGCAATAGGAGAGCTCAAGAATATGGGCTTGAGAGTTGTAATGCTGACTGGTGACAATGAAAAGACAGCAAGAGCTATTGCAGCTCAAGCTGGAATAGAAGAGGTTGTTGCAGGTGTTCTTCCTGACGGTAAAGCAGAGGTTGTAAAACGCCATATGCAGGAAGGTAAGGTTGCTATGGTCGGTGATGGAATCAATGATGCTCCAGCACTGACAATTGCAGATATTGGAATTGCAATTGGTGCTGGCTCTGATATAGCAATCGATGCTGCTGATGTTGTCCTAATGAAGAGCAGTCTTAAGGATGTTTCTGGTGCAATAAGACTTTCTAGAAGATGTGTTACAAATATCCACGAGAACCTCTTCTGGGCGTTCTTCTATAACTGTATTGGCATCCCATTGGCTGCGGGCTGCTACATAGCGCTATTTGGCTGGAAACTCAATCCTATGTTTGGTGCTGCAGCAATGTCACTTTCCAGTTTCTGTGTCGTAACAAATGCACTTAGACTCAACCTTGTCAAGGTACACGACGCAAGGCATGATAGGAAGATAAAGCAAAATGAAAATAGAGAATCAAAGAAGGAGAATAAAATGACCGAAAAGACAATTAAGATTGATGGCATGATGTGCCCTCATTGTGAAGCTACTGTAAAGAAGGCTCTTGAAGGAATTGATGGTGTTGCTGAAGCAACTGCAAGTCATACTGCAGGAACTGCAATTGTCAAGCTTACAAAGAGTGTTGATGATGCTCTTTTAAAGAATGCAGTTGAGGATAAGTATTATACTGTTCTGGGTATAAATTAAGGTCCCAAACTAACTTATCTTTAGTCTATGTAAAAATAGTAGAAGCTTGAAAAAAGGCTTCTACTATTTTTACTGCTATTTACTTGTGATAAAAATAATTAGTTAAATTGGTTAGCGGTACTAACAATTTATGGATGATCAGAGACATTTATAAGCTACAATGTTTGTGCGATTGTTCTTATATCTCTTGATCTCATATCTATCTGGATAGGCTTCAATCAGATCAGGAAGCTTGTCAAAGCCATAGAGTTTTGGGTTGAAATCTGGCTTTGCTCGCTTGATATAAGATCCTGCAGATGCAACGTTAGCGTATCCATCTTCATCCTGGAATTTTTCATAAGCAATCCAGAGGAGATTATGTATTTCATCAAGTCCATATTCAAAGTCATCTGTGTCTTCAACTTCATTGTAGTTTTTTAGATTTTTCTGCTTTGATGCTTTGACAACATTGGCTTTTGGAAAGTCCTCTTTACCAAGGTATTCAAGGTGAATGAATTCATCACATGAGTTCTTGAAAGCTTCTGGTGTCTTGGTTTCTCCAACACCTATTATAAAGGCACCAGATTCTCTTAATCGGATTGCTAATGGGGTAAAGTCACTATCACTTGAAACAAGTGCAAAGCAATCATAACGATCACGATGTAGCATATCCATAGCATCAATAACCAAGGAAATATCTGTAGCATTCTTACCTGCAACATAATCGAATTGCTGAACTGTTCCGATAGCTAATCTTTTGACTTCTTCTTCCCAATTCTTAAGGTTCTGCTTTTTCCAGTTTCCATATGCTTTCTTTACGACAATTCGGCCATATGAATTAATCTCCTGAAGAACACTTTCAAGCTTGGCAAGCTGAGTGTTGTCAGCATCGATCATTACAGCGATTTTTAAAGTATTATCCATGAGACAAATATAGCAATAAATCAGTTAAAGTTAAATGATGAATAATTGTTATATGAATATGATATAATTATACATGTAAAAATGTATCATAATATCAATTAAAAACTTTAACTAAGATATTGAAAATAAAGAAAAGATACATAAACGATATGATAAGTAAATAATTCGATATATAAAGGATATAACAAATATATCACTACAATATGAGTAAAATTAATATTTCATATTATTATTTATCAATAGAATTAATCCTATGAATATATTGAAAAACTAATATGGATTTGTTCCAATAGTATTGGAGTTTTACTATGACAATTAATGAATATCAGAAATTAGCAATCAGAACGATAAATCCAAGACTTTCCAAGGTTGAGATTCTATCAAATGGTGTAATGGGCCTTTGTGGTGAATCTGGAGAAGTTATAGATGTTGTTAAGAAACATCTTTTTCAGGATCATCCTCTAGATAGGGATAAGATTATCAAAGAGCTAGGTGATGTAGCTTGGTATATTGCAGAAACTGCACATGCTCTAGATGTAGACCTTGAGACTGTCCTTGTTAATAACATAGAAAAGCTCGAGAAGCGTTATCCTGACGGGAAGTTTGATGCGGAAAAATCTATAAATAGATAAATTTATATTGTTGTAAATTCGGAATAATACAATTTTAAAATCAACGCATAAATTAAGTTTTTTTTGATTATTTCGTATCATCTCTATATGAAGAGAAAGATAGTTAAGATTTAAACTTTGCTGTATGAGTAAAGTTGTTTGATAAACTACATTTCTTATGATTTGTTTTTGCATGGTATGATAGGGGATACCTTGCTAACTGCTCTTCAGATTCAGTACCAGGAATTAGGAAAATACATCAGCACAAATTAACCATATGTGAAAAGCTAAGAGTGGCTTTTAATTCAACTGTTCATTCATTCAGATGCGGTCAAGTGTCAATCGTTAACACTACAGTTTTGAAACAAGAATTCCAAATGTAGAAGTCATCGCTGATTGGTGGTGCTCTGCTGTGGATTGTGCAGCTTCATCAGAAATATAGTTCTAAATTGATTAGTACATATAAAGAACATATAGCCAATCTAGTTGTGTGATCCTCAACATTAAATGTTATTTCCATAAGCTTGTTCCTGGCTTTTATAGCAGTAAAACAATGCAATGAAAATTTGTATACAAACTCTAAGCAAAAATACAAAAATAATAAAATAAATTCAAAAATCTATTTCAAATAATGATTATTAATCTAATTATATCATTATAATATAAAGAAATACATGAGAAATAATATTTTTGAAATAAATGTTGACAGATTTAAAAACATGTAGTATATATGAGGCATAAAAAATGAATTGAGGATTATATAGGAGAATATAAATTATGTCACTTGAAGAAGTATCAAAGAGTCTTGACAACGACGACCTTGAACTGGCCAGAGCAAAGAATGGTGTTTTCAATAACACTAACAGCGTTTCTATGAACACTGTAGTTGATAGCGACCTTTCTGCTGATCAGCATGTCGTATCATCATCTATGGATGATTGGGAACAGCCAAACTCTGTTGTATTCTGTGAAGCAAACTAATTAACTTCACACAGAACTTCGAATCGGGGTTGCATATTATTGCAGCCCTTTTTTTATTAGAAGAGGATGAACCCTATAAATAAACAAATTAAAAATATGATCTGTATGAATGGCATGCATTAATCATATGTCACGATATACTGGAAAACAATAGTTGGGTTTTGTATCAGATTTTATAGAAACTTATTATATTAATTTTTTTCAATAGTTAAATCATATAATAAAATCGTAAAATAATATCATTATGATATTGAATTGATTATAAAAATTTTTTTAGATATCATTATTATACAAAAGGAATTGAATTATCAATTGAAACTATGATATATAAATATTCAAGTTATATGTATATTATATAATATCTATAGCATTTTTAGGGCACATTTCATGACAACAATAGCATCTGACACAATGTGCCTTATTCAATGTGATATGATTATCAACTACATCCAATGCCTTAGCAGGGCAGATATCGACACAGCGCTTGCAGAGGACACATTTGTCATCTCTGAAAGTAGGTGTTTTCCTGATTTTTATCATCAAGCTATGGAAGGGTTTCAGTAAATTAGATTTGATCAAAGCAGGTATAGCTTTCTCTTTTCCAATTTCAACTCTCTTGTAGTCTTTGATGACTAATTCTCTTGCATCTAGAAGAGGGTAGGTGGGTTCTAGCTTTGTGTATCCCTTTTTTTTACCTGCCATGAGAATTGGAATATCTTCAATTCTGTAGCCCATGATCATAGCTTGTGCATAATCTGTAAGGTATGAATCTGCACTTCCTAAGATTAGGCCAACCTGTCTGATGTTTCCATTTGCAGGACCTGGTCCTTCCATTGCAATTATTCCATCCATGAGACCATATGAGCATTTTGACTCTTTGTAAATTTCAGTGATCAGATCTGCAAAAGCTGATCTAGAAGGAGCCTTTACATGGCAGCTACTTTTGTTCAGTCCGGGAATCGAGCCAAACATATTCTTTACACAGCCAGTTGAGTACATCAGTTGATTAGTCTTGAACTTGGCAACAGAAATGACTACATCAACTTCATCAATAATTCTTGCTATAGGAAGAGAATGCTTACCAATCTTGTGCATCACTGGATTAGCTGTAAAATCTACCCAGTTTGTCCCTGTTCTTTCGCATACATCTTTTATTCCGCATGTATGAGCATCGAAAGATGATGAGTGAAGCCCTGGTGAATCACCAAGATATATAGTCTCTGCTCCTTCCTCTTTCAAGATGTTTATAAGAGCCTCAACTACAATAGGGTTTGTTGTGATACCTGTTTCTGTCTTTGCATCTGATAGGATATTTGGTTTAACAAGAACCTTCTTATTCTTCACGCAAGGAAATGAAGTATTGGAAATAACCTCTCTGATTGATTCTGTCACTTCATCAAGGTGATATGATTTGCATCTGGAAATTGCGACTCTGTTACTCATAATTTCCTCAATAGACAACAGTACAGCGGACCGAGGTTATTTGACCTGTCTGGAAGGATTATGAGGCCGTATGGGCGTGTTTCTGCTTCCTCGTGAGAGATAGGGATAACTTCTACAAGCCCCTCACGTCGCTTAAGCAGTTTTTCAATTACCTTATCATCTTCTTCTGAATTGATGGAACATGTGGAGTAGAGTATATAACCTCCGCTCTTTACAGCATCCAAGGCAGCAGCAAGCAAAGCAAATTGCTCAATCGCAAGTCGCTTCGGTCTTGAAACTGACCACATAGCCATATGCTTATCACTTTTTATTACATGGCGCTCAGAAGAGCAGGGCGCATCGAGCAAGATCGCATCATACATATCCTTTTCATAGAGGCCCCAGCGAGATGCATCATGGCAGGTTGTTGTGATATTCTCATGCCACTCATCAGGAGTGTGTTCCTTTAGCACCTGATCAAGTCTAGCTCTCCTATCTCTTGATCTATCATTGGCTGTGATCGTGATTTCTCCATTCATGCGCGAAAGTAGCACAAGTGTTTTGCCTCCAGGAGCTGCGCACATATCAAGTATGTTGTCGCCTTTTTTTAGTGGAAGAATGGATGCAACAATGATACTTGCCTTATCAAGATAGTAGGTGTTTGTTAGGTTTTCAGAAAAGGCGACAGGAGATGAATCTTCAAGGAGGGCTGCTTTGAGACGAGGCCACCTTTCCTTGTATATTTCACTGTAGAAGTTTTCAAAGTCTTCACTTCTTTTCTTTAGTTCTTGTTTCTCTCTATCTGCCTTCTTGCTCATTGAAAGAAGAATATAGCAAAAGTTGATAACTTAGAAGTGGTATTTTTTAGATGGATGCTGCCAAGTAGTAGCCCATGAAACCGATGACTAGACCAAGAACAAAGCCACCGAGAACCTGAGCAAATGAGTGACCAAGCATTGTCTTGAGATGCTCTTCTGTAAAGCTTTCATCATCGAAGACGTTCTGGAAATATCTAGACCACTTGTTTAGAACCTGTGCATGTTTTCCTGCCTGCATTCTCAGATTCATTGCATCATGGATGATTATGATCGAGAAAACGGCACATACAGCAAAGTAGACACTTGAGAAAGAGTATATCAAGCCAACTGAAGTTGTGAGCGCAACAACAGTTGCTGTATGACTAGATGGCATGCCTCCAGTTGTGATGAGCATGTACTTATCAAATTTCTCTTTATGAAAAAAGCACAAGATAATTGGCTTCAGTAGCTGTGCAAACAGCCAAGCCATAAAAGAACAGAGTAATGGAATGTTCTTTAAAAGAAAAAATCTTCCCACAACCTGTATGTTACAAAACACTTAAACTAATTTCAACTAATGATTATTTACCTGAGTTTATGTATTTGAACTGTTTAAAATTCATCACTTTTCTAATAGAATTCAGTTATGTACGATAGTTCAGTAACAGAGGAAGAGCTCATTGATCTTGCTGATTTCTTCAAGGTCTTTTCAGATCCAACACGATTGAAGATCCTTCTCATATTGGAAGAAGGGGAGTTCAACGTCAATACAATTGCAGAAAGAACGCAGATGAGTCAGAGCGCAATAAGCCAGCAGCTCAAAGTTTTGAGAGCTTCAAGGCTTGTCAGGTTCAGAAAGGAGGGAAAGAGTATCTATTACCGCCTTTCTGATGAGCATATTTCAATGATCTTGACTACTGGCAAGGAACACTACGAAGAGTTACTTGGATAAAACCTCGATTATCCTTTCAAAGGGAAGACCTACAACGTTGGTCCAGCTGCCAGAGATCTTGTCGATAAGTGTATAACCACTTCTCTGGATTCTGTATGCACCTGCAGCTCCGACAAAATCGCCAGTGTCCAGATAATCTTCTATATCTTTCTTGGACAATTTATTGAAGTAGACTGTCGATTCATCGTTTCCAGAGAAAATTCCCTTTCCTGGAATATAGATTGAATATCCTGAAATCACATCCTGCTTCTTTCCCGAAAAGAGGGAGAGCATCTTTCTTGCTTCATTTCTAGAGTGTGGCTTACCCAAGAGTTTGCCATCAAAGAGGACCATAGTGTCACAGCTAAGTGCAATCAGATCCTTTCTGAAGGAATCAGAAGCAACATAACTTTCAAGCTTTTTCATCGCAATATGTGACACAGCAAGTTCAGGGTCCCTGTCCTGTATACTTTCATCGACATCCTGTGGTGCTGTGATCACATCGATTCCTGCATCCTGTAAAAGCAGTAGCCTGTTAGGACTTTGGGATGCAAGCACCATCTTTGGTGCTAAGGAAAATAGTTTTCTATTCAATTCTTCAGGAACAGTAGGGCAAGATTTCATAGCGCAGATGACTTTAACTCCTCAAGCTCTTCAGATAGCATGAGCCAGTTTTCTTCAAGTTCATCAGCCATCTTCTCTTTTTCTTCCTTTTCCTTTAATAGCTTTGTTACCTTTATGCTATCTGAATACACTTCAGGCTTTGAAATCTCTTCATCCAAACTCCTGATTTCACTCCTGATAGCCTCACATCTATCAAGGAGGGCCTGAGCTTCCTTTTCCTTCTTCTGAATCAGGTTCCTCTGAGCCTTCTGCTCCTTGTGGTCCTGTGCCTTGATGGAAACTTCACTAGCTTTTGTCACATCCTTCTGTTTTTCTTTGACGATGGATAGCTTTGCTTCCTTTTCTTCAAGCTTGTAGCTGAAGTAATCATAATCACCTTCGAAGAACTCAGGACCATCTTCAGAAAGATAGAGAATCCTGGTTGCCAGATTCTTGATAAAGTGTGTGTCGTGGCTTACAAAGATTACAGTTCCGTCGTATGCCTTTATAGCCTCAAGCAGCATCTGCTTTGCATTTATATCCAGATGGTTCGTAGGTTCATCTAGAAGAAGAAGATTTGCAGGATGCAGAAGTATCTTCATAAGAGAAAGTCGGCTCTTTTCACCACCACTTAGAACACTGGTCTTCTTGAAAACATCATCATCCTGGAAAAGGAAGGAGCCAAGCAATGTTCTAAGCTTTGGGAGGTCTTTCGTGTCTGCAATAGCTTCAAGCTCCTCAAGAACAGTGTAGGATGGGTTGAGCGAATCTGCATTGTCCTGTGCAAAATATCCTTTCTTGACACCTGCTCCATCTCTTACAGTGCCTGAATAATCACTATCTACACCTGCAAGGATCCTGAGCAGTGTAGTTTTTCCAGCTCCATTTCTTCCTGCAATTGCCAGTCTTTCCTTCTTCTTCACAAGGAAGCTGAAATCCTTATAGATGACATTGTCCTTAAATGCCTTTCCCAAGTGCTCTATGATCATCACATCGTTTCCTGAGTGTGGGGCAGGGGGAAATGAGAAGTGCAGCTTTTTAAGATGCTCAGGAATTTCGATTATGTCTATCTTCTCAAGTGCCTTTATCCTAGATTGAACCTGCTTTGACTTGGTTGCCTTGTAGCGAAAGCGCTCTATGAACTCTTCTGTCTTCTCTATCTCCTGCTGCTGGATCTGATATGCCTTCTCAAGCTGCTCGATCTCCATCTCTCGAGTCTTTATGTATTGGGTATAGTTTCCTTGATATCGAGTCAGTTTTCCTCTGAAGAGTTCATATACACAGTCTATCGTGTCATCAAGGAAATCCTGGTCATGGCTGACGAGCATTACACCGCCATGAAAGCCTTTCAGATAGTTCTTGAGCCAAAGGGTTGCCTCGATATCGAGATAGTTGGTCGGCTCGTCAAGGAGCATGATATCAGGGTTTTCGATGAGTATCTTCGAAAGTGCGATTCTCATCTGCCAGCCACCTGAAAAAACATGGCATGGACGAGAGAAATCCTTTTCCTTGAACCCAAGGCCCGAGAGTATCTGCTCAATTCTCGTCTTTCTCTGGTAGTAGCCTGAATCTTCTAGAACTTCATGAATTTCATTCATCCTATCAACTAGATGGTGATAGGTCTCTCCTTCGTTGAGGCCACCAAGCTCTTGGCCAATTCTATCAAGTTCCTCAAGAAGGGCTTTGAAGCGGATATACCCTTCTTCTGCCGCTTCATATACAGATACATCTGGAAGAACGATATCAGACTGTGGAAGATAGCTGACAAGCATGCCTTTGGTCTTGGAGACAGAAAGGCTGTCAGCCTCAAGTAGACCCGATATCACCTTCAATAGTGTAGATTTTCCACATCCATTGGCTCCTGCAAGGGCTGCCCTTGTATTTGAGTCCATTGTAAAGCTGACATCTTTGAGTATTTCCCTTTCAGCAAAGGCGAGGGAAGCGCCTTGTATCTGCATGGTAACCATAGAAATTGAATTTACCACGCTTTATAAAACATCTTCAAGGCGGGCTATTCAAATCCCTCATTGAAAATGGTTCATTTATAACTCAGGGTATGAACTATTCTTTTCATTTCAGGTGGAAAAGAAAACCGAACGAGAAAAACTTTACAGGAACATTGTAATTATATATTTGCTCAAATATAATCTACTTGTGGTTCACTCTCAAAGCAAGTGAACTAGAAAAGGTGTAGATATAGGAGTTCGTTTTTGATCTGTTACGTTCTATCAGATACAACTATAGAAAAGTGTCTAGAGACAGTTAGAAGAAATCGCCAATGGATAGATGCCTGCGAGCTCAGGCTCGATTTCTTGGACTCAGAGAATAGAAAGAAAGCCTCAGAGTTCCCTTCATTGGTCGATATTCCTGTAATCCTGACCCACAGAAGAAAGCAGGATGGGGGACAATATACAGGAAGTGAAAAGCAGAGAAGAGCTGAACTGATCGAGGCACTCGATGGTAATTTCGCCTATGTTGACCTCGAAGAGGACATGAAAAAGAATGAACTCGACAATAAGGCAAAGGAGAGGGGAATAAAGATAATCCGCTCATACCATAATTTCGAATGCATCCCCGATGATATCTATGCAAAGGTCTCACAGTTAAAGAAGAGGGGAGATGTTGCAAAGGTTGCAGTGACACCCAATTCAATTCAGGATGTAATTACTCTATTCAATGCAGAAACTGAACTATCTGGAATCGATAAGATAATAATCGGAATGGGAGCCTTTGGAACTCCTACAAGAATCCTATACAGAAGAACTGGCTCAATTTTGACATTCTGCTCTGAAACAGAGACAGCTCCAGGTCAACTTTCTGCAAAGAAACTGAGCGAGATATATCATGCAAATGAGATAAACGAAAGAACAGCGATATATGGAATAATTGGAAACCCTGTTCTTCACTCAGCATCTCCTCAGATCCACAACCCAGCTTTCAGAGCGATCAAATTCAATGCAGTCTACGTCCCATTCCTAGTTGATAGCGTGCGCCATTTCTTCTTCCTAGCTGAAATGCTGAAGATGAGAGGCTTCTCGGTAACTATCCCTCACAAGATCGAGGTACTCTCATATCTTGGTGATATAACACGTGAAGTAAAGCAGATAGGCTCTTGCAATACAGTAGTAAGGAAGCCTGGACTTTGGAAGGGGAGCAATACTGACTACTATGGCTTTTTGAACCCTATCGAGAACGATATCGAAGAGGGGAGAATCAAGAGTGCACTTGTAATTGGTGCAGGTGGTGCAAGCCAGGCAATCATCTGGGCGCTTAGAAATAGAAATGTCAAAGTGACAATTCTCAACAGGACAATTTCAAAGGCTGAGACCCTTGCAAAGAACAATATGTGCAAGGCAGATACTCTTGATAATGCGAACAAATATAAGGGAAAGGTAGATCTCATTGTACAGACAACAAGTGTTGGGCTTGGAGAGGATGTAAGTCCAATTCCTAGCTTCGAGTTCACAGGAAATGAAATCTGCTACGACATAATCTACAAGCCAAGGATGACAAAATTTTTAAAGGATGCCAAAGAAAAAGGGTGTAAGCTCCACTTTGGAGATGAGATGCTCTTCGAGCAGGGAAAGCTCCAATTCGAAGCCTTCACAGGTTATCACTATCCAAAGCAGATCATCCCTGAAATCTGATTTTAGAAGGTTATTTCACGCACAAGGAATATCTTTGAGATATCGACTTCAAGTCTATTCTCATTTTCATCGATGAGGATAGCAATGTTGTTATCTTCCACCTTGTTGATAGATACAACCTTTGCAATATATTTCTCTTCTTCGAACATTAGCTCGACAAAGAAATTCTCCTTTATCGATTGCCTCAAAAGGTGAAGTTTTACCTGATACTCGAATCCGGTGGCTTTCCTTCCTTGATAGAATGGCTGACCTGGAACTATCTGTGATGAATCTACGATACATCCTATATTCAATAGTCTTGTAAAGGATTCCTTCTCTTCCTTTGTCTTCAGTTTTATCGAAATATCACTTTTAAGGAGGTTCTCGTTGTACTCCTTCTTCTGGATGTATTTCCTTCTTGGCAAGGTAGGGTAGGTTGCATTCCTGTATGCATTCAGACGATTGTTTTCAGTTTTCTCATTAGAGATTGTTACAAGACCATCTTCTCTTTCTGTCTTTCCGATCATCTCAAGACCTGAATACATCAAGATCCTTCTCCATTGCTCTTCTGTGCTTCTTTTCATGAGGTAGCCAGTTGGAGACACCTTCTTTACGATGTGGATCTTCAGGAGCGGAAGAGAATCGATCAAGAACGCATTTCTCTCTGTTGTCTCAACAAAGAGATAATCATAGACACGGACTCTTTCATAGCTTTCATTCCAGTTTTTAAGTCTTTCCTGGATCGATTCAGGCACCTTAGTGAAACGAGATAGGTATTTGATTATCTTTTCTGCTGTAAAGCCTGAATCGAAGCTACTCTTTACACCCTCTCTTGTAAGCGTCCAGGTCGTGTATGTGTCGACCTTTTCAACAGTCATGAATCTTGAAAGTGTGAAGCTTTCATCACACTTTGATGAAGTGAGAGTGTAATCGGAAGAAAGTGCAAATGTCGAACCATTATCTTCATCTTTCGAACCCACAAGTGAAAGAAATGGTAAAGCTCTATCGATCTCAGGATAGATTATCCTGAGTTTCTCATTGACTTCCTTGTCACTGTATATATTCTGAGCAAGGAAAGCTGAAAGGCTTGAATGATTGAATCTGCCTTCTGAGAAGAGGAGATATGCAAGAAATAGATTCGAGAGTGATTTCAAATCTTCGATTTTTTCTGTTGGCTTTATATATCCACTTTCATCAGAAAGGAAGCCACAATATAGTCCAGCTTTTATAAATGAGATTGCGATATACTCAGAGGTTTCTCTTGATAGCTTTGGAAAATGGTCCGAAATACCAATTGCTCTGAGGTATCTCAAGTTATCTTTCCTTGAAGAGCGAAGATTTTCAGCTGAGAGGATGGATGCCATGCCTGCAAGCACATCCTTGAGGTTCTTATCCTCTCTCTCAACATCTTCATCGCTACTTCTCAAGAAGGAGTCTGTGTATACAGCTGAAAGATCGAAGCTTTCATTTTCTTCCCAGAGATCATCGTCGTTCTTGAACATGAGAAAGCGCATCGAAAGCCTATCAAGATATAATGATGTCCTTATGAATGAAAGCCCAGCGAGACTTGAGAGCTGCTTTTCATCTAGTGGACCAAAAAGATGTGCAATGGATATGAGGATAGCTTCATCACTCTTTACACTGCTAATTAGTTTTTTGATCCTCTCTTCAGATAGAAAGAGCTTGAGATTTTCGATAAGTCGAATCTTTGTATATGGCATCTCGATCTTTCCAAGGTAGAGCCTTGAAAGAAAGAGGAGCCTGTCCATATCAAGGTAATCAAGATAGTTCTCGAGTGTCATCACATCTCCTAAATTTTAATGTTCTCAACAGTGTAGCTGTAACCCTGTTCGGAAAGGAACTTTTGACGATTGAGGGCAAACTCCTCTTCGCTGGAGAACTTCGTGATGATCGTATAGAAGTGACTGTCCCTCTCTTTGGGGCGCAGGATTCTTCCTAGCCTCTGAGCTTCCTCCTGTCTCGATCCAAAGGTGCCTGAAACCTGGATGGCCATGGAGGCATCAGGAAGATCTATTGCAAAGTTTGCGACCTTGCTTACGATGAGAATTCTTTCCTTTCCGCTTCTGAAATCATCATATAGCTGATCGCGCTTTTTATTTGCACTTGAACCTGTAATTATAGGCCAGCCAAAATTTTTCCTTATCTCTTCAAGCTGGTCGATATATTGTCCTATGATCAAGATCCTATCATCTGGGTGTTCTTCGACTAGCTGCTTTACAATCTTGATCTTGTTGGGATTCTCACTTGCAATCCTGTATTTTTCTCTGTTCTTTGCAAGTGCATACTCAACCTCAAGTTCTTCAGGAAGATCGATTCTGATCTCATGGCAGTAAGCCTTTGCTATGAAGCCCTGCTTTTCAAGCACCGACCATGGCACGTCATATCGCTTTGGTCCGACTAGTGAGAATACTTCATCCTCTCTGCCATCCTCCCTTACAAGGGTTGCTGTGAGGCCAAGGCGATAAACAGATTGAAGAGATGATGTAATCTTGAAAACTGGGGCTGGGAGCATATGGACTTCATCGTAGATAACAAAGCCCCAATTGTATTCAGAAAGCAGCTTGAAGTGCTTGAAGTCAGCTTCGACATTCTCTCTCCAGGTCAACACCTGATATGTACACACAGTAACTGGCTTTATGTTCTTGACTTCTCCTGAGTACTCTCCAACCTCGTTTTCTGTCAATGTAGTCTTATCGAGAATCTCTCTTATCCACTGATGTACTGAAACAACGTTTGGGCAGAGAATTAGAGTATTGGTCTTCAAGCGAGAGAGTGCGATAAGACCAACGATAGTCTTTCCCGAGCCACAGGGAAGAACGATATTGCCATATCCAGTTCCCTTTTCCATATTGCCAAGAAGTGCATTTACAGCTGTGATCTGATACTCTCTTGCGACAAAGTTATCCTTTAGATCAAGGCTTAGCTCTTCTCCCTTCTTGAGTGGAACAAGATCATCGACAGGAAAGCCTAGTTTGATTAGCCTGACCTTGACTTCTCCTCTGTAAAGTAGAGGTACAGTGAAGCTGTTTCCACTATATGGCGTAAGAAGTGTAGATAAACTCTTTTCAGATGCAAGCTGGCGGTAATAGAGATCCTTCTTGCATGTGAGAAGGAGAGTATTCTCATCAAGCTCATCGAGAAGGATGGAGCCAAAGCGCGATGCTGTGTCCTCGATAAAGAAGAGGACAGTTTGAGGTATATCGAATCTCGACCACTTTTCAAGTGTCTCTATCGCTTTCTTAGCTGAATAGCCTGATGAGCAGGCATTCCAGAGCGAAAGGGCTGTGATTTCATAGGTGTGAACATGCTCAGGGCTCTTTATGAGCTCTGTAAAGACAATGAGGTCTGCTCTGCATTCTTCTGCATTGCTTGAGTGTATATCGAGAAGGAGCGTCCTGTCAGACTGTACTACTAGTGGTCTATCCATCCTACTTTGCCTCTGAGATGAGATATGCATCCATAAGAGTAAGTGCAGCCATAGCTTCGACCACAACTATCGCTCTTGCAACGATGCAAGGGTCATGGCGACCCTTCACAAGACATGTTGTATTTTCAAGATTCTTTGTAACTGT
The DNA here is from genome assembly GCA_017478205.1 of Spirochaetales bacterium. Taxonomy (GTDB): domain Bacteria; phylum Spirochaetota; class Spirochaetia; order Sphaerochaetales; family Sphaerochaetaceae; genus Bullifex. The sequence goes on along the minus strand of JAFVDZ010000033.1, from coordinate 3,142 downwards.
CATCTGTTCACGAGAAATGGAAGGGGTTGGCTTGAAGGCTGCGCGGAAGACAATCTCATTTCCATTTGAGATGCCTCCCAATATTCCTCCAGAGTGGTTGGAAAGGAAATCTACATTTCCTCCCTCAGCTCTCATCTGATCATTGAAGGCGCTTCCTTTCATTCTTGCACTTTCAAAACCTTCTCCGATCTCGAATCCCTTGCAAGCTCCAATCGACATGATCGCATATGCAAGTGAAGAAGAGAGTTTATCAAAGCAAGGCTCTCCAAGACCTACAGGTGTGCCTGTAATATGGCACTCGATGACGCCTCCAACGCTATTGTTCATCAATCTTGCAGTCTCGATTTCAGCTATCATACTTATCTCTTTCTCTCTATCAGGACAGCGAAGCTCTCCTACCAAGTTATCCCAGGAGCAGTTTACAGCCTTTACGCCTGCAATCTGTACAGTTCCTGCCTTGATTTCAATTCCCTTGGTCTTGAGATATAGCTTTGCAAGAGCACCTGCTGCAACCCTGCTGCTTGTCTCTCGCCCTGAGCTTCTACCACCACCACGGTAATCTCTGATGCCATACTTCATCTCATATGTGTAATCGGCATGGGATGGCCTGAAGAGATCCTTTATCGCTGAGTAATCCTTTGAGTGTTGGTCAGTGTTTTCGAGTATCATGCAAATTGGCATGCCTGTTGTGACACCTTCAAATACACCAGAGAGTACCTTGATTTCATCTTTCTCATTTCTCTTGGTCCCAAGTGAATTGGCACCAGGTCTTCTTCTGTCCATCTCGCTTTGGATGAAATCATAATCGAAAGGAATTCCTGCAGGAAAGCCATCGACAACACAGCCAAGGGCCTTTCCATGGCTTTCCCCAAAGGTTGTAACAGTCAAAATTTTTCCAAATGTATTACCGCCCATCTTCATCTCTCCAAATCAAGCATCTCAAGGATTTTTGTAACTGTCTCATCCTTATCCTTGTATTCACCAAGTTCTATGACAGCATCTGCATATTTTCTGTAGATCCTGTCCCTGCGTGTGAAGATAGTATGCCAGGAGCCCGCAATATCATCATTGTCCAGAAATGGTGGGAGGCCTGACTTTTCCAATACCTTCTTTAAAAGGAGTTCTTCAGGACGTGATAGATACACAACCTTGCCATTCTCCTTCAGCATCTCCATAAGAGGAGTGTTATCTGCAGCGCCACCACCTAGACTCATTACAACATTGCAATTATCGTCAAGGTATTTTCTTACTTCCTCTGCCTCCAAAACCATGAATTCTTCTTTTCCTTGGGTCTTGTAGAACTCTCTGACGCTCATGCCATCAAGTACATTCAGCATGAGATCATCTGAATCTATCCACTTTCTTCCAATCTTTGATGCAATCCTCTTAGCTAGTGTGGTTTTGCCTGAATGTTTTAGGCCTGTAAAAAACAGTGACACTGAAAATCCTCCCGAATTTGTAATAGAAAAGCATACACCTTTTGGAAGATTATTTCCATTGAACTCTATTTCAATTCGAATTTATCAACGATATTGGAGTTGTTGTCTTTCTTCTTCTTAGTTTTCAATGCCTTGTTGAAGGCTTGTCTGTCCTTTCTCTCCAAAATCTTTGCTTCGTTGTAATTCTTCTTCATGTCATCTTCATAGCGGTTCTCGATAACTGTCTTCTTTATCGTGTACCTGAATTGGATGATCACAATTAGATAGATAGAAGAGAGAAAGAGAGGAAAGAGTGTAAAGCCAAATGGAGGTAGCAAGAGAAGGGAAGGGAACATGATGAGGTTAAGAATATATAAATCAATCAGAACAGAAAGAATTGTAGGCAATATCCAGAAAAGTCCCTGCTTTGAGAAGATGAACTTGAAAGATAGATATGTTGAAACAAATGAAAGCATAAGACTTGCAATTGGAATTATATATTCGTTCATATTGATTGAATAATAATCCTAAAACCCAGAACAAAGAAATACCTTTTTAAATTATCGCTTCCATTGAAGTAACATCCAAAAATTGGATCAAGGATCTTACACAAGGGGGTTAAGCTTTTTTAACTGAGCGATGAAGAAAAGAAAAAGGATGCTGGAAGAAGTCATAGTAAGACATAAACCAGTATCAGATATAGCAAGGAGCTACAGAATCTAAGCTGGTAAGACGTGCAAGACTGCATGGGATACAACATAGAGAAGAGTGTTGGAAAGAGGTGGTACATGAAGTATTCTGAAGGAGGAGCCGAGGCCCTCCTTTGCGAGGGAAGAGGTAGAAAAGTGTCAGGCAGAAGAGCAAAAGGCAGAGCACCGAGGAATGTGGATGTGAATGGGGCCGATGTATCAGCTGAGCTGGAGATGCTCAGAAAGAGGAATGCATACCTGGAGATGGAGAATGAGTTTCTAAAAAAACTAGATGCCTTAGTAAAGGAGAGGGTCGAGCGCGAAAGATCAAAGTAGCATGCGCTGTGTAAATTATCGTTTACCTTCCCACCATTAGCAATTGATAAAGGAATGCCGATAGAACAGCTTCAACAGCTTTTAGGCCATCAGCGGATTGATACAACTCTTCAATATGCTATGGTCAAACAGTCAAATGTAAAGTTGGCTCATAAAAAATACATTGGATAATTTGAAGGCTCGAATTCTTCCATAAAATATGCTATCTTAACATCTGGTTAATGGCATGAGCAATGAAATTACAGCAAAAACAATAGAAGCAAAGATTCTCACAATCAGAAACCAGCAGGTAATGATAGACCGAGACCTGGCAGAACTTTACGGAACAGAAACAAAAGTTCTGAATCAGGCTGTAAAAAGAAATATAGAGCGTTTTCCAGAAGACTTTATGTTTGCTTTGGACAAATCAGAAAAAGATGAACTGGTCACAAATTGTGACCGGTTCGAAACAATGAAGCATTCTACCGTAATGCCTTATGCTTTTACAGAACAGGGCGTTGCCATGCTTTCATCGGTTCTAAAAAGCCCTACGGCTGTAGAAGTAAACATTCAGATTATGCGTGCATTTGTTGCAATGCGACACTTTCTGCAAAACAATGCAAAAGTTTTTTCAGAAATCAACACAATTAAAAAGCAGCTTTTAGATACAAATGTTCATCAGAAAGAAACAGACAAAAAAGTAGAAGAGCTTTTTGATTT
>JAFVDZ010000032.1 GCA_017478205.1 Spirochaetales bacterium | reverse complement strand
TCCTCATCTCAGGTGCTATGCAAGCTGGGCACACAGGAGTAACTGAAGTTCTTTTTACAGAGAATGTTGAAAGTGCATTGAAGCTGGCTTTTGATGGTAGTACCCATCTAATACTTGACAATGTAATTGGCTCAGAAAGCTTTGAAAACCTCTCACTCGAAGGAAAAATAACAATTGCAATTGGTCCAGAAAGAGGCTGGAGTGCAAGAGAAAGACAGCTTTTCACTGATAATGATTACAAGCCAGTGCTGATGGGAACGAGGATATTGAGAACTGAAACTGCGGCAGTTGCAGGCACAGCTCTCACACTCTTGAAGATGAAGAAGCTCTGATCTTATCAAGATAGTGCTTCTTCATATCTTCCTCAAACTCCTTGTCACAGGAATACTCCCTTCCTAGACAAGTTTTCCAGAGACTTGGGTCTTCCATGCATAGATAGAAGAAGACCTTCTCCTTGAACTCTTTTGGAAAGTAAGAGTATATGGTGCTGAACATCTCTCTCTTGATTTCAAGTGTATATGAGTACTTTCCAGCAGCCTCTACAAGAGGCATACAGAGTACTCTTGATGGGGTCCTGTGGGTCCTGAGGTGCTGAAGCACGGCCTTTGTGAATGTCAGCGTGCCAAATGATATCTGGCATAGCTCATCAGGTGAAAATGTCTTTGTGATCTTCTCGACAACTTTCCTGTACTCATCCTGCCATCCCTTGAAATAGACCATTGGGTGGATGTGAAATCCAACTAGATTCTTCTTGTCAGCCATTATTCTGGCACTTTCAAGCCTTTCATCAAGAGAAGCCGTCAAATGCTCTTCCTTCTTGATTATAGTCTCTGCATTGAGTGACCAGGTGAAGATCATATTTCTTGGAAAACTTTTCTCCATGAAGTCTCTTCTTGGACTCTTGCTTTTGAGTTCTATGACGATATTTGGGTGAGAGGTGGCAAATTCACTTAGACTTGTGAGTGTTCCATGGCTATCACCTAGCAAAAGGGAGTCGGATGCTTGCCCTGTTCCTATGTGCCAGATTCCTTCTGTATCTATATTGCTAAGTCGCTGTGAAAGATTTGATACAACTCCGATTCTGTTCTTTGAATAGAAGGACTGGACTGAACAATATGAACAGCCGAATGCACACTGGGAGACAGCATCTAGGGTTGTAAGCTTGCAACAGCGAGTCTTTTCACCATCTACAGGGCAAGGGCACTTGCCCATCAACTTTATCGAGTCGTCTGTGAAGACCTCTTCTTCACTCTTTGCTCTTATGATCTTTGGTGGGTTGAAAGTAGAGTAGTCAGTTGGTGAGTATCTGAGGTTATCTATATAGATTCTCATCTCTTTCATGAGCTCCTCGGCCTTTCTTTTTCCCTGACGAGAGTCTATAAGTTGATAATCGAGAATATCCAAAGTTGATTTCTCTTGCCAAAGCTCTAAGTCTGCTTCGTTTTTCAAGAGTTCAAGGAGTTGAGAATCTGTCAGCTGATATTTTTTTGCAAGAGATAAAATCCTTCCTCTCTTTTCTTCATCAAAGCTTTCAGTCAAGCTATCTAGTGCCTTCATGTTCCCTTCATCCTTTGCCTATTTGGTCTTACGTGATTATAATACAGTTCATGGGCGCAAGAGAACAGGCGAAAAGCTTGCCAGAAAATCCTGGCTGCTACTTGATGAAGAATGTTGATGATAAGGTGATATACGTCGGTAAGGCAAAGAACCTTCACCGTCGTGTAAACTCCTATTTCTTGCCAAATAGAGATGCCAAGACAACGGCATTGGTTGCCAAGATTGACCACATCGACTACATCATCACAGGAAATGAGTACGAGGCATTGGTCCTCGAAAACAACCTGATCAAGAAGTACAACCCTCACTACAATATCCTCTTGAAGGATGGAAAAAGTTATCCACTTATTAAGATCACAAAGGAAGATTTTCCTCGTGTCTATAAAACTAGAAGAATCTTGCCTGATGGAGCAGGGTACTATGGCCCATACCCTCAAGCAGAGGCTCTCAACACATACCTTGAACTTGTAAGGAACAACTATCCACTAAGACTTTGCAAGGGACCACTTGAGAAGAGAATAAAACCATGCCTTTATTATCATATCCATAAGTGCTCAGCTCCGTGTATCGGCAGAATATCGAAAAAGGAATATGCAGAGTATGTCGATGAGATCAAAAGCTTCCTTTCAGGTGACAATAGGGCAGCTGTAGAGAAATTGAAAAAGGAGATGCTTGAAGATAGCAAGGCTCTGAAGTTTGAGGAAGCTGCCAAGAAAAGGGATGTTATAATCGCACTTGAAAAGATTACAGCTGAGCAGACAGTACAGTCTGCATCGAGGGAATCGAGAGATTATGCTGCAATCGAGATGAGAGGCTCTCTCTGTACTGTTTCGATCATGCAGATCAGAGATGGTAGACTACTTGGAAAGGCAATGTACAGAGCTGAGAGT
>JAFVDZ010000031.1 GCA_017478205.1 Spirochaetales bacterium | reverse complement strand
CTATATTCTTGAAGCAGTATCCCTTTGTATGAAAACTCTCGTTGGTTGCAACTTTGCAATCAATAAATGGAATTTCAAGGAGCTTTCGAAGAGCCCTTGGCTCAGAGAAGGTCAGATAATCTGTTGTAATTATATGCCCTTTGACATTTTTGTCCTTCAAGTATTCAAAGACATTGAGCAAAAGTATCAGTCCAGACATCGAAATAAAAGCAACAGAAAACCAGAACTCAGTACAGTTTCTTAACTGTTTATCGAGTTCATAAATAATCTTTTCCTTTCTTTGCCAATCATTGACTACAAGTCTTGGTCGTAGCTCAACTTTATGATTTATTGATCTATCAACAAAAGCTGCCCTAGATGCGTCGATTAGATCTTGTCTCGCTTCTGAACTGTTTTCCATGAAAAAAATCTTAGCAGCTCAAAAATGCGATTACAAGATCATGTCAAGCAAGAATATCGCTTTTCACCATATCAATTATAGTAATATCAGCAGGTAGCCACTGTACCGTATCAATATCTTCTCTTGTAAGCCACCTAGCTGCACTATGTTCAAGTAATTCAACATGGTCTTCTTCAAGATGAGCAAGGAAACAATCCATAGAAAGATGAAAGTTAGGATAGTCATATTCAATTGTTGTCATATATCTATCAACAACAATTGATGCATCCAACTCCTCTTTTATCTCTCTGACAAGAGCTTCTTCAGGAGCCTCACCCTCCTCTATCTTTCCACCAGGGAATTCCCATCCACCCTTGAATTCTCCATAGCCTCTTTGAGTTGAAAATATCTTATCACCCTTCTTGATAACTGCTGCAACAACACGAACTGTCTTCATATATATCGATCCTTATCCCAGATCATAATCGATCTCATAAAATGTTTGAACAAGATTAAGATTCAAGTGTTGATAAACAAAAAAGACATCCCAAACAATGTGAGATGTCTTTATGGGCGGTATAGGGTTTGAACCTATGACTTCCACCACGTCATGGTGGCACTCTCCCGCTGAGTTAACCGCCCAAAGCTAATGCTCTATTAACTTAAATCATAATTCTGTTTATGTCTAGAGGTAAAAACCGTTTTTTCACCTTACTTTACTCGTTTTTCATTGAAAATTTGGCATTTTCAAAACTATTTGTTTATAGGTCAATTCATTAAATAGATTCTTCCTACTTCTTTTGTTTTCATCCAAACACTATAATGGTAGCAATCCAAGGAGGTTACATAAGATGGCACGTGATATGACGGAGGGAAATCCTAGATCTCATATCTTCTTTTTTGCAATCCCAATCATCCTTGGAAACCTTTTCCAGCTGATGTACAACGTAGTTGATTCCATCATCATCGCACGCGCAGCAGGAACTGCTGCCCTTGCAGCTGTAAATGCATCATCACCTGTCTTCAACATCATAGTAATGGGTGTCTCAGGACTCGCTATCGGAGCTTCTGTGCTAATAAGCAAAGCAAAGGGCGCAAAGGATGATGATGAAATCCCAGCAGCCCTCTTTTCACTCCTGTTTCTTGGAATAATATTTTCATTGTTGATCATGCTGCTTGGCACATTGGCAAGCAAGAGCATACTAAGGGCAATTAAAGTTCCAGAAGAAATCCTTCACGATGCATCCATCTACCTCAAGCTCATAATGCTTGGCATGCCATTCACCTATACCTACAACTCCTATGCAGCTGCAATGAGGGCTGTTGGAGATTCTAAGACACCACTGAAGTATCTAACCTTCTCTTCTGTACTCAATGCACTACTTGATGTCATCTTCATCGTATTCTTCGGCTTTGGCGTCTTTGGAGCGGCTCTTGCAACTGTCATTTCCCAGGCTGTCTCTGCCCTGCTCTGTTTTTACAAGGCTCAAAAGACTATGCCACTTTTGAGGCTTGAAAGAAAAGACATCAAATTGAAGCCTTCGATAATCAAGGAAATATTATCCTATGGCTCTGCAACCGCACTCCAACAGTCATGCCAACCAATTGGCAAGATGTTGATCCAATCCTCTATCAACACACTTGGTGTCACAGCAATCGCTGCATACGGAGCCTGTGCAAAGATAGAGGCCTTTGCACTTGTACCTGAACAATCAATTGCATCTGCAATGATGACCTATGTTGGTCAAAATAGAGGTGCAAAGAACAAGAAACGCATCAAAGAAGGAGTGCTTTCCGGCCTCACGCTAGAAGTTTGCTACTGGGTCTTCATCTGTATTGTTCTCTCTGTATTTGGTAGCTTCTTTTTATCCATATTCATCAATACACCTGAGTTCATCTCCCTTGGAATGAGCTACCTAAGTCTCATGGCCTTCTTTGTGATCGAAGCAGGATTTACAAATGGAATCCAAGGCTTCTTCAGAGGCATGGGAAAGATGAAGACGACAATACTTGCAACTCTCACTCAGATCACAACAAGAGTAATATTTACATTCATCCTGGTCCCAAGATTCGGAATCAGAGGTGTTGCCTTTGCAACAGCTGTAGGCTGG
>JAFVDZ010000030.1 GCA_017478205.1 Spirochaetales bacterium | reverse complement strand
GTGCTTCTGGTGCTATTGGATGTAAATATGTTTTGGATGCTGCACCTGATGGCTACACTGTTCTATTCCATGCAGAATCTCTTGGAACACAGCGGGTTGCAGGCCTTTCAGACCTTTCATATGATGACTACACACCGATTATGAGTGTTGTAAACGATCCAAAGGTAATAGTTGTAGCAAAGGATTCCAAGTATCAGACAATGGATGATCTTCTCAGTGACATGAAGAAGAACCCTGGAAAAGTTAAGATGTCATATACAGGTCCTGGTGGATCTGGACATGTTCAGGGCATCATCATGGAAAAGCTGGGTTATGTTCCTGCTCTTACAGCATACAAGTCAGGCTCTGATTGTTTCCTTGCAGTTCTCTCTGGCGAGGTCGATTTCACTAATTCCAATTTCGCAACTGTTGTTGGTTACATCGCAAGTGGTGATTTGAGGCTTCTTGCTGTCTCTTCCGATAGACATCTTGAAAAGTATCCTAATGTACCAATCTTCGAGGAAGTAGATCCAGCTGCAGCTCCATATATGAAGAATGCCTTCACTCCACTCAATTTCCTTGTTTCCAAGGATGTGGATCCAGCTATTGTAGAAGCTCTCAGAGATGCTGCAAGAAAGGTTGTCGAGAGCGATGAATGGAAGAGCTTTGTTTCTGAAAACTGTCTCGAACCTCTGTATGAGAAGTATACGACAGAAGAAGAGATGAAGGCATTCTACTCAGAATGGACAAGTCTTGTATCCTGGCTTTTGTATGATGCAAGAGCTGTAAAGAACAGCCCTGCTGATTTTGGTATCGCAAGACCAAATAACTGATAAGCAATATCGATTGTGGGGGCTATGTGGTGATGTAGTCCCCATATTTGTTATAATCAAAAGTCAAAGGTAAAAATAGAGATGAAGAAGTATCTAGAGAACAATGATGCTATAGAGGGAGCAATATTTTTTGTTTTCTCAGTTCTGGGCATAATCTTTTCAATCAAGAGCCATATCGCTTTAGATATGGAATGGAAGCTCTCTCCATATCTTTTCCCATTGGCTATCTCCATTATGCTGTTTTTCCTTTCCATCTCTCTCATCCTTGAAGGACGAAGGAAAGGAAGTGAAGAGAGAAAAGTAGTAAATCATTACATGGAGATGCTCCTTTATATCCTTATCTGTTTTATCTACTATCTTTTGCTTCCCTTTGTGGGATTTCTTATCTCGACAGCTGCCTTCTTGATCTTCACATTCCGTCTCTTGGGCTTGAAGAAATGGCCACTGATTATCTTGCTTTCAGTCATTGCAACATTATTTGTCTACGTACTGTTTGCTCTCACTCTGCATGTAATGCTTCCTAAAGGTAGCATCTACTACTATCTTGGACTTTGAGGAGGAGTGGAAATGTATCTAGATCTTGTACTTTCATACCTTTTGAATGTTCGTTTCATCCTCCTTGTACTATTCGGTTCCGTCATAGGGCTCTTTGTTGGTGCAATTCCAGGATTATCTGTAACGATGGCAACAGCGCTTCTTGTTTCAATTACCTACACCTGGACTACCAATGATGCTATGGCAACCATAATGGGCCTTTATGTTGTAGGTGTTTTCTCTGGTGCGATATCTGCAATCTTGATAAATATCCCGGGAGCTCCTGCTTCTGTTGTGACAGCTTTCGATGGTTATCCACTTGCAAAGAGGGGAGAAGCGTACAAGACACTCAAGTATGCTACTATCTACTCTTTCATCGGCTCTGTTTTCGGTATCCTTGCAATGTGGACACTCTGTGGGCCGATTTCTAAGATTGCTCTGAAGTTCCATCCAATAGATTACTTCCTCCTGTCTCTCTTTGGCTTAGCGGCTGTTGGTTCTCTGACTAGTAAATCATTCAGCAAGGGGCTTATATCCGTATCCTTTGGTCTCTTCATTGCCATGATTGGTCTTGATTCAGTCGTAGGCTCTCCAAGACTCACTTTTGGGCTTAGAGAGCTTCAGGCAGGAGTCTCTACTGTGCCAGCTCTAGTTGGTCTGTTTGGTTTTACTGAAGTGCTATCTTCCATATCGAGCAATGCTATGGATGCAGAAGTTTCTGAAATGAAGAGTGAGAAGGTACCACTTAAGGATGTGCTGAAGCACTTCTGGTACTCTATGTACTACGCTTTGATCGGGACTATCGTAGGTGCACTTCCAGGAGCTGGTGGACCTGTAGCATCCTTCCTTGCATATAGCTCTGCTGAGAAGATAGTCAGAAAACCTTCACGTCCTTTTGGAGAGGGTGCAATTGAGGGAATTGTTGCAAGTGAAACTAGCAACAATGCATGTATCGGTGGTGCTATGATCCCTATGCTTGCACTCGCTGTCCCAGGAGATGCTGTAACTGCAATCATTCTCTCTGTATTCTATGTCCATGGCCTTCAGCCGGGACCTATGTTCATAAAGACACAAAGTGGAATGTTTGCATCTGTAGTTGCTGGTGGTCTTCTTGGTTGCCTATTCCTCTTGCTTCTGGGCCTTATAGTTGCCCCGAAGCTCAGTAAAGTAATTCTAGTTCCGAAGAGAATTCTGCTTCCTTTGGTAACTGTTCTGTGCATAATTGGAGCCTTTGCTGCAAACAATAGAATGTTCGACGTGCTTTTGATGTTCCTCTTTGGATGTCTTGGCTATGTTATGAGAAGGAGAGGATATCCGGTTGCACCGATGGTTCTTGCGATAGTTCTCGGTGGCATGATGGATTCAAACTTCAGAAGAGCAGTGTCCCTTGTCCAGTCAGAAGAACATAAGATAGCAGCTATGTTCTCAAGCCCGATCACAATCGTGCTTCTACTTCTCACTATTCTTACATTGCTTATGAATGTTCCTGTAGTTTCCAATAGAATTAAAGGCATCAAGGGGCGAAGATAGGGCTATGAATGAAAGTAGATTGTTTATAAAGGATATTGGGGGATTTGATAAGAAGATATCAAGTTACGAGTATATCCTATCTTCTATAAACAGCAACTACTTGATGTGTTTTACAAAGGAAGACTTTTCATTCGGTGAGAATGGAAAACCATATCTTGATGCTTTCAGTCACTCTTTCAATCTCTCTCACTCTGAAGACCTTATCGCACTCATAGTTTCAGACAACAAGGATGATGTGGGAATCGACATTCAGGTAGTGAGAGATAGATATAGTACAGAGAAAATAGCAGAGCGTGCCTTCAGTGAAAGAGAAAGAGCTTGGATGAGTGACAAGGAGGATGGATTCTTTCGCCTTTGGTCGATGAAAGAAGCTCTCATAAAAGCACATGGTGGCTCTATCTGGGACGCAAGGAGATATGGAGACGTTACTTCAAGACTTTCTGACTTTGACAGCTTTTTTATCATCCACAAGGAAAAAAGGTACTATCTGTCGATATATCCTTCCCAAGGAGAAATTAGTCTTCCTTCTGAGTTTTCGATAACACGATTACTATGAGAACTTCTTTGAGAATATAGAAAGTAGTCTTTTTATTTTGCTTTCAGGTTCTTCACTCTGCTCTACATAGGTCTTCTGGATAGGAGTCTCTTCCTTGACTACATCCTTTATATAAGCATAGCTATCTGGATCTGCAGAGATGAAAGTGGAAGGGTAGATAGAGACTCTGTCTGCTAGGTGCTGGAGCGTATCCTCATTTTTAAAACCTAGAGCCTTTGCCTTCTTTACTAGGACATTTTCATCATCGAAATATCTTTCAAGACAGGAAAGGACAAATGGGTTTCCCTTTTCTGCTCCCATGATAATATTCTGTATTTTTCCATCTTGATTGTCATAAAAGCCAAAGAAACCGTTGTACAGAAGTCCATCGAGACTTTTAGTTATCTTCACTCTTGGGTTTATGTAGATACCACCCTTTGAATATATGAGGTAGAGAGCAAGATATTCACTTACTTCGTCATATCTTTTCTCTATGATCGCATCTTTTACGTTTTCCGGGATTCTCTCATATCTGAGAATATCGAGTGTCCATTCCTTTATTGTATATTCAGGATTGGTCGCTCTTATAGAAATAGTGAACTCCTGTATCTCGCTTGAGTATCTATCAAGGAAGGGTATGTAGTTTATGGTCTTTGGAATCATTCATCAGTCCCTGTATTATCTTTCGTTATCAAGAATGTGAACCTATAAAGTGCTATAAAGGTTACACTTTCATTTTCCATCATGCCTTTATTATGGTGGAAAATGGACAATAATTGAAATAAGCTAGAGAGGAAAGGAGAAAAAATGAAGACAATTGAATTGAAAGTAAAAGGCATGATGTGTGTACACTGCGAGAAACATGTTGCAGATGCAATAGAGAAGGTCGCTGGAGTCGAGAAGGCTATTGCTGATAAAAATAATGATCGCGTGCTTGTTCGCCTCTCTGGCGACAGCGTTGACGAAAATGCTCTCAGATCTGCTGTAGAGAGTGAAGAGAAGGAATATTGCGGAATTGTTGGATAATTAAGATTCTTGGGTTTATCCAAGTATTTTGAGACAAAATGAAAAGGATTTAGCGAAATCCATTCTTTCAAGTAGCTTATATTTGGGTTAGAATATACGCGTAATATTAATCCCATAAATATTAGGAGGAGTATATGAGACATTTTTACCAGAAGTTATTCGTCATCCTTCTGATTGCACTTATTGCATTGACAGGTCTCACTGCAAAGGGTTGCAAAGAGAAGGGCGAAGCTGATACTACAGAAACTGTAGTTGCAGCAACTCCTGCTCCAGCAGTAGAAGAAGCTCATGGTGAATACTATGGCAGGTTCTTCATTCTTCATTCGAATGATGTTCATGGAGCACTCGAAGGATATGCAAAGATGGCAGCTCTCAAGAAATCTTACCTTGAAAAGGATGCTGAAGTCATCGTAATCGACAATGGTGACTATACTCAGGGCAATCCTTATGTAAGTATCAGCAAGGGCTTTAGTGCTGTTGAGATGATGAATGCTGTAGGCTATGACTTCGTAGGTCTTGGTAACCACGAGTTTGACTTCGGCTATCCTCAGCTTGCTGAGAACATGAAGAAAGCAAACTTCAAGGTTCTTTGTGCTAACGTATTCCATCCAGATGGAACAACTATCTTTGAGCCATATGCAATCTATGAAACAAAGCAGGGCGCTAAGATCGGTATCTTCGATCTGGAAACTCCAGAATCCCAGACCAAGGTTAACCCAGCACTCATCAAGGGACTTAAGTTCCCAGCTGATCAGGCAATGTATGATGTAGCACAGAAGGTTGTTGATGAGCTCAAGGCAAAGGGTGTTGATCTCGTACTCTGTATCGCTCACCTTGGCATAAACGACGAATCCAGACCTAATACCTCATTGGACCTCTTGGCAAATGTTAAGGGAATCGACTTCCTCATCGACGGTCACTCCCACTCTGTATTCTCAGGTTATGAAGGCCTTCCAATGCAGCAGACTGGTACAAAGTTCGAGAACATTGGTGTAATCGAGCTTGATAGCAAGACTGGCGCTGTTATTGATTACCACCTCGAGAAGTGTGAGAACCTCCCAGATGATCCTGAAGTCAAGGCACTGTCTGATAAGATTATGGGCGAAATCGATAGTGTTTATGGTGCAAAGTTTGCAGAGACCAAGGTGGATCTCATTGGTGAGAAGGCAATCGTTAGAGGCCAGGAAACCAACCTTGGTGATCTCGTAAGTGATGCAATGCTCTGGTCAATTCTCTCTGATCCATCAGCTCTCGCTGTTCCAGTAGAGAACGTTGTCGCTATTACTAACGGTGGTGGTATTCGTGCTTCCCTCAAAGCTGGTGATCTCTCAATGAAGGACATCAACACTGTTCTTCCATTCGGCAACACACTCACAGTTATCTATGTAACTGGTGTTGAGCTTCGTGAAGCACTTGAGGCATCTACATTCTCTCTCCCAGGAATTCTCGGTGGCTATCCTCAGACTGCTGGTATCAACATGACAATCAACACAAAGAAGGAATATGCCAAGAGAGCTGAAACCTATCCAGAATCAACATACTATGGTCCAGCTACAATTAGACGTGTAAAGATCAACTCAATCAACGGCAAGCCATGGACTCCATTCAGTGTCTATGCAGTTGTTACCAACAACTTCCTTGCAGCTGGTGGTGATACCTACTATGCATTCAAGGCAGCTACCTCACAGTTCGATACAAGTATCCCACTTGATGAAGTTGTAATGAACTACATCACACAGGCACTTGGTGGCGTTGTTGATGAAAGATATGCTGAGCCTCAGGGCAGAACTAGAATTATCAAGTAATTGTAATTCTTGTAGTTAAGAGAAGGGGTCGCAACTTGCGACCCCTTTATTCATATAGTGTTAATCTACATCTCTTTGATTAGTGAGAGATCTCCAGATGCTGCTGCTTTCAAGAGTGGAAGCATATACTCATCCACATCCTTACTTTCCATCGGCACAGGCATATTCTGAAGCTTCATCTTCAATGCTGGATCCTTTGCTGCCTTGATTGCTCTTTCGATGTGGACTTCCTCGCTGAATGAAGGAATATCACAAAGGCGTGTTGGAGCACCTATTGATGCATTGAAGCTGAGCATTGCCTTTGCAACAGCTTCACTTAGCTCTCGTCCTTCTATCTTGTCAAAGTCGACATCCTTTCCAAAACCTGCCTTCTTGAAGACATTTCCAACTGTGTGAAGCTGTCTTTGGATGGCTCTGCCGTAAAGGACGGCATAGTATGGATTCATTACACCACATGCACTTCCGTGTCCAATGCAATCGACAAGAGAAAATGATGTAAGATGACCACCAGAGGTTCCACCGATCATTATTGCGTATCCACCAAGGTCTGTTGAAAGCCCTATAGCTTCTCTAGCTTCGATATCATTTCCATTCTCGATAGCTCTTTTTGCTGCAGCTGTAGTGAGACTTGCTGCAAGGACAAATAGCTTTTCAGCAAGTGGATATTTATCACCCTTGGCACCCCAGAAGACCTCTACTGTGTGGCTGATGGAATCAAGAGCACCATCAACTGTAACATGAGGTGGCATTGAGGTTGTCAGAGTGTAATCGAAGAGTGGGGCAGAAGGAACAATTTTCTCATCAACAATGAGTTTCTTCTGCCCAGTTGCAATATCTGTGATATTTGAATACTTGGTCAGGTGAGAGCCTGAAGATGCACTTGTCTGGATTGCTATCAGAGGAAGAAGCTTTCTTCCACTTCTTTCAAGAGCGGCTGAAACAAGTCCTGTTCCAAAGTAGCTATCTATTTCACCAGAATCTACATCATTCAAGGATGAAAGCACACAGGATGCCTTGACAGCATCAATAAGGGAGCCACCACCTATTGCAATGACAGAGTCTAGATTTGCTGCTTGAATCGAGGACGCAATCCTGTAGACATCCTCCTTTGGCGCGTTAGGGCGTGCTCCAGGACAGGGGCTATCTCCTGATATCTCTACATTTGCATCTTTTAGATATCCCACACAACGCTCAAAGAGGGAAGTGTTGTTTGTAACAACTAGTGTCTTTGATCCAAATTTGGCGGCTACCTTGCCGACTTCCTTTAAAACGTCGAGTCCTACAGTGTAGTCAGGAAAGGCACTATGAAGTAACTCATAGGCCTTTGCTTTGTATTCATTCATCAATAGTTTACTTTCCTAGAAGTTTCCTTGCTTCCGAAGCGATGTTCTCAGCAGAGAGGCCATACTTTGCCAATAGTGGAATGTATGGACCGGTTTCTCCAAAGCAGTTATCAAGACCAATTGTCTTTACCTTGCATGAGAAACCTGCTCTGAAAGCTTCTTCAGCAAGTGCACTTGAGAATCCACCGATCAAGACAGCTTCCTCAACTGTTATGAGGGCGCCAGTCTTCTTTGCAGACTCGAATATGGTAGCAGAGTCGATTGGCTTGACAAATGGGCAGGAGAATACCTCTGCGCTGATCCCTTCCTTTTCAAGAATCTTTGCTGCATCACAGGCCATGGATGCTGTGATTCCAGTTGCTGCGATAGTGATATCCTTACCTTCGATACACTTTACTGCCTTTCCCTGGAAGAAAGCTTCAGTATCTGTGTCTATATCAGGCATTGCATTCCTGTTAAGGCGAATATATACAGGATTGTTCCTTGTGAGTGCGTAATCGAGAGCAAGTTCTGCCTGATGTGCATCGGATGGAACAATTACTTCCATGTTAGGAATTGCTCTGAAGATTGAGATATCTTCGATTGCCTGATGGCTTGCGCCATCGAAGGAGTCTGAGAAGCCACCATATGCACCTGCAATGATTACAGGCAGGTTGTTATAGCACATATCGTGTCTTATCTGGTCGATAGACTTAAGTTCGAGGAAGATTGCAAAGGAGTTGATAACAGGGCGGTAACCTGCTGTTGCAAGGCCTGCAGCGATACCGGCAAGGTTTCCTTCTGCAACGCCAACATTGAAGAATCTGTCTGGGAAGGCCTTGCCAAAGATTGCTGATTTTGTGGAAGCAGATACATCAGCATCGAGAACTACAAGTTCTGGATGGGTCTTGCCAAGCTCTGCAAGGTGCTTGCCGAAAGCCTCTCTCATCTGTGTACTCATACAAATGCCTCCTTCTTTGCTGTGATTGCCTTGAGTTCCTTGATACCGATCTCATAGTGCTCGTCATCGATTGCACAGCCGTGCCAGGTATTCTTTCCTTCTGAGAAGGAAACATCCTTTCCCTTGATTGTGTTGTAGATTACAGCCTTTGGCCAAACATCATCGCTGTCCATCCACCCAAATGAATCGAGGACATCTTCAGCCTTGTTTCCATCGTATGTGTTAGGGCAGAGATTCCAGCCGAAGGATTTGATCTTATCGGCAAGTGGATATAGAGGCATGATGTCGTCTTCAGTTCCATCAAGCTGTACCTTGTTGTAGTCGATCATAAGTACAAGGCCCTTAATCTTCTCCTTGGCTGCATACATCATTGCTTCCCATGTGGAGCCTTCGTTGAGACAGCCCTCGCCTGTAAGTACGTATGTCCAGTACTTCTTGCCAGAGAGTCTGGCAGCGAGCTGCATGCCAACACCAATGGAAAGACCGTGGCCAAGTGCACCAGAGGACATATCTACTCCTGGAACCTTGAGCATTGCAGGGTGTCCCTGCAGATAGGAGCCAAGTGTTCTGAACTGGTGTGTATCCTCGAGAGGGAAGTATCCACGTGCTGCAAGCACTGTATATAGATTGATGGATGCGTGTCCCTTGGAAAGAACGAAGCGGTCTCTGTCCTCCCATGCAGGATTCTTTGGGTCGATGTTGAGTCTGTTGAAGTAGAGACTTGTTATGATTTCTGAAGCACTAGAAGCACCACCCCAATGTCCTGTCTGTCTCTCGTGGAGAACTGTGAACATATTCTCTCTGAAGGCTGAGGCAAGATAGTTGATCTCAGAAGCATTCATTTTCCTCTCTGGGTCAGAAAGCAATTTCTTTAGCTTATCCTCCATTGTACTCTCCTTGTAACTTATCTTTTGTCCTATTTTTACTACCATATACGTATCGTTGTCAAACCTTTTATCCTGTTTAAATCTTAGTAAAATAAAGAAATATTTATGAGATTCGATGATGTCTGACGCCTATGCCGTTTTATGGATAACATGCTAATTCCATGCCATATATTTGATTTGTATATATTTAGGTGAGTGTAAAATGGTTTTCTATGTTCTCGTGACACTTTCCTTTGCAGAAGAAGTACATAAACTGTTGTTTTTCCTGTATATTATTAGAAGCACATTTGATAAGGAAAGTATTATGGGAACTATTGGATATATCATTTCTACCATTCTGATTATGATCATACTTCTGAATGTAATTGCTGAGCTCACTTCAAAGAAGAGAAGGTCAAGGTACGCAGAAGACTACAGGACCATCATGAAGGAGCTTGATGACAAGCTGCTTGATGCCATGGAGGAACGAGGTGTCAATTTCACAGAGGTCAAAAGATTTGTAAATGACAATAGAGAGGGAATCGTTGTTGTCCGTGACCTCAAGAAGAAGTACTTCGGTATCGCAACCAAGGATGAACTTATTATAGATAAGGATAGTGCAATCGAAGAGATTAGAAGTATCTATGAGAAGAAAGGCCTTAGAGTTCATAGAGCTGAAGTTGAAATTACAGTTTCAGGAAATAGATATAATTTCATCATTGCAGAAAGTCCTTTCTTTCCACGCGGTTTGCTTGGATCCATTATCAGGGACTGTCATAAGGAGCTACTTAGCTATCTTGAGGTAATCAAGGAAGATAAGAAAAAGTAAGCTGATAGTGTGTAAATATAGCTCTGAGCCCCTATATTTTTTAGGGGCTATTTTTTGGTTATGTCTTAAGTATTTCCTTACAATGTAACATATTGACTATGATATTTGTGATAGGGTAACATGAGCGCTGATTTCAGATTAAGGAGCGCTTTTCAAATGAAGAAAACACTTATAATTTGTGTGCTTGCACTTTTTTTCATTTCGATAGCTTTTGCAGCAAACAGCAAAATAAGGGTATCTGGTTCTCCATATGCCCTGCAGGGATCTACTTCATCTAAAGATGGCGAGGATCCAGTATGGTCAAAATATGGCCTTGGACTTGAGGCTGTATACCAGAAAGGTATAACAGATTCAATCTTTGTAGAGGTAGGTATTGGTACCAATCGTTTCTTCATGCCATGTGATAGACCAGTATTCAGCGATTTTCTTGTATTTGCAGGTGCTGGGTATATGCACAATCTTAATGAGAAGTGGACAATGAATGTGCACCTGGATGCAGGTATAGATTTCCTATCCTACAAGAGCAAATCTTCAAACTCTTTGACACTTTTGGGAGGCGTTGGAGCATCGTATAGCCTGAAGGATAATCTCGATTTGACTTTTGGTCTTGATGTTTCTGCAGGTTTTGCTAAAAAGTCTGGCGCAGATTATGTAAACTACAGGTTCCTACCAAAGGGCGGTGTAAATTTTGTCTTTTAATAAGGTGTAAGATGACGGGGAAACTTGCAATAGTAGTTCTGACAGTCCTTCTTGCACTTGGACTTGCCTTATCATGTGATGGTGATGCAAATAACCTAATTTAGAAAAAGGAACTGTGAGCATATAAACCATAACTGATTGTCTATATATACTTTTGAAAAATTAAATTTCATTTGAAATAAATCCTTACAGAGTAAGACATTGACTAACAATATATGGATGGGTTATAGTTGCAATTGACTTTTTAAGGAGCTTGTTTAAAATGAAGAAAACACTAATTGTTTGTGTGCTTGCACTTTCTTTCATTTCAGCTGCATTTGCATCAAACCGCAATGTGAAGTTATCGGGTTCTCCATATGCTCTGCAGGGTTCTACTTCATCTACAGATGGACAGAAGCCTGTGTGGTCAAGATATGGTCTTGGGCTTGAAGCTGTATACCAGAGAGGTGTAACAGATTCGATCTATGTCGAGTGGGGCATTGGAGGAAATAGCTTCTTCATGCCAGGAGATAGACCAGTGTTTGGCAATCTTCTGGTATTCACAGGAGCGGGGTATGCTTATGATCTTGACGAGAAATGGACAATGAATGCGCACTTGGATGTAGGTATAGACTTCCTGCTCTATAAGTGCAAAGCATCAGAATCGCTAAGTTTCATGGGAGGAATCGGGGCTGCATACAAGTTGAGAGAAAACCTCGATCTGACATTTGGCCTCGATGCTTCAGCGGGATTTGCAAAAAGATCTGGCACTGACTATAGAAACTACAGAATCATACCGAAGATAGGTGTGAGTCTTGACTTGAAATAAGGAGAAATATAATGGGGAAACTTGCAATAGTAATTCTGACAGTCCTTCTTGCACTTGGACTTGTCGTAGCATGTAATGGTGAATCAAATCAGCTGCTATGGGATGGCGGTGACAAGGCGATATCGATCGATATCACAGAAATCCAATCAACTCTCAATCGTTGTTTTATAGACGAAGAAGGTAATGAGGTTACAACTATAAACTTCAATCTTTCTGCCTATTCCACTTGGAGTGAAGCTTTAGGAGTGTTGAAAATAACAATCCATGATAAAAACAGCTCACTGAGTTCTCATCATGAAGCGTCTGTACAGCGTGGAGTAGTTGCTTTCAATAATGCATATTATCTTGCTTATAACGATAAAGCTGTAAAACCTGCAGATCGTATAGTTCATGATGGAATGTATGAGCTACGTGCTTTTGATTGATTAGCTTTTCAATTTCATTGAAGTAAAGACCTTTCTCATTCTCGAGCAAGGTCTTTTGATTGCGAAATTGAAATGAAAAAAAAGAATCCCTGTGCCTTTGAGATTAAGAGCAGAATGTTTGGGGATTCTGACAACAATATAATCATATGGGAGTGATAGGGAAAACACTGCTAATTTGTGCTGTTATTTTCCTTTTTTAGCTTTTTTTAACAGAAATCAGGATAATTTGAATGAAGAAACAAGTGATAGTACTTTTGATAATCATACTTGCACTGGGATTTGTTTCCTGTAATAGAGATGTTGATCATCTGCTCTAGGAGGAAAATGATAGCAAAGTGATAATAATTGATTACACTTTTATCAATGCTTCGCATCCTGAGCTTTATTTGGTCGATGCAGATGGCAGTCATGTTACATCGATAAGAGTAGTTCTTCCAGGTTATTCAAAGTGGGAAGATGCTTTGGGGACCATCAAGATTAAAGTATATGCTGGAGGCACAGCTACTGATTCCGAATATGATTTAGTAAACAACAATTCTGATGTATCTTTTGGTAATATATATTATTTGCTCTATGAAGACAGTAAAGTTGATGTTTCATCTCCTATTGTTTCAGGAAGTACATATAACTTGCGCTATTATCTTAATTGATTGATTTGGCAACTCTATCTAGTTGGGACCTTCTTCGTTCTGTGGAAGGTCTTTTTCTATATATTATATATGCAATTATTGTATCTCGTGATTGTAGTGGAAAACAGAAGCATATGACACATATCTTAACTAGACATAGACCACTTGCTTGATGCAGATTGTATCCGATTTGACAGTTTTTTTGATGTGTTATGGATCAATTATACATAGCCATATGACATATAGTTTCATTTGGTCTGCCATCTCTTGATAATCTTCATTTAAGCAAATAAGGGCAAAATAGACTTTGATATGGGCATTTTTGCATGTTCTGACTTGTTCCACTCATCTTTTCCTTGGCCATTGATGT
>JAFVDZ010000029.1 GCA_017478205.1 Spirochaetales bacterium | reverse complement strand
TACAGTGGCAACAATTGTTCTGTGTATGACCTGAAAAACATATTCAAGATAATCCTTTGTCTCCATCTTTATTCGCTATACTTTATTGGTGCAAAAGGCTACAGATCCAATTGCCCAAGGTTTATGTTTTCAGTTCTCTTTAGATAGAAGGTCCTGCATATTTTTTCTCAGATCCAAAAGCGTATACTTCTTCATCTCGCTTTCCATCGCATCCTGTATCTTATGTAGTTTATCATCGAGCAATGCATGGATGTTCCTACCAACAGGACACATAGGATTCGGCGCCTCGTGGAAGCGGAAAAGATCACCACCATCCAAAGGTTCAATCGCCTGATATACATCATAGAAGGTTATATCTTTCAAATCCCTAGTAAGTTCAATGCCTCCAGTTCCCCTAGCTACTTTTATCAAACCTGCATTCTTCAACTGAGTCAGCAGTTTCCTGATGATGACAGGATTCGTGCCTATGCTCTCTGAAAGGAAATCACTTGTGACCTTGCAGTCATCCTTGAAAACATCCACAGCGGTGAAGATGTGAAGAGCAACTGTGAATCTACTTGAAATCTGCATTGTTTCACCTCCAAATCGCCCCTATCTTACTACCGCTTAGTTGTAATTTCAACAGTTACATTAGAACTTTCCGTTCCTGTTCTGCCATGTAGACTCATCTGCAATTGTCTCCATAACATCCCAGTGCTCTGCAATCTTACCATTCTCGATTCTCCAAAGATCATAATAAGATGTAGGAGCTCCTCCGAAGGAACCTTCAGAAACTGCAAGTACATAGTTTCCTTGGGCAAGAATCTGATGTGTTCTGTCGTAGATCATTTCAATTCCCTCTTTGGCAAGTGCCTCCAAGGCTGCACCAAGGCCAGAAAGTCCATCTGCGATGGTTGTGTTGTGCTGGATATATTTGTCGCCATCGAAATATGAAGGTGTCTTTTCAGGAGCCTTTCCCTGCATCACGTCATGAAGGAAGTTCTTTACAATTGAGCGATTCTCTTCGGTCTTGTCTATGTCTTCAAGTCTGTCGTATCCATCGATCTGTGTGTGCCCAGATGGATTTGGCTCAGCTTTTAATGCCAAGTTATCCCAATGTTCTGCAATCTTGCCATCATCATCGAAGCGAAAGATGTCAAATGCAACCTGCTCACCAGCTCCAGCAAAATTGTAAACGGTCTGAAGGAAAACCTTATCTTTATCCTCGAAAGCGCGGATATTCCTTACTGTAGTCTTGATTGGTGCACCTGCAAGATATCTAACGCTACTGGTGAATGCTTCAGCACCTGTACCATATGCAAGATTGTGCTGAATATAGTTATGAGAGAGGAGCTCCCTTGCCTTTTCGGTATCTCCGCTTTCGAATGTGCTGATAAGAGCGAGTGCCTTTTCCTTGTTTGTCATGTAAAAATCCTCCTAAGAATTCAATTGATGTAACCATCATGGTTTCATCATGACACATGATATAGCACCTCTTTGATGTAATGTCAATAGTTACATCAGAATAAATAATCGTTCTTTTGATATCAAAACGAGTAGAGAAATCAGCACGACTTCATTTTTACCATGGTGATTATAGAGCTCAGACAATAGGGTCGGAGGTATAGAAATATGATTTCAATTATGATTGCTTCTTATTTCCATCAGCCTTTTTATATGCTGCTTCCAAGAATCCTATATTGAGGCACAGAAAGAGGAGAATATAAAAAGGCATGATAGCAATCCCTACATGTTGCTGAATTACACCAAACACCATAGGCATGAAGGTGCTTCCTACATATGCAGATGCCATCTGAAGACCGATTGCAGATGCTGAATACTTCTTTCCAAAATTCATTGGAGTCATATGCTGTATCGCAGGATATACAGGACCCATTCCTGCTCCTATGACAACAAAACCAATTGCCGCAAGTTGATAATGTGCACTTGGAACGAACACAAGACTTAGCCCTATCATCTCAACTATTATACCAATGCGGATAAGAAGCCTATCGCCGAGTTTGTTTGAAACAGTTCCCGATATCAATCTTCCAAGCATCAGGCCACCGAAGATCAAGGAACCAAAGGATGCGATAAGTTCATCAGATAACCCTGCCTTAGTGCCTGCAAAATAACTAGGTGTCCAGAGAAAACATGTGGCCTCTCCTGAGCAATAGGCATAGAATGCAATCATTGTCAAAACAACCCCAGGAACCTTGAGAGTACCTCTTATACCCGCACTGTTCTTTAGCTCGTCTTGATCCGATGGTCTTTCAGTTTTCTTCCACAAAGGAAGAGAGAGGATACAGACAAGCAAAATGCCTGTCTGAACGAAAGCAGTCCAACGATAACCTTCATTCCACCTTGCCCATCTCAAAGCCAATGCCATGATGTGTGGGCTGATTACAGCCCCAAGACCATAGAAGCAATGGAGAAAATTCATTGCAGAGCCTGAATAATGGTTTGCAACATAATGGTTTACAGAGGCATCGATAGCTCCGGCGCCAAGTCCATAGGGAATGGCAAAGAGCAATAGCATCCAATAGGCTGTAGAGAAAGAGAAGCCAAGGAGACCCATTATTGTCATCAAGATCGATGTGATGATTATCCATTTTGTATGGATTCTTCTTATCAACTTTGGGCTTAGAAGTGCCGAGATAATTGTCATGAAGGCAATAGTCATCGACACAAAGCCTGCATATGATGATGGAACACCAAATATAAGCTGCATCTTCGGCCAGCCAGATCCAAGGAGCGAATCTGGAAGCCCTAGGCTAATAAATATCAGATATATCACTGCCAAGAATAATGATCCCATTGCTGCTTCCTCTTCTTTCCTTATATCTCAATTGTGATGCTCTCTCATATTTATAGGATTATTTCGTCATTGTCGAGAGGTGTTAAGTGTTCAATTGATGATGAAAGAAGGGATATCATTCCTATGTGGGACAACACTAGTGTCTAGCTTTCTACCAGTTCTCATATCTTCTCTGTTCATCTAGGTTGAGAATCTGCTCCATCTCTCCATCCGTCAACTCGAAATCGAATATATCGTAGTTTTCAGCAATGTGTTCAGGATTCGATGAACCAGGTATTACTATGAACCCCGCTTGAAGTTGCCATCTAAGTATGATCTGGGCTGGAGTTTTTCCATATTTATTTGAGAGATCTCTTATCACATTGTTGCCAAAGTTCTCTCCTGTATTGCCCCTTCCTCCAAATGGATACCAAGATTCTATCACAATGCCATACTGCCTCACATATTCCTGCAATTCACTATTCTGGTAGTATATATGATTCTCATTCTGGATTACGGCAGGTGTTATCGTTGCAAATGAGAGAACTTCATCGACCTGCTCTTTTGTATAGTAGTTGGAAATTCCGATAGAGCGAATTTTTCCATCCAAAGCAGCTTCTTCCATCGCCTTATATACTCCTCTATCATCAAATCCTGGCTGATGGATCAAGAGAAGATCGACATATTCAATATTCAGATCTGAAAGTAAATCATCTATGATTTTTCGAGCATTGCTGTAGTTACCACCATAGATCTTGCTTGTGATGAAGACTTCATCTCTTTTGACAATGCCATCCTCGATTGCTCTTTCAAGGCCTCTTCCGACACCCACCTCGTTTCTATAGTATCGTGCAGTGTCGATCAATCTCATTCCTGTTTTCAGTGCACTGTAAACACTTTCTTCAGCCTCTTCATCATCAAGAGTCCAGGTACCAAGGCCAATGATCGGCATCTCATAACCACTGTTCAGAAGCACTGTCTTCTTAACGAAATCAAACTCCCCTTTCTTTCCTTCAGTATCAGAAACAAAACGAGGATTGAGTTCTACTTCAATCGAAGCGATCTCATTATGACTCGATTTCAAATCAGAGGGATTGGAATTTCCAAAAAAGTTTGCAAAGCTCCCACATGATACAAAGAGTTGTAACAACAGTAAAGAAATCGAAAATAAGACAACTCTCCTCATCTATCCACTCCTTATCAATAACATGGCGACTTCATATCTAATTTCAAGAATATGATAGAGGAGTATAGTTTTGCAAACTTGGAAGCAAAATCAGCACAAGACAATCCATCTAAGTCAAAGGCTATCTATGAATAATCTTTTAGCGAGATAAGATCAGAAAAAGCTATATGTTTTTCATTCTGAGATTAAAAAACATGTCCAGACAGAGCCGGACATGACAGATCAGTATCTAAACCTTGAAGAGTTACTCCTCTTCCTTAGATTTCTTTGCATAGCTTAGAGCACGCATTGCATTATCGAATTTCTGGAACTTACCATTCTTGAGCCTTATAACAACCGATGTGCCCTGATTTTCGGAAACCTTTACAAGATACTCAGTTGCTTCAACCTTTGTCTTGAAGTATTTGATTACCTTCTCACTTGACTGGCGTTTTACAGCCCAACCTTTTCCATCAACGAATACGAGTTCATGAATCTCTCTAGGTTCTGACATAACTTTCCTCCCTTTGCGTATCATACTACACAAAGGGTTTGAGATGTGAAAGTTTTTCTAAGGAACAACCGTCTTTAGTTTGAAAAAACTCATAAAAAACAAGTATTTTCACAACTATCATTCTAGAAAGATGCAACAGAAAGAGGAGTTATAATCAACACGATTCTTTCCTCTCTCAAGGTTAACAGCAATCCAAATCTTAGAACATGAGACATGATTATTCTGTTTATATATTTGTAAACACAATATGGTTCTATAGTCTTGCTAGGGTATCCCAAAACTACTTTTTACAAACAGTATCTATATACTCCATTCCCCAAGTCTCTATGGCTTTGATGACAGGGTGAAACTTTCGCCCTATATCTGTTAGCTCATACTCAACTCTAGGAGGAATGGATTCGTATTGTGTTCTCTTTATCAGTCCATCTTCTTCTAGACTTTTCAACTGTACAGAGAGAGTTGCATGCGTCATTTTGGGCATCCTACGTAAAAGCTCGTTAAATCGGATCGGACCATCCTCTAGGTAATACAATATAAGTACAGCCCATTTTCCCGAGATAAGTCTCTGCGCTGTTGCGTAAGGACACTTACCAAAACGATCATCCAATGTGGATTGATCAGACATCAAATTCCTCTTTCAGATCCATCATTCCTCGAATCTCTGCATGGCCATTTTCAAGATAGAAAAGCCCCATCTCCCAGCCATTCTTATCATACATGGCCATGATCTGAGGAATAGTTTCGCGAACCTTCTTAAGTAGTGCATCATCCTTCACAATCTTGACAGAGCCATCGTAGCGCATGAACTCACCACCATTTAAAGCAAGAATCTCAACTTTAGGGTTGACTGAAAGCTGCTTGAAAACATTCTTGAATGTACCACATCCAAAATAGATCTTGCCATCCACAACCATGTGAAAACCAAAAGGACGACCTTTTGGCTGGTCACCATCTGTAGTCAGGAGATAGAAGGTCTGAGCCTTCGTTAAAAATTCACTTACCTTAGTTACATTTGACATATAGTCCTCCAGTCATATTTTTGAATCGGTTCAATTATATGACCTTCATAAATCACAGAAAAGTACGATTTTTCATGATACTCAGTATCTATCTCAATACTTCCTCTTTCATTTTATGAGGCTGGCACAACCACATTTTCTATCGCTCGACTGAATTTGAAATCCGTTCTGAATAGAAGCTCTATCCATTTAAGCTTTATACGTTTTTCAGGATTCTCTACAATCCATATACCTGCAGTCTCCCACAGTGAAAAAGCGCCAATGGTTGAAATTATCTCTCCGATTAGAACAGGAAGTCTACCTGACAGAATTATTCCAAAACTAATGAAGGACACTCCTATCATAAACATCCAAAGTTGCTTGATTTGATTTCTTCTTTTAGTCTTTTTTAGCTGATCCTGCTGAAACTCCAGGTAGCATTTGAATGCCTGGCGAAAATTCTCTTCATCAACTGGTGAGTCAGAAACAATATGTATCACCAATTTGTCAAACAATCCCTTTTTCGAAGATTGCTCATACATATAATCCATGATATCTGTGCTGAGTGTCTTTCGGTCTTCGTCGAACGAATTATACAGCTCATTCTCATCATGAATCCTTACTTTCACTTCAAAAGAATCTGCCATTCAAAACCATCCCATTATGATACTTCATGCTCGAACAAGAGGATGAAAAATCTTCATCATCCTCAGTATTCTTACATTCCCCAAGATGATTGTTCAACAGAGAAATCATAAAAGTCAAAAAGAGGGGAATACAAACAAGATGAAATCAACTTCACTACTTTTTCTTTTTAGGAAACCACCCCTTTTCTACTCTTTTTTCTTGCTGGAAGAGTTCTCTTATGCTCCAGAGGGAACTTGCTGCAAATACAGCAAATATGCAACTTACAAAGACAGAAGAAGAAAAAAGAGAGAGAACAATGAACACAACTCCCACAAGAGCAAAGACAGGCCAGATATTTTTCGTGAAATTGTATTCGGCCCATATGACAAGTGGATGGAAAATCCCAATAATAAGGAACGTCAATGTCCCGATCACAATTCCTGTATAATTCATAAGACAACTCCTTTATTGTTAAATCTACAAAGGTAAGTAAAGAAAATAGCCAAGAGAGCAAAAATGTGCACCCTGCATGCTCTTTAAGTTAAGCAAAGCAAGTTGGCCAAATTCTTTTCAGACTTCACTCATTTTTACTTGGAAGCTGTTTCTGTATCCTTCTTCAAAACTCCACCATCCATCTTGTAAATTACATCACAAATCTTCTCTGCATCCCTATCATGAGTAACTATCAGGACACTCTTACCTTCACCTGCTAGCTCTCTCATCAAGTTCAGGACAGCATCTGTTGACTTGTCATCAAGATCGCTAGTTGGTTCATCGGCGATGATGACCTCTGGGTCATTTATCAAAGCTCTTGCAATGGCCATGCGTCTCAGCTCTCCTCCTGAAAGCTGTGAAGGATATTCATCTTCAAGGCTTTCGATGCCAAGTCTGGAAAGAAGAGAAATTGCTCTGTTATATACTTCTTCCCTTGATAAATCACTTTTATAAATGAAAGCAGGTGCCATGACATTCTCGATAACAGAAAAGCTCTGAATTGGTGTTTGTGATTGTGGGATAATCCCAAACTTGCGGTTTCTGAGAAGTGATGCACTATCATCATCAAGTGTGATGAAGTCAACACCATCAACTTCGATAGAACCACTGGTGGGCCTGAGTAATCCACAGAGCATGTTTATGAAAGTGGTCTTTCCACTTCCAGACCTTCCAATTATCCCTGTTATGTTACCTTCTAGAAGAGTGAAATCTGTCTCCTTCACGGCATAGAAGAAGTTTGCTTGCCCTGTCTTTCTAAAAAATGTTCTTTCGATCTTTCTTGCAGAGATTCTCATTTACTCCTCCCTCAAAAGCAGACTAGTCTCATTCTTACTGAGTCTTCCGGCCGAAATTGACGATGTGATCATGCATGTAAGGACTGAAAGCACAAAGGCAAACACACCTAATAAAAGCATTGTAACCAAGCCTGGAGTCAAGAATGGAAGAGAAAGTGCATCCTGTATCGATACTTTGATTATGAAAGTAACAGGAAGAGCAACAATTATACCAAGTAGCGACCCCGCTATCGCAATTATTGCTGTTTCATATGCCATTATGGAAACTAGGATCTTTCTTGATACACCTATGGTTCTCAGGAGAGCAAATTCTCTCTTTCTCTCATTTGAGAGCATCGTGAAGACGATGACAAGGATAACAAGAGCAAAGAACCATACAGCAAGTATCAAAACTCCTGTAATCGAGGAGATGCTTCTTAACCCTGATGCAATATTATGAATCATGGACCTTGAAGATGTAGCCTTGATCTTTGTGATATGGATGTTTATATCGTCAGCCACATCCTGAACGCTATGGCCATCTTTTACCTTGATCAAAATAGCAGATGCAGCCTTGTCTATATCCAATCCCTTGAAAGGTGCTCTTTCAAGAAGATTGGAAGCATCCCTTGCCATCTGCCTGATCGTGTTCATGTTTGTATATACTGCATTGTCAAGGCCAGTTCCTGTTTCCAGAAGCTGAGCTACTACAGTGTAGGTTTTCCCATAGAAGGAAATCTTTCTATTTTCAGGCACGTTAAGACGGGAACCTACTACAAGATCTCCATCCCGAATTACATCCGAGTAGCTCTTCTTCACCCATGGCATGATGGAAAAGTCAGTCTCAGGATCAAACCCAATTATCTGGACTCTAAGTGAACAGCAACTTGCCTTTGCACTTGTCAGATAGAATTGTTTTGTTGCCTTCTCTATTCCTCTTGTGCTGAGTACCTTATCAATATCTTTACTAGATATATAGTAATTTCCCGTAATGCCCTGAAGCAGGATATCATCAACAGTGCCATGCCCTGCAGATGAAGAAGGAACAACTATCACATCTGCACCCAGCCTTGTCCCATAGCTTTCAAGGCCCTGCTTCAGGCTTATAAGAACATAGCCTCCCGAAAAAAGAGTGAAAGACAGGACCATGATCAAAGAGGCTAAGGCTACTGTTCTTGTAAGTCTATATCTGAGGTTCCTATGGGCCGTACTTACAGCAAAGTTCATCTCTTTTCCGCCTTGGTGTTAAATAGATTCAAAATAAAGTCGATCGAGGCAAGGACAATGAGCAATGTGCAAAAGCCTAAATTCCAAGGCTGCATAACACTTCTGCATCTCATGCCACTCATAACACATAGCTTTGCTATATTTCCTGGAATGAACATAGACAGCACCATGATAGCGACAAGGGCTGTATCGATACCTGCCTTGAAATACTTGTTTGGTATCAGGTGCACAAGAGAAAGAAAGATAGAAAGTAGAGCACAAGCTTTGAGCATTTGGCCTGCTGTATGACATGTCATTCCTGACTTGCAAGGACCACACCAAGTGTTAAGACCGATAAACCAGAGCACTGTTATTACAACAAGAGCTATATCCAATAGTGAAATTCTTTTTGATGCATTCATCTTTACATCTCCTATTTTCTTCTTTTCCAGACGGCTACTCTATTCAGTTTCACCATCATCCTTTCTGTATCTATATGACGTGGGCAGATCGCTTTGCAGGCAAATGACTTCCCACAGCCCTCAAATTCATGTTTCACATAAAGTTTCGCGTTCTCGATGAAGTTCTCTCTGTCAGACTCGGACAGGAGTCTCAAAGTAAGGGGAACAGTTGACGCACCGAAGAAATCTCCTCCTAGGTAGAAATTCGGACAGACTTCAAGACAAAGACCACATTGGATGCATTCAGATGATTCATATGCAAGCTCTCTATAGAGAGAGTCTTTATCCTTTTCAAAATCTGCATCCTGTCTTAACCATATTTTCATTGTCTTCAAATTCTCATGAAGTATGCTTCTATCAACAATGAGATCGCAGACAACAGGGAACTTTCTCAAGGGTTCCAATTTGCAGATTCCATTCTTGCACCTAGATAGCTTGTAGCCACAAGCAAGAGAAGGAGTGTTGTTGATTATCATGGCACAGGCACCACATTTTTCCTGCATGCAGGAGCACTCCCACTTCACATCTATTTTCGTAAGTGCATTTGCTACAGTTTCATTCTCATCTGTGCTTTCATAGATGAAGTCTTGCCAATATCTTTCATCGGATGATCTCTTTTTCCTATAAATCCTCAGAGTATACTTCATGTGTGTACCTCCAAGTCTTCAAAGGTTATCTTCACTTTTCCTTTCTCAATGAAAGCACAGCTTCTTTTCCTGAAATCATCATGAGGATGTGGATAATCGAGTCTATAATGAGAGCCT
This sequence comes from Spirochaetales bacterium, assembly GCA_017478205.1. Taxonomy (GTDB): domain Bacteria; phylum Spirochaetota; class Spirochaetia; order Sphaerochaetales; family Sphaerochaetaceae; genus Bullifex. The sequence continues at coordinate 14,405 of JAFVDZ010000029.1, read as the reverse complement.
CTGCTCTCTTTTCTCGAAAGTGCACTTTCAAGAAAGGCATACCCAAGCAAGGCTCTCTTTCTATCAATCGAATCGGGGGTATAGCTAGTTATCAAATCATCAATTTTACCAAGGCACCTTAGCATTGTCTCTTCATCTCTTATGATTTTAAGTCCAGAAAAGAGAATCTTTGACAATTCATCAGATCCCAGGCTATTTTCAAGACACTCATCTTCATAAGTGCCTTCCTTGATCTTCACATTGCTAGCCTGCTTTGCTGCATTTCTTCCTGCAACCATTCCACCATAGAAAGCTCCAAGCATCGAATTTCCACCCAGCCTGTTTGCACCATGATACTTGCATGCAGCTTCTCCAGCTGCGAAAAGGCCTTTGATGTTGGTCTCGTGGTTGTTATCTACCCTGAGTCCACCCATGAAATAGTGGATACCTGGACTTACAGGAATAGGATTCTTTGCAGGATCCAGATTCAGATGTGATATGATTTCCTTTCTCATGTCTGAGAGTTTTTCATCCCACACATGCTCTTTGATCACAGAAGTATCGAGATAGAATTTGGAAATATGCTTTTCTCTTTCAAGAAGTGCCATTTCCCTTGAAATGACATCACGAGGCATCAAATTACCAAGTTCAGGGTACTTTTCTTCCATGAAGTAGGATTTCTTTCCATCGATGTAAGTAAATAGTCTTGCACCCTCTCCTCTGGCAGCTTCACTTATGAGCATACGCTTACCACTTATCTCTACAGTTGTTGGATGGAACTGAATGAATTCCAGATTTGAAAAGATGACACCACTTGAGAAAGCAATAGCTGCTGCATTTCCTGTGTTAAGTACTGTTCCTGTTGTGTTTGGACTAAATAGTCCATTCAGACCGCCTGTACAAAGGATGCATGGTCCTGAAAAGCATATTGACTTTGAACTCCATAAATCATTGACAGTAACACTTATAAGAGCACCGTTTCTCACATCCAAACGAGAAAGCACATGATGAGGATAACGTCTGACAAGGCCTTCACTTTCATACATCCTCACTTGGTCTATCAAGGCTGTCATGATCATCTTGCCTGTGCTGCTCTTTGCATATGCTGTTCTCTTTTTCTTCTGTCCTCCGAAGTTCCTCTGTATGATTTTCCCATCCTGAGTGTGGAAAGGAACACCGAGAGATGAAAGAGTGTGAACGATATCAGGAGCACTTGAAACCAAGTCTCTCACAGCAACTGGATCTTCAAGGTAGACTCCACCCTTCATAGTGTCGCTGAAGTGTTCTTCCAGAGAGTCATGTTCTCCCATTGTGTCGAGAACTGCGTTTATCCCGCCCTCTGCAAGAACAGACTGAGCTCTTTCAGATGGCATGGATGAAATGAGGTTAGAGGCTATATTCTTACGTGCAAGCTCAATTGCTGCACAAAGGCCCGATATTCCTGCTCCTATTATGTTCACGCTCTTCATATGGCCATCCACCTTATGTAATAGACAGCAAAGGCAAGAGCAAAGACGAGAAAAGCTATTGATAGAACAAGAAGGAAATCGACAGAAAGGGCCTTGAAGCCCTTTATTCCATAAGATATCAGGGCAGGTCTTATATTGCTTATGACATGAAGTGCGATAGAGGCAACGAGAAAGATTTGTGATATCAATCGCCCTGTCGTAAAGACCTTGAGGCGATATGGTTCAACATTTGATATATTCATGAAGATTGCAATGTGCATCACAAGCGGAATTATGATCACAAAGCCACTAATTCGACGAACCCAAAATAGTTCATTCCCCTTGAAATATGATGTGCCTGAGCGGTGTATCGCCTTAAGTGTCCTGACTGTAAGAATAGATGAGATTAGCAAGTGAACGAGCACAAGGAACATGCAGATTCTTGCAACTATCTTGTTTGCTGTCACAGAAAAACCAAAAAGAGAAAGAGAGCCTGCTACTGCATGTATGAGCAGTAGTACAACAATGCATATCACTGTAACTGCATTCAGTCTCCTCAATTTCCTATTCTCCTATTCTTATAATCTCCAATCTTTCCATCTCGATTATCCTTTCAAGATCGAGCTTCAGCGCAGAAGCCATTCCTTCAGAGAAGACCGCCATGTCAACTATTCCGTTCTCCACTTTTGATGCCAAAAGAACTGGGTTCATCTCTCTGACTCTCATCTGGTTTTCAGGAAGCTGTGCCTGATAGCGCTGTGATAGCGTAAATGCATCATTATCGCTAAATGCAACAAGACAGCTCACATCATCAAAGATCACAGCAAATTCATCGTCGCTGAAAAAGCTCTTCCACTCTTTCATGTTCTTGCCATGCAAATCTCGGTTCATGATCACAAAATAGACACCAGATGGCTGGTCTGGGAGAGCTAAGGATGCACTTGAAACTGCATCATTGACCAAGTCAGATCTTGACTTGAGAATGCCAGAAACTTTTATAAAAGGAACAACAAGAATGAGCATCAGAAGAGTTGGGACAATGAGAATATGAATGAAAACTGATGCACCTCTCTTCATCTATTCATTTCCTTGTAGCCTGCGATAGCGCCTTGCTGACAGCCTCTGTAAATTCATTGTAGGAAATCGTTGCTCCACTTATTACATCCACATCAGAGAGTTTTTTCTTCTCTATTAGCTGAGATGCATACTTACTTGCAGACTGCACAGCTTTCTGTGCCTTGAGTCTATTGGCCTTTGAAAGACTCGAACCATAGCTATCATCTTTAAGTGTGCCGTCCAATTCATACATCAAGAAATTACAGCTTTCTACCTTTCCATCAGAAATGGTCAGGGTCACAACTCCATATCCTGCACCATTTCCATCTTCATCATCCTGGTAATCTGAACTTCTGCCTGTGTATGTTCCATCTACATAAGTCACAGAAGACTTCGTGCAGGAAGAAAAGAGGAAAAGTGAGAGTACTAAAGCAGCAACGATAAAAGATTTCGCACCATGATTCTTTTTCATTGTTCACCTCTCTTGAAGACTCAAGAATGTGTGTTCATCTCATCAGAGACGATCTTGCCATGAGAGAGCTTAACTACACGCTGTGCAACCTCTCCAACCTCCGGGTCATGTGTAACGACTACAAGACTTGTCCCCTCTGAATGCAATTTCTTCAGAATATCGATGACCATATTCTCATTAGCTTCATCGAGGTTGCCTGTAGGCTCATCTGCAAGAATGAGCGATGGGGAGTTGATAAGAGCTCTGGCAATGCATACTCTCTGCTGCTCACCGCCAGAAAGCTGGGAAGGTAGATGCTTGGCTCTGTCCTTGAGACCTACTCGCTCCAATGCGGCCATGGCCTCCTTTTCATCTGTCATGCTGTGGTAATATTGAGCGACCATGACATTCTCAAGGGCTGTGAGATAGTTGATGAGATAGAATTGCTGGAAAACAAACCCGATCTTGTCTCTGTGGAGCTCTGTCAGCGCTCTATTACTCTCTTTTGTGATGTCCCTTCCTTCAAGGATCACATGACCACTTGAAGGAGTATCAAGACATCCTATTATATTCATCATCGTGCTCTTTCCTGAGCCTGAAGGACCCATAATTGCAATCCATTCACCTTTCTCTACAGTGAGATTCACACTGTCCAGAGCACGAAGATTTCCGTATACCTTTGAAACATTCTTCAATTCAAGCAAACTCATTTTTCTCTTATTCTCCTTTCAACACCAATGCGGGATCTACCTTTACTGCATTCTTAATCGGAACAAGACTTGCCAATCCTGTAATCAGGACTGAGACTAGGATAGTTACCAGAATTACTACAGGTCGCATTGTGATCGAACTTGCAAAGACATTCATGCTCACATATTGAGCAAAAAAGTATCCAAGTATGGCACCAAGTATTCCACCTAGTCCTCCAAGCATGAGGCCTTCAGTCATGAACTGTGTCACGATCTGTGAATCAGAAGCGCCTAAAACCTTTCTAAGTCCAATTTCACTTCTTCTTTCAGCTATTACAGCAGTCATTGTCGTTGCAACACATATCATCGTAAGAACCAGTACTACGACAGTAACGATGAAAAACAGTGCCTGAAGCTTTTTTAGAACCTGTCCTTCAGATGCGGTGACACGTTTGACAGGCTTTGCACTTATATCAAGGGCTGATTGATTGATTCTAGAAAGTATATTCTGAAGCTCAGAGTGAGTAGATGCGATACTGACTTCAACAATATCGTACCCACGATCGACAAGTGTAAGGTAGCTCGCATCTGAGTAGGACATATATACGTACTCTTCTTCAGAGCCACCAGTGTCGAGGATTCCAGAAACCTTCAAATCAAGCTTATGGTCTGCATAGGCCTCACCTGTTTCAGGGTCTGTGTAGATTTCATAGGAGCTAATTTTCGATGTGTCTATCTCTTCTGTTATTTCAAGAGTTTGCTCACATGAAATGAGAGAGCCAACTGAAATGCTAAGTTCCTCAGCAACCTTTGCGCCAACAAGGACTTCTCCATCTGAAGAGGGAAATGCTCCATCGATATGCCAATATGGACTAGTTCTTGACGCACTATCAAAATCCACAGCAGCCAGCGTTACAGGCATGTTATGAATCTTTGTATTTTCATATCTATATGGTGTATAACCTTCCAGTGCCTTTTGTGGAATCAAAGATAGAGCTTCTCTTATGCTTTCTTCCGATATATCCATCTCAGAGGAAGGTGAAAAGATTACATTCGAACCATAGACTCTGAACTCAGAGCTCATCTGACGTGGAACATCATAATAGATCATCTCAAGCCCCGAGAGAATTGAAGCTCCGACTATGATCGCAAGTATTGCTATTATCATGCGTGAGCGTCTTCTGAGCGCTGACGAGAGTATCTGTCTGAAAAAGAACTGTCTGTCACTTCTCATTATCAAACCTCCTATCAGTGTCCACCGTGAAGAACTTCAGATGGCCTCAGTTTCAGCACGATCCTGATCGCAGGAATGCTTCCAAGGATAGTGATCGAGAAGATGAGCACTGTTACGACAAACGCAACCATTCCACTCATCTCAACTGAAGAAGAGAATACAGACCGCCCTATTATCTCAGCAAAGCCATACCCCATGAAATAACCCCCTAGAGCACCGAAAACTGCAGTGATGAGAAATTCTGTAAGTAGAAGAGTTGTTATCTGGATATTCTGGGCGCCAACTGCCTTTAAAAGAGCAATTTCTCCAGAGCGCTCCATAACACTTGATGTAACAAGGTTGGAAACTCCAAGCGTTGCCCCTACAAGACTCATAAATGTTATGAGACTCATCAAGAGCTCTGTCTTTTCAAGTATCTTGCCTTCAGAATCAGCTATCTGGCGAACAGCTGTAGCAGATGCTTCAGCAATTGCTTCCTGAATCTGGAAGCAGATTGAGGAAACATATGCTGTACAGTACCAGAGGTCATATTCATCTCCCGAAAGAAGGGATGGGTTTTTGGCAGCCTTAATTGCAAGTTCATCGGTTGGTGATGTGATGGCACTTACCTCTATCTTCTTTATCAAGTTCTCAGTGTTAGATAGCCTCTGAACAACAGGCAAGGTTGTATATATATGGCTATCATCAATATCTCCACTATCATAAAGCCCAACAACAGTAAGAATTTCGGAGCTGTTTTCAGTTGTGACTGATATTCTGTCACCTACCTTTATCCCATGCTCTCTTGCAAGAAGAGAGCCGACCATTGCATACTCTCCAGAGCCAATAGACTGCTCATCAAGCCATTGACCTTCAACTATATCCCACCAGGTTCGCAGATTGATGATGCCTGTGTCCCTTTCATATACAGAACCCTTCTTGGAAAACTCGAAATGATGGTTATACCAGGTTCCGATGAGTTTCACTTCAGAGCCATCAAAATCTGCATATGTATCTGAAATAGGAGCAAAGTCAGTTATATTGTTAGCCCAGAAGATTGTAAGAAGTTCTCCAATCCTCTGCTCTCGAAGGTAATCTGTCTCAACACTCTCACCTTCGATATCATAGAGCTTGCTGCGAACTGCTTCAGATTGTGGAACGACAATTATATTCGATCCATATGCCTTGAGCTCTTCATTTATTCTATCTCCAACATCGAGCATGACACTTAACATAGCAGTTGCTATTGATGCGCCAAGGGCAATAGTAAGAGCTAACATCAGCATCTTCTTCCATTGTTTGACAAATGTGCCTTTTACCATTCTGAAAAACATATGTTCACCCTCCGCTTCTATCTAGAAAAGCGGTTCTGGTTCTTGATCAGATCCGCAACAGGAACAGTGATATACTGCTCATTGATGTCATAGTCGATAATTATTGGATTGCACCCACCCTTCATTCCGATAGTTGTTCTGTTCATCACGACATTGCACTTCTTGCAGACAACCTGCCCTTCCTTGTTCTCGTAATATCCAGCCTCCCCACAGATTTCGCATGCATCGAGCCCTATGCCATAGTTCATGGTGTCTGCAACCTTCAGAACAACTATGAATCGAGTGTGATAACCATCAGCTGTTGTATAGCCAAATCTGTGTAGATGCCCATCACTTACAAGCGAGATATCGACCCTGAGCTCCTTGTCGTTTCCAAGTGCATCCTTTATCAACAAGGGTTCCTCAACAGGTGCTTCCCTTATTACAACCTTGTTCAATTCAACAAACCAGGTTGCACATAAGATGCAGAGAATAAAGCAGAGGAGCATGAAAATAGATGCTCGCTTTCCTTTTCTCCACAATGCTTTCTGCTTTCTGTGCTGTGCATTGTTAAAATACGCTTCCTTCTTCGTGTAGCTTAAAACCCACATGAAGATGGAAATAGTGATCAGCAAGATGAAGAGTATATAGGAAAAGGCCTCGGAGTTGTTGTTGCTTGCAGCTGCAAACATAAACAGTGCCATGCTTTTTACTATCTTTCTTGGCACAAGTACCAGCATCAACTTGGCAAATATATATACACCAAAAAGAATTACAGCGACAATAAATGAGAATACAGGTACTTTCCTGTAACCCTTTTTGGCCATTACAGTCACTATTCTATATGCGCAGATTGCAGATAGTAAGCACTCGGCAAGACCAAGAAGATAACCACCCAATCTGAAAAGATAATCAGTTGAGATGATACCATTTCCACCTGTCTTGAACTTGAATGGATATACATAGATGTTGTTAAAAGAGCTATATATGAATGATGCGCACATCAGGCCTGTCAAAAGACAGATAACAAGCTCTGAAAAGTTATCTTTCCAGTACTTGTATTCTTCGTCTTCTGCCTTGATGATGTGCTCTCTACTTATTCGTTCATCTCTCTTGTAAAAAAATGCCTTGCCGAAGATCAAGGCTGCTAGAAATAAAAGCAATATCAATATCAAGGAGGCTACATAACCGTAGACTCCCACTCTCCAACCACCAACAAGACGCCTTGTGTTGGTAATATATGCTCTGATAGCTGCGGCAATAAAGCCAAGAAACACTCCAGAGCGGAAAAACAGTATTCCCCTGTCTGAGCAGAAATATGCAATGAATGCATATACAAGCCCCATCACCAGAGATAATAAAAGAATATCATTCGTTACATTTATCAGATATGTAAGCATATGTTAAATAGAAATTGGCTTTAATCCGTGAACGCTCACGGATTAAAAGCCTTATCACAAAAGTTATAATTTCGTAAAAATATAGTTACGAGAACAAATCACTCAGCCCAAGCACCATTTGTAAATGTCCACTGGTCATATGAGTAGACAATTGCATTTGGGAATACGTGTTCTTCTGGACCAGTCTCATCTGTATGGATGAGATATGTGCTGGAATCTGGGAACTTGACTATGAAAGTTACAGTATAGAGGCCATCACCAGCCATCTTGATGTTAGCACCATAGTGAGGACCATCGGATGCAGCCATTGGCATGAATGTTCCACTTGTCTGATACTTTCCATCAGCAGAAACGACCTTGTACTCTACTGTGAGATAAGGTACCCAGTCGCCTGTACCATAACCGAAACCATTCTGAAGAGCTGAAACATCAAGCTCAAGATGGCAGTCATAGTCTTCAGCCCTATATCCACCTGTCATATCAACTGGCTGGAAATATACAGCATTAAGGTTCAAGAACTCTCTCTCGACACCTGAGAAGATTTCAACTTCTGTGAATCCAAGATCTGCTTCTGCCTCTTCCATAACAGCTGGAGCTGGAGCAGGAGCTGCTTCTGCAGTCTCTGATGTACCGTTTGCAAAGAGTGCAGTAGCACAGAATGCAATCAACAGAAATAACAAGACTTTCTTCATTTATGTCCCTCCAAATAAAGAATATTTTTTCTAGTCCCTGTTTTTGAAAACAGGTATGATCCACAATTTAATTGGCACCCTTATTGTTTCTCTTCAAAGCAATTATGTATGTAATAACTGTGATGATCAGAAGAACAATCTGAGGTCCGAGAGTTATCCATGTAGGATAGACTCCAAAGAATGCAAGAACATCATTGCCACTCATCCAGGCAAGAGAAGGAATAGTAACCGCAAGAGACTGGAAGATACCGCCAAAGCGTTCTGCAAGTCCGCCATCCAGGAAGAGCTCCCACATACCAGAGCCAAGGAAGGTAATTGACATGATCGCCATCAGAATACTGGTTGCCATGAAAAATGGCTTGAGAGGAATCTTGATCCCGAAGTATCTGATCAGGACAAATATCAATGCAACTGCTGCAAGGCCCGTGACAATTCCTCCGAAAACTGCAAGGTAGCCATTCTTCATTGAACCTGCACGTGAGAAGTATTGCTGGCAGAAAAGAATCACTTCTGCACCTTCTCGGAACACAGCAAGGAAGGCTGTTGATGCAAGGACTAACATCTTTCCCTTGCTTGCAGATTCTGAAACCTTGGATGAAATGTACTCTGTCCATACTTCAGACTCTGCTTTTGAAATCATCCAGTTAGAAACATAGATAAGAACAGCAACAGCAGCGAGGGCTGTGACACCTTCAACAATCTCCTGTGGAATCGAGTTACTTGTTCCACTTGTAATCGCATACAAAATCACAGCAAGGATGACACTTGCAAAAATGGCAAAAATAGACCCTGTGTAGACGTATCTTACGCCAACCTTGTTCTCTGTCTTTATCAGATATGCAATCATCGCTCCAACGATGAGAATTGCTTCCAGGCCCTCTCTGAGTATGATGCTGAAGACAGCAACGAATGTTGCCCATGTAAGGCCTGTGTTTCCACTTGAACCAGATACTGTCTTATAGCCAAAGAGGACATCAAGATAGTCTGCATCCTCCTTAAGCATGGATACAAGTTTATCCACTTCAACTTTGACTACATCTACAGAAGCACCATTGTTTACAGCCTTCTTCATTGTTGAGAACCGGAGTTCAACCTCTTTGACTCTAGCCCCTGAGATGTAACCCATAACTGTTTTCTCGAAACCCGATGTCTCATACCAGAATCCATATGAATTGGTAAAGGGTTTGTAATAACCAGCATCGCCGTCTCTTGCGAGGCCTGCATTATACCTTCTTATCCCCTCTCTGAGCAGGTTTGAAATCTGGTCGGAAATTTCGTTGTAGGTAATTCTTCTCGATCCATCAGCATTTTCTGCAGCTGCGAATTTTTTATATGAAAGATAGTAGTCATCTGCAAATGCACTTGCCAGAATGACAAGCGCAAGAAGCAGGACACAGAACAGCGTTTTTGAAAATCTTTTTCTCATATTCCATCCGGAAAACCAATTAGCTTACGCCAATTGTTAGCATATGCTAACTATATTATGTTTTTTACTTTATTTCAATAGTAAAAAGGAATTAGCTCAAATGGTAGGATGAAAAACAGCATGAAAAACAGCTAATCTGACGATCAAAATTATTTGGCTTACAGCCAAAAAATTGCTGTTAAAATAGGCTCTTTGATGTCATTTTCTTTACTCTACAAAACGCTTGAAAATATGTATACAAAATCCCTTAGCCAGATGGAAAACCGACACAAAGACAAGCAAAAAAGCTACAGTATCTTTCGCTTATAAACATCATGTCCTTACCACAAAATTATATTCACTTCTTTACTAGCTACACTGTTATTGTTTTTTTAAACTCAATCACTTCTCCAAGCTAAAGCCCTGCAGAAATTTGTGCGTACAAGGGCACCAATGATAGATGGATGTATAAAGTATATAGTCTCGAAAAACTTTCCTAGAAATTACAGAGAATTACGAGAAGCTCTTTTTGACAAGTTCATAGCTCTTTATGACCATTTCGATTATCTCATCATCTGAAAGTCGGTCATCTAAAATGAGAGTATACCAGTGCTTCTTGTTCATATGATATGCAGGAAACACATTCTTTCCATCGACCTTTAAAGCTACTATCTCTGGTTCATTCTTCAAGTTGATGATTTCAGCAAATCCATCTTCATCTAACCCTATCTTATCTTTTGAAATCATCATCGAAGCAGCAAACCACTGCCTTTTTCCAGAGACTCGGATTGCTGCAGCCTCAGGGAGTCTACTCCAAAGAAATTCAGGCTCTACATTATAGCTATCTTTGATGAAACGAAGGATTCTCTTTGTCTGTTCCCATTTAAAGGGTCCTGAGTGATAGCACTTAGCAGAAATATCCTTGAATATCTGTTCGCATGACATGTGTATATCACCAATGAACACCCCTGTCGCATTATGATTTCGAGCAGGTATATACTCTTCGTTACTTTCAGCATCATAGATATTGAAATCAGCAAGACCATCTGGTGAAATAGATATCCTGGCAATATATTGGTTTTCCATGATAGGGAAATCTTTTGTATATCGATTGTCCGAAAAAGAAAACCCATATTGCAGGAGTTTATCTTTGTCCAGTGTTCTACCCCTGAATATTGCCACTATATCTATCATGATGATTACACCTCTTTCATATTGCGATGGAAAATCATGTTCAAGATTTGCAAACAGACTTTCTTTTATCAGAATAACATAGCTATCAGAGAAACATCCTAGAAGAAATTAAAAAGGCTTGTCTCCTTCAAAATTCAGAAAACAAGCCTTTAAACTAGTTGCATAATCAATGTGTCCAACAAATTGATGTCACATCAACACTGTGTTACAGCCTACTTGGCAAATCTTATTCTGGAATACTGTTAAGCACCTCGTTAACCGATGTTTCAAGAGGCTCAACATTATATGTATCGCCGTTGATGACAAGATTTGATATTTCTACTTGTTCACTATTTTCATTACCAGGTAAATAAGAATATGTAAAATCAAAACTATCAGAAGAGCTGGAAGCAGAAATAGCAAATGCATAAGGTAACGATTTCTTTACACCCAATTCCTTCATCACAATATCAATATCATATGGGCCAAAAGACGATAGAGAATAACTGTTAAGAAGCAGCTCTCCCAAACTAACATTTTTTAGTGTCAACAACCTAGAATCTGCAGAATAAGACGAGGTAGCAGTATTAATTGTTGTACCATAATATGCAGAAGATCCATTAAAATCAGATTGAATTTCTGGACCATTCATGTTCGTATCAGAACAATTATAGAGGAAATAGTTTACTAAACAGTAACGAATATAAACAATCTTTGCTGAATATTCCTCTATCTGCGCCTGAGTCAACTCTTTAACTTCAGTTGAATCCGAGTCACAAGCAACAAACATTGCAAGGACTAACAAAGCAATAAGAACAATTGCTATCTTTTTCATCTAATACTCCTCCAAAGACACCTATATGCTGTCTCCGTTTGAAATTCATTCAAAAGAGCCTTGTTCCCAAATAAAAGTGCAAACGTTGAAGAAAGTCTCGACGAATGAGACAGATACAGGGAAAGGCAAAAACAAAGGAAGAAGATTTCTTTCTTTGTTCGGTCAGATTTTCTAACTCTTTCTAGAACAGTTCAAGATAATTATGTCTATTGATACTAAACCAATCGACTAAATCGACAAATGTATTTCAATGTTTCTCGATATAACTCAAAAGAGGACTTTAAATCATCCTCATGCACTAAGGTATACCTGTTGTACAGAAGTACTTACATAGTTAAGATCTCTTATTCCTCTTTCCGCTGTTGGAGGTACCTCTGACCTCTTCGTGATAGAAGTAATCCACAATCGTTGGATGACCTTTCTCTACACGTTCATATGGTGTCTCGTTATCCACAAAGCGACAGCCATACTTTTTGGCTATCATTTCTGCCTTTCTTTCGAGTGCTTCGAAATAGCTACGATCCTTCTTGTTGTATATTTCTTCATATAGAGGAATCAGATCAGGTTGAGTTTGTGCAATATAGTCCATAATCGTCTTCTTGAAACCACCACGCAGATTCAGATTCTCAAGCCAGATCAAGTCACACTGCTCTCTGACTCTATCTATGATCGCCTCGATATCTGTGATGCCTGGAAAGACAGGAGAGATAAAACAGACTGTACGTATCCCTTTATCATACACCTGTTTCATGGCAGCAAGCCTTCTTTCAATGCTTACAGCCTCATCCATATCAGATCTAAAAGCCTCATCGAGAGTATTGATGGACCAGGAGACAGTCAAAGTATTCTTCCTGTTTATTTCCAAAAGAAGGTCCATGTCCCTAAGAACAAGATCAGATTTTGTACAGATCAGGATATCTGCACCACTATCCTTCAGCTCCTCAAGAATCTTCCTAGTCTTTCTGTATGTTTCCTCTAGAGGATTATAGCCATCAGTAACAGTTCCAATAATGACTTTCTCTCCTGCATACTTTCCAGCATTCTTTATTTCAGGCCAATTCTTGACATCCATGAATGTGCCCCATTCTTCATTGTGGCCTGTAAAACGCTTCATGAATGAAGCATAGCAATACTTGCATGCATGAGGGCATCCTACATAGGGATTTACTGCATAGCCTCCTAAAGGAGCATTGGATTTAGTCATCACGCTCTTAGTATCAACATGTCCTATCTTGATCTCTCGCTCTTCCATTATCACTCCTTTCTTCTGTTGTTGTTTTCTGTATCCTACACGCTTTCACCTAAATATCAAACTCTGAAAACAGAAGAGAGGAAGACTCTATACATGAAGACTCTCAAGTTCTTCCTGTGTATGTCGATGATTGTGCTCACTATCTGTCATATAGTGATCATGAGCATGTGAATGAGTTACTGTGTGCGTGTGTCTAACACCATCATGCACATGAGTAAATGTATGTTTGTGTTCATGGGCATGATGCTTTATAAGTGTATCAGCTACAACAAGATAAGAACCTAAGATCATTACAAGTAAAGCTACAAGGTAGATCCAAGATAGATTCTCATGCAGGAATACAAATGAGAGCAAAGCTCCTACAAAAGGAGCAACTGCATAATATGCACTTGTCTTTGCAGCCCCGAGAACATTCTGTGATCGAACATAGAGGAAGATACTGAGACCATAGGCGACAAACCCAAGTATCAACGCAGCTATGATGTAGATAAATTCTGGCATGACTTCTCTTTTGAGAAGAGCAATCACAAAGGCTCCGAGCCCTGAAAATATACCTTTGAGCACTACTATTTCATAGGTGCTTTTAGATGAGATATTCCTTGTGCAGTTGTTTTCAAAACCCCAGCAAATTGTAGCTGCAAGGACAAAAAAAGATCCAATGGAAAAACGGAAACTGTCACTACCTTCAAATGATAATAGGATACTGGAAAGTGTTATCAGGATAATTGCAGTCCACAATCTTGTTGAAACTGTTTCCTTGAATATGACTAGTGCAATTACTGTAGTTGCAACTATTTCAAAGTTACCAAGCAAGGATGCATTTGCAGATGAGCCATAGCTTATACCAAGCATCAGGAAAATCGGAGCAGCAATATCAAGGACAATCATACCGATAACGAAAGGAAGGTCCTTTCTCGATAGCTTGGAATCTTTCTGTCTGTCCTTTCTATTGACTAGAGATAAAAGCCCAATTCCAATGCCTGCACCGAGATAAAGAAAAGATGCCATCATCGTTGGACCTACCTTATTTAGTAGAATCTTCGAAAAAGGAACATTGACAGCATAGAACACTGCTGCCAGGAATGCATATATGATAGCCTTTTCTTTCCTCTGTTCCATAAAAGAACCATCCAATAATTAAAGTATAAGAAATATATCCTATAGAGGTCGAGATGGGCAGAAAGATTTTCTGTATACTCAAAAACCTCTACAAAACAACATGTCACTTTTCTTGATTATAGTAGCTATAGCACCTTATTTATGCAAAGTTCCAGGAACTCAACAAGTATCCAGGAATTATGACTATAGCTAAAAAGGCCCAGCTTATAAGCGTGAAGGTCTTAATGAAATCTCTTCCATTTCCTGGATACACACGAACATAGATTCTGTAATTAATTACTGAAGCAAGCGATCCTATGAGAGAACACAGTCCTGCTGTATCAAGGCCATAGATAAGAGCTGCATTGTTAACAGTAAATGGCCAAAGTACTATGGAAGCT
>JAFVDZ010000006.1 GCA_017478205.1 Spirochaetales bacterium | reverse complement strand
GGAAACCTTCTCAAGGTACACCTTCAAGCAGGAAGGGAATGATAAATCCCAATATGGAGCTGCTACAAGAATTTCATCATCTTCTCTGAATTCACGTGCAATGGCACAGATTTCATGCTTCTCCTTCTCTTCAGGAGAGAGGGAATCACGAAAGTATATCTCTTCCTTGGTGTATGGCTTGAGATCTGCTTTTGCAAGATCAAGAAGAGATACCTCTATATCCTCATCCTTCAAACTCTCAAGATATCTTGTATAGAACCTTCTAGTTCCAGATTCATCACCACGTACACAAGCATCGATAACGAGTAACTTCATTATTATCTCCTTCAGTTCTTGAAACTATGGACAGGGGCTGGAATTCTTCCGCCTCTCTTTATGAATGCTTCGCAGGAGAAACTGTTCACGCTCATGATAGGAGCATAACCCAAAAGACCTCCAAAAGAGGCTTCATCCCCCACTTCCTTACCAATTACAGGAATGATTCTAACGGCTGTCGTCTTTTGGTTGATCATACCGATAGCCATCTCATCTGCGATGATACCAGCAATCGTGTACTCATTTGTCGAGCCAGGGATAGCAATCATATCAAGGCCTACAGAACAGACACAGGTCATTGCTTCAAGCTTCTCGATAGAAAGACTTCCTGCCTTGACTGCATCTATCATCCCCTGGTCTTCACTGACAGGGATGAAGGCACCGGAGAGGCCTCCTACATAGCTTGATGCCATGATTCCGCCCTTCTTTACATTGTCATTCAAGAGAGCTAGTGCTGCTGTAGTTCCAGGAGCACCTACTCTTTCAAGCCCGATACCTTCAAGGATTTCAGCAATGGAATCGCCAATTGCTGGAGTTGGAGCTAGAGACAAATCGACAATGCCGAAAGGAATATTCATCCTTCTGCTTGCTTCCTGAGCAACCAATTGGCCAAGTCGTGTAATCTTGAAGGCTGTCTTCTTGATACACTCGCAGAGAGTGCCGAAATCTGCGCCCTCAACTTCAGAAAGCGCATGCTTTATTACACCAGGACCTGATACACCAACGTTGATCACATTATCAGTCTCGGTAACACCATGGAAGGCACCTGCCATGAATGGATTATCATCAGGTGCATTACAGAAGACAACCAGCTTTGCGCATCCAATAGAATCTCTCTCAGAAGTCTTCATCGCAGTTTCCTTGATGATTTTTCCCATCAAGGCAACTGCATCCATATTTATACCTGTCTTTGTTGAACCAAGGTTTACAGAGGCACAGATATTGTCTGTTTCTGCAAGAGCTGCTGGAATAGACTTGATCAAAAGCTCTTCGCTCTTGGTCATTCCCTTTGCAGGAAGAGCTGAGAAACCACCAAGGAAGTTTACACCACACTCCTTTGCCGCCCTATCGAGTGTCTTTGCAATTGAGACAAAGTCCTCTTCGCTCTTGCAGGCTGATGCGCCAACAATTGCAATAGGTGTTACAGAAATTCTCTTGTTCACGATAGGGATTGCAAACTCCCTCTCAATTTCGTGACCAGTCTTTACAAGGTCCTTTGCAACTGTTGTTATCTTTCTATAGATATTCTCATTCAATGTGGAAATATCATCAGAGATGCAATCGAGGAGAGAGATGCCAAGTGTAATTGTCCTGACATCGAGATTCTCCTTCTCGATCATTTCATTGGTCTCAATGACTTCATTTATGTTGATCATGCTTCAGATCCTCTGCATCTTGTTAAAGATATCCTCTCTCTGGAGCTTGATGAGAACACCTATCTTTTTGCCCAGGGCCTCAAGTTCATCAGAGAGGACAAGGAACTCCTTGTTTGCACCACTTGTATCAGTAATCATCATCATATTGAAAAAACCATCTACGATAGTTTGGCTGATATCCAGAATGTTCACACCACTTTCGGCGAGATAGGTGCAGACCTTGGCAATGATACCAACCTGGTCACGTCCTACAACAGTAATAATTGACTTGCTCATATATACTCCTAGAAGCTACCACTATTATTAATTAAAAGGGCACAAGCTACAAGAGACACAGAACGTTTCTCAGCCCTCTTAGGCAAAGTTATTCAACAGAGATGTAGAGAAGAGCACAAAACCAATAAAGGTTCAAATAATAGTAGTTTCCATGGTGATAAATTAGGCTATCATATAAGGTGATAGGAGATAGCATGGAAGCGTTTACGAATTACATAATATCAACGTCTGAATGGATTTACGTTGCAAGAATAATTGTTGCGGCCTTCTGTGGAGGCTGTATCGGACTTGAAAGGGAACATAGACTCAAGAATGCAGGTATAAGGACCCACATCCTAGTTGCGATGGTAACCGCTGTGATGGTCGTTGTATCAAAGTATGGGTTCTTTGATGTCTTTATCTACGACAGCATCCGCCTCGATGCCTCCCGTATCGCTTCAAGTGTTGTCTCTGCAATCGGTTTTATCGGTGCAGGCATAATCTTTGTCAGAAGAGATAATGTAATAGGTGTAACGACAGCTGCTGGCCTGTGGGGAACTGTGGGTATCGGTATCACAATAGGAGCGGGACTCTATATCACAGGAATCATGACAACAATCCTCATGATCATAATCCAGTCGATCATGCACAACAGAAAGTTCTCATTCTCGCACACAATTACAGGCTGTGTGACAATGATCCCAAATGATTCATCAATTCCAATCAGCGATATGGGTTCTGTTTTCAAGGATCACAAGTTCACAGTAAAGACACTAAGAGCAGAAAAGACACATGATGGAATAATCATTTCCGCAAATCTCATCTTCGAAAGCTCTCTTCCTTTGAAAGACCAGGTTGAGCGCCTTGAGGAGATAGGAAAGGTTCTCAATATCGATATATCAATCTTCGGTTAAGATAGAATAAGCCACCATCGCTGGTGGCTTATTTCATATACTAGAGAA
Source organism: Spirochaetales bacterium (assembly GCA_017478205.1). Lineage (GTDB taxonomy): Bacteria > Spirochaetota > Spirochaetia > Sphaerochaetales > Sphaerochaetaceae > Bullifex. The sequence goes on along the minus strand of JAFVDZ010000006.1, from coordinate 5,253 downwards.
GAATTACTTCTTTTTCTTCTCGACCATCTTGGTAACACATACAGCACAGGATGCATCACCGGTGATGTTAACAACTGTTCTACCCATATCGAAGATTCTATCAACACCTGCAACAAGTGCGATACCATCGATTGGAAGACCAACTGAAGCAAGTACCATTGCAAGCATGATCATACCAGCACCAGGAACACCTGCTGTACCGATGGAAGCCAAGGTAGCTGTCAGGACGATTGTAACCATCTGTCCAAGTGTTAGGTTGATACCATAGCAAGCTGCGATGAAGATTGCACATACACCCTGATAGATTGCAGTTCCGTCCATGTTGATCGTTGCACCAAGAGGAAGAACGAAGGATGTAATCTCCTTGTCTGCTCCGATCTTGTCACAGCAGTCCATGTTGATAGGAAGAGTTCCTACACTGGATGCTGATGAGAATGCGAAGATCATTGCAGGAGCCATACCCTTGAAGAACTTGATTGGGGACATGCCACCGAGGACCTTGACAGATGCTGAGTAGACGACGACCATGTGGATGATATAGCAAATGTATGCAGTAAGCAGAACCATTGCAAGAGATCCGATGATCTGAGCACCGTTAGCAGCAACTACAGGACAGAGGAGACAGAATACACCAATTGGAGAAAGGCGTAGGATGAGCTCCATAATCTTCATGGAGATGCTATTCATTGCATCTACCAGCTCGATTGCAGGAGCAACATGCTTCTCATCAAGTAGGATAATAGCAAAGCCAAAGAGCAGTGCCATTACGATTACCTGAAGCATGGATGCTGAAGCCATTGGAGCAATGATGTTTGATGGGAAGATTGCAACAACAGTATCCATGAATGGAGTTGCAGCCTTTGCCTGATAGGAAAGGTCTGTAGTAGCTATTGCAGGGAAGAACCCCTTGAAAAGGGTTGCACCTACAAGACCGATAATGATAGCACCAGCTGTGGTGCAAAGGTAGTAGATGACTGTTCTAAGTCCTATTGCGCCTACCTTTCTGATATCCTTCATGCTAATGATTCCACTAACTATGGAAAAGATAACGACAGGTACGACGATGAACTTGACCAGATTCAAGAAGATGGTACCGAATGGTTTGATGTAGCTGTTTGCAAAATCTGCATGAGCTGTTCCAAGTACCAGACCAACAATAATTGCGAGAACGAGAGCGATAAAAATCTGCCCTGCCAATGAAAGTTTCTTCATTTTTTACCTCCATTTTCTAAGCCATTATCTCACGAAATGTAAACTTTTTGAAAAAAAAGTGTATTTCAAGTAAAAATTCGACACTTGTATGGTGTTTCATCTAATCTTCATTTGATTATCCCACCCCTTTTTTGTACATCAAGAACAACAAGGAAAAAGGAATACATATGAAAAGAAAAACTCATTACACTATTTCTAATTACAGCAATCGCAATCCTTTCTGTAGCAGCGAAGGCTGATACAGAAGCTCTTTTCGAGGCCTTCAACAAGGCCGCTCTCGACCATGATATTTCTCTCTCGATGGAGAAGTATTCAAAGCTTGAAAAAGCAATCGCAAAGGAAGAAAAGCGCCTTGAAAAGGCACTTGAAGAAGCAAAAGCAAATGGCGATAGAAACCTCTACTACGAAACACTCAAGGTTCTAGCATCTCTCGACAGATATTCAATTGGCAAAGAGGAAAGTAAGGCTCTAGAAGAGCAAATTGTAGAAACGCAGGATGTAAAGGCAGCTTCATGGCTTTATGAAAACAGTCCATATTACAACCCAACACTTACGATCAGGGCTGAAAGCAGTGGAGAAAACTACTCATTTTCAAACTTCTCAAGAAAGAGCTATATGCCAGGAGATGAGATCACACTTCCAACCACTATCGAAGGAACCTCATATGCTGGCATTCTCAAAGGCTTCGGTCTTACACCTGATACAATCGACTATATGGCAGGTGAAAGCATAACAATGCCTTTTACGGACCTCGAGTTATATGCTGTATTCACTCCAGGCGTCACATTTACAGATAAGAGAACAGGCTATACAAGTGGTCATATAGAAGCAAAGAAAGGTGATACTATCACAGTTCCTTCCATCCAAGACACAGACGATGCTATCTTTGCAGGCTTTGTCGATATTGAGATGGGAAGCTATATCAAAGCTGGAGAAACAGAATATACACTCACATCAGATGGAGCTTCTTTCGTGTCCCTCTGGAAAGATGTGAAGATCGATTCTCTTTCTCTTGGTGGCTACAAGGCCGATTCCCTTGTCAAAGGTGTTCAGATTCCAGTTAGCTTCTCTGTCACAAATGAAGGAAACACAGACCTATATGATGCAGCTGTCGAGATTACTGTTTCAGGGGAAGGCGCAAGACTTGTAAACACTTCAGCATATGCAAGAGTGCTGAGAGCTGAATCCACTTCCTCCGTCAAAGGCACAAGACTAATCATCGACAGAAATACACCAGATGGAACTGCTTTCACACTGACTGTCACCTTGACAGATGGAAGCGGAACAGTCTTCACAAAGGATTTCGAATTAAAAGTCTGAAAAACTGTGTAACCTCTCCCAATATGGTTTGTTTACTCTTGTGAAATCAGGTGACTGATAAGATTCGTAAATTGATGGCCACTAGGAACCCAGCTTTTTCCAATTATCCTAGTGGCTTTTCTTTTATTCTTCATTCCCAAGCTTTATCGACCAGAGTCTTCTGAAAGTATCCATAATCCTCATAACACGCACTGTTTCACTCCAAGGCATGCTTTCACTTTCTAACTTGCCCTCTTCTATCAGTCTTGCAGTTTCCATGAACTCATATTCATAACCATTGAAGTTGTGGGTTATCTTGTGCTCTTCAGCAAGCTCATCACTCTTCAGATAGAGGCGAACGCAGGTTGGGTTGTTTATATTGTCAACCTCGATTCTCCCTTCTGTTCCCTGAATTATTCCACCGTTATACATTGTTGTTTCAGCATCGCAGCACATGTGTGCTGTAGATCCATCAAGGAAGGAAAATAGTAGTTCGTCCCTGACATCCACACCCTCTTCGCTCTTTGTGCAAAGGCCTGTCATACTCTTGATCATGGACTTAGTCTGTGCCATCAAGACAAAGTTGATCGGGTAAAGCCCGATATCTAGAAGAGCTCCTCCACCCTGCTTCTTGTCTCTTACTCTCTCTTTATGCATCAACTCATAGCCAAGGCAGACATCTATACTCGTTATCCTTCCAATCCTTTCAATCAGATTATCGATCAGAGCTCTCACTGGCTGATACCTTGTCCAGATTGCTTCTGTGACAAAGAGCTTTCTTTCTCTTGCCTCGTCAAAGACCTTCTCAGCTTCGGTTGCATTGATAGTAAATGCCTTTTCACAGATTACATGCTTGCCATGCTCAAGGCATAGCATCATGTGTTCATAGTGAAGCGAGTGGATTGTAGTTATGTAGACAAGTTCTACATCTTCATCCTCCACTAGCTCCTCATAGGAACCATAGTAGCGAGGAACGGAAAAATCCCTTGCGAAGACTTCAGCTTTCTCAAGTCTTCTTGAGGCGATGGCAACGACCTCTATGCCATCAAGAGAAACGAGCATTGAAGCAACCTTTCTTGCAATGTGGCCACAGCCTAAAATTCCTATCTTCATATATATATTATAAATCCAAAGGACAAAATCCTCTACAAATGATATTCTCACATCCAGGAGATAAATATGAATCGTTCACTTATAGATAGCTACAAGAATTTTCTTGATAAAGGAAAGACCGAAAGAGAATGCGTAAGCTTCTCTATCGAGGAAGCAAGAAGCAAGGGTTTTGTCGAACTCTGCGAGAAGGAAAGCCTAAAACCTGGAGACAGAGTCTACTACGTCAATAGAGATAAATCGATAGCACTGTTCATCATCGGAAAAGCAAAACTCGAAGACGGAATGAATATCCTTGGTGCGCACATAGACTCTCCAAGACTCGATCTCAAAATGAAGCCACTCTTTGAAAAGGAAGGTGTTGTCTATCTCAACACACACTACTATGGAGGAATCAAGAAGTATCAATGGGTGACAATGCCACTAGCTCTCCATGGAGTTGTTTTCAGAAAGGATGGCACTGCAGCCCTAGTCGAGATCGGAGAAGATGAAGATGACACAGCTCTCTGCATAGCAGATATCCTTCCACACATTGCTCAGGAGCAGATGAAGCAGAGTGCTGCAGAATTCATCAAGGGGGAGGAGCTCGATTTGGTTGTTGGTCTTACACCAAATGACGAGAGCAAAGAAAAGGACAAGGGAAAGAAGGCAATAATGGCCCTTCTCAAAGAGCGATATGACATCGACGAAGATGATTTCAGCTCAGCCGAACTTGAGGTTGTTCCAGCAGGAAGAGCAAGAGATATGGGCCTCGATAGATCAATGGTACTTGCATATGGCCAGGATGACAGAGTCTGTGCATACACATCACTTAAGGCAATTCTGGACTATGAAGGAACACCTGAAAGGACAGCATGCTGCATGCTTGTCGACAAGGAAGAGATTGGCTCTGTTGGAGCAACAGGCATGGACTCTTTGATCTTGGAAAATACAGTTGCTGAAGTGCTTGCAAAGTGTGGTATCACAGACAGCCTCACACTAAGACGCTGTCTCAGAAACTCCTACATGCTCTCAAGTGATGTTAACAGTGCCTATGACCCACAGCATGCAGATCTTTACGACAAGGACAATGCATCAATCCTTTCTGGCGGGGTTGTATTCAACAAATACACAGGCGCAAGAGGAAAGAGCGGAGCAAGTGATGCAAATCCTGAATTCATCGCAAAGCTCAGAAATGTCATGGACAAGAACAAGGTAAAGTTCCAGATGGCCGAAATGGCAAAGGTCGATATCGGAGGAGGCGGTACAATTGCCAAGTATTGCTCCTGGTATGGCATGGATGTAATCGATTGCGGTGTCGCAGTACTTTCTATGCACGCTCCATTCGAAATTACCAGTGTTGAAGATATCAACTCAGCCTACGATTGCTACAGAGCCTTCCTGACACTTTGACACTTCTTTACCTCTCTTGAGTTTGCAGCCTCACAACCCGGAGGCCGCAGGTTCGAGTCCTGCCCCGCTATAACAGACCACTCAGAAATGAGTGGTCTGTTGTTCTTAACTGAAGCAAACTGAACCTCGATAGACAAATAAGACCAAAAATAGTGGCATTCTGCCCTTGGTTACCTACAATATAACACTAGATTTTGGAAAAAGAAAATCAATTGAATCCACCTGAATTCACTGAAATTC
>JAFVDZ010000028.1 GCA_017478205.1 Spirochaetales bacterium | reverse complement strand
TACTTTTTATCAAGGTTAGGGAGCACATACTCAGAAAGGTATTCATCTTCACTCTTGTCTCCCCAGTCAAGAAAGCACCACTCTGCTCGTGTAAAGATTATGTTTCTCAATCTTTCACGCTCTGCTGTATCTAAGATCCCTTCGCGAAGCAGGAAGAGATCTGGATTGAAATCAATGAGTACACCACCCATATCAAAGACAACGTTCTTTATCATTTTTCCATATTATCGCACTGGATAAATAAAATCCAAACTATTTAAGACTCGTCAGTATTTGTTTTATTGGAAAAAAAGAATAATATAACATCGATTTTATCATCTTGGAGGGTGTAATCATGGATCGCAAGGCTCCATACACAGATGAAGAAAAGAACAAACAGATAAAGAAGGAGGCCAAGGCCACCTTCATCCTCTTTATCGTTTGCTTTTTATGGCATGTTGGAACTGGTTATATTTTCAATTCCTCAAGTATAAGAATTTTTGGTCTTCCACTCTGGTGGATCCTAAGTTGCCCCGGCGTCTTTGTAATTGCTATCGTAGGCCTTGTATACATACTCAAGAATGTATTCATGGACTTTGACCTTGGATCAGAGGAGGAAGATAATGAGTAAGAACACATCAATCCTCCTGATCCTCATTTTCTATCTTGCACTCAATATGTTCATAGGCATATGGGCAAGTAGAAAGAAAAGTAACGGAAAGTTCATAAACAACTATTTCATTGGTGGAAGAAGTATGGGTGGCCTTGTGCTTGCAATGACACTGGTTGCTACATACACAAGTGCAAGCTCTTTCCTCGGAGGCCCGGGCCTTTCATCAAGCTGGGGACTTACACAGTGCTGGGTTGCTGCAATCCAGATCGGAACAGCATTCCTGACGCTTGGTGTCATGGGCAAGAAACTTGCCATCATCTCAAGAAAGATTCATGCTGTCACCATCACAGACTACCTTTCTGCAAGATATAACTCCCCTGTCGTTGTAATCCTCTGCTCCATCTGTCTCGTTGTCTTCTTCATCACTCAGATGGTTGCCCAGTTCATTGGAGGCGCTACATTGATGCAGAGTGTAACAGGACTTTCATACACTCAGGGCCTCATGCTCTTTGCATTCATCGTCATACTCTACACTGCAATCGGGGGCTTCAAGGCAGTTGTTGCAACAGATACACTGCAGGGAATAATCATGACGATCGGAAGCTTCCTCTTGATCTTCTTCATAATCTCAGCAGGTGGTGGAATGGCTAACATAACAGCCACTCTAGACAGCATCAACCCAGGCTGGGACATCCTTGGAAAGGGCGCTGCAGGTGAAGGTATCAAAGCACTCCAGCCAGGTTATATCATCTCATTCTGGGTACTCGTTGGCGTTGCAGTCATGGGACTTCCTCAGACAGCTGTGCGTTGTATGGGATTTAAGGACACAAAGAGCATGCACAGAGCTATGCTATATGGCACAGTAGTTGTTGGTATCTTGATGATAGGCACACACTTTGCTGGTGCACTTGCACTTCCTCTTGTCGCAGATGCAGGATTAAAGAGCACCGATGCCGTCATCCCATATGTTGTAATGAACTATATGCCAACTTGGGCAGCAGGTCTTTTCCTTGCAGCTCCACTTGCAGCTGTAATGTCCACTGTCTCTTCCCTTCTGATACTTGCATCAGCAACTATCGTAAAGGAAGTGCTGGTAAAGTATGTCTGGAAGGACAATAAGAACGAAAAGCTCATTCCAAAGATCAGCTACCTCTTCACTCTCCTCATCGGCCTAGTTGCACTAATAATTGCAATCTCACCACCATCCATCATTGTCTGGATCAACCTCTTTGCAATGGGTGGTCTTGAAGCAACATTCTTCTGGGCCCTTATCGGAGGTCTCTATTGGAAGAAAGGAAGCAAGTATTGCTGCTATGGCTCAATCATTTCAGGTGTCTTCACATTTGTCTTCTTCAACCAGGTGAAGATATTGCCATACAACATCCATGAGATCGTACCAGCAATCATCATCAGTGGTATCGTCTACTACATAATAGGAAGAATTCGAAACGAAGAACCTAGCAAAGAAGTTCTGAAGAATTGCTTCTGATAATCTCGGCTCCAGTCATTTCTGGAGCCTTTCCTTTATAAGCGTCTTGTTTTGTGATACTATAGGCTTAAAGGAGCAAACCATGGCACACGTATTATCAGTATGCATCAGTGAAAAGCGCGGAACAGTAAAGAAACCAGTCGAGGAAATAAAACTCAAACTAGACCATGGAATCATCGGAGATGCCCATGCTGGCTCCTGGCATAGACAGATAAGTCTACTTGGAAATGAATCTGTAGACAGAATGAGGAAGATGGGCCTTGTGCTCGATGCTGGTGTGTTTGCAGAGAATATCCTCACAGAAGGAATTGTTCTGAATACATTGCCTATCGGCACACATCTGAGAATTGGCAAGAGCCTAATCGAAGTCACACAGATTGGCAAAGAGTGCCATCACGGGTGCGTGATCCGTGAAAAAACAGGATTCTGCGTCATGCCAACTGATGGAATATTTGCAAAAGTACTCGAAGAAGGCACCATCAAGAGTGGCGATGAGATAACAATCGAGAAATAGTCATATTGACCTGTCCTTTAGGCTTAAATACAATCGAAGAGATTGGGAGATAGGTTTATGGATTTTCTTTCCTTTGGAGAAATACTTTTTGACGTATTCAATAGCGAGGCCAAGCTTGGTGGTGCTCCTTTGAATGTCGCATCACATATGAAGAAGCTAGGCCTCGATGGCCTCATCATCAGTTCAGTTGGAAGTGATGAACTTGGTAAGAGAGCACTTGATGAAATAGTTCATAATGGGCTTTCTACTGAAGGCATCAAGTTATCCAGTTTTCCAACTGGCAGAGCCGATATTACACTTGTTAACAACAATGCAGACTACACATTCAACTCTCCTTGTGCCTGGGATGATATCACACTTGAAACAACACTGCCTGAAAGTGTAAGCATCATCTACTTTGGCTCGCTTGTGCAGAGAGAGAAGACAAGTAGAGAGACACTGAGAAAAATCCTCTCAACTGTAAAAGCAAAGTATATATTCTTCGATGTGAATATCAGGAAGCACTTCTATACTGATGAAATACTCAAGCAGGGCCTTGAGGATGCTAACATCCTGAAAGTGAATGATGAAGAAATTGGCCTCATATTGAATATATCAGGCTCAAAGGATATCAGAGACCTCATGGATAAGTACTCACTTGAGATGGTTCTCCTCACACTTGGAAAAGATGGCTCCACAATATATACAAGAGATAGTGAATATCACATGGACAGTCATGCAGTTAAGCTTGTAGATACTGTAGGCGCAGGAGACAGCCTTTCTGCAGGCTTTCTATCAACGCTTTTAAAGACAGGTGATGCCAAGATGGCAATCAAGGTAGGTGCAACTCTTGCTGACTATGTCTGCTCACAGAGAGGAGCTATTCCAGAATACTCAGAGGAGCTTAAAGAAAAGCTCAGAGAGCTCAAGATCAATCTGTGAAGAAACCAGTTCTGCGCTGAATGAAATTAGCTTCAGCGCAGAATATCATAATTTTTCACCACTTGAATACAGCGAGCCTGTTGTTGATATTCTTTCCGATGATTGCAAACAACTTGCCACGAAGAGTATATTTCTTCATCTCCTCGTTGTAGCTCGTCTCAGAAACAAGCTCCAATCTTGGCTCCAGATCAAGATACTCCCTACCACTCTTTGTTCCCCAACCGAAGGTGGCCTTAGTATTCTTGATCGCATCATGGTGCTTGCTGTTCCTTTCCAATAATGGAGAATGGAGCTCAGAGAGAAGATAACCATGAGGAAGGCAGTCACAGAGCATGTTAAGGCATGTTTTCACCTGCTCCTTGGAAAAATACTCCAACACTCCTTCCATTACTACGATATACATATCTGAAGCAGGCAGCTTCTTTGTCCACTCCCCGTTCAAGGCGTCTCCATCTAGCATTGTGCAGCGTTCACGATCTGAGTAGACTTTCCTTCTTACAGCAATCTGATCTGGAAGATCGACATCAAACCATTGCAACTTTCCGTTATCAACCTGAGAGAACTTATCATCAAAGCCACAACCCAAGTTTATGCACACAGCATCAGGATACTCCTTTAACAGAGCACTGAGTTGATCGCGGAACATAATTGTCCTGGCCACAACACCCTCATGGGAAAGGAATGGATCGAACTTGCTGACATCAACACCCAATGTGTCGATGATTTCTTTTGCTTTAGGATCCTTTATTCGTGCATTAGGACGAGCTGTCTCGCTCGCCTTGATTGCCAGTGGAATGAGCGCGGTTTCCTGAATATCGCCGAACTGCAAATCCATTGTACTATCCTCCTTGTAATCATATTTCACATCACACCCACTACTAACTGTGATGATGTGATGATTGCCCTTGAAATGCGATTGCATCAAGTCATGCAAGTCCGTTACCCAAAAACATCATCGAAGCTGAGAGAATAAGGATTCATCATCTCTATGAGAACACTTAAGTTAGCGGTGTCTAACAATGAACTGGAAATAAAGCCCATCACACATCAGGTCAGGAGAGGACCCACAGCATGATGGGCTATCATTTTCTATCTATCAATGTAGCGTAATTGGTTTTGATTATCAAGGCATGATAATGATTGGCCATCTAATAATCAGAACAAATGGAAACACTCAGAGGGATTAGCAATAAGAGAGATTTCACTGCTCTGTACAGGGGAATCCTGAGAACAGGAACAAAAAATAAACAAAAGAACAAAACCAGAAAAAAGCTTTCTCATAATATTGCAATAACGGCTGGAACAAACGCTCCAGCCGTAAATAGTACTTCGATAAAATAACGGTTAACTAAGCAAACCTACATTTATTACGTAAGTTGAACCATAACTTATAGGCTCGTCTACAGAACCATCAATACCGTCAAAATAAAAATATACGCCTGGTTGATTGTAATCTAAATCAATCTCGTTACCAAGTTCAGTAATCGTGATTGTGTATCCGATACCCTGATAGTAATAGTTTACTGTTTTTCCAACCAAGTCGCCAAATGTGCTAGGATTATCTTCCAGTACCCATTTGAATGTTTTGACTGTTGTGTCACTACTATCAAACGAATAACCATCAACGTTAAATTCAAGTATTATATACTTTTCATCTCCCCAAAGCAGGAAGTCAGCATTTCCATCACAGGAAACCATAGTAAATATAAGCAGGGCTGCAAGAGCCAACAAAATAATCTTCTTCATATTCTTTCCCTCCTATCAGAACTCGTAGCTTATGCCAAGGATTGGATACATTCT
>JAFVDZ010000005.1 GCA_017478205.1 Spirochaetales bacterium | reverse complement strand
TTGCCTCGGGCTTCCTTCAGACCATGTATTGCTACAGTGCCCTTGCCTCTAGCTAGCGGTTTCTAGGGTTCTTTTCCCTTAGGCTGTTCCCGCAGTGGACTTTCACCACCAAGTTGTTACCCATGCAGGGCAAACATAAAAGAGAGCTGCACTTGGCAGCTCTCTTTCTTACCTTTCGGTATTGAATATATTGTAGTCCATATCTGGGAAAATGGCGTTACGCTTTTCAGCCTTTATCAGCCACTCGGTATTGACAGCATTCTTGCACATATTAGTGTAAGCGACTCTGAAGGATCCGAGATGGTTTCTCAAACGCTTCTCAGCATATTTGACACTTGTTTTATCGTGCATGATATATGGCCAGTCAGAAGCCATGGCAAGGATGACCTCGCGAGCTGCCTGATTTAGGAACCTTCCCTTGAGAGAGGTCTGGTCAGGGAAGCGCATTGCCAACTCTTCAAGTGCTTCGATTGCTCTGTGTGTGTGGCGATAGATCCAAGCATTGCTTCCATCAAGCCAGACATCACTGTATCCACCACTACCCCAGCTTGAATCATTTAGGAAAGCTTTCTCTGGTTCAACGACCATATTCTCGAGGCATTTAGATGGAGTTGTAAACTCAAGACCATTATCTTCGCCAACCCCTCTGAGGACATCTTCAAGGAAGTAGATACCTTCGAACCATCTGTGACCAAAGAGCTCTGCATCGAAACCAAGGTTGATTACAGGTGCATTGCTAGTCTCTGATGAAATGAGGATACCCTTTCTTCTTATGTGATAGAGGAAGTTTTCAGCATGGAGCTTTACCTTTTCTCTGGCAACATCGATTGAATATGGCTTCTTCTGGTCTGTCTTTCCAGTAATTGCCCAGTACTTGAAACCAGTGAATACTCTCACATCATCATGGATATAAGGTCTTACGTAATCTAAAGGAAGATCGTAACCGATATCTCTATAGAACTCTCTATAATCCGGATCGCAAGGATAGCCATTGGAGCTTGACCAGATGAGGTTTGTAAGTGACCAGTCACGTACAAAGCCTGTGGTCCTAGAGTTTCCAAGCTTGATTGGCTGATAGCCAGCACTTTCAATTCTATTCTTTGCAGAGAGAACACAGTGTGATGCAAGCAAGGTCCATTTTATATTGTTCTCCTCGAGGACCTCCTCAAGTCCTGAATAGTAACCACACTCTGGAAGCCAGAAACCCTTAGGCATCTGACCGAAGAATCTGAGGTGCTCCTCTATACCCAGCTTCACCTGAGCAACTACAGCCTTCCTGTGATTCTTGTAAAGAGGAAGATATGAGTTGGAAGCAGCAGTTGCTACTAGCTCAAGATGACCTTTGGATGCAAGCTGCTTGAAGCCAGTAAGTATGTTTCTCTCATACTTTTCATATGTTTCTAGATGCTTCTCAATTGTCCTTCTGTAGAACATTGCCATCTCGGCAAATTCAGGAGCCTCTCTGAGACACCTCTCCTCTTCCTTCTGACCAAGCTCCAATCGCTCCTGCATATACATGAGGAACCTCTCCTGCAAAGGAGCATCGGTAAGCATGGTACAAAGAGTTGGAGAAAATGCAATAGAGAGATGGTAATCTATGTTTTCATCATCTAGCTTCTCAAGCATTCTGAGAAGCGGAATGTAGGTTTCGTTAAGAGACTCGAACAACCAGTCCTCTTCCAGGAACTTGTCATATTCGAGGTGTCTTACATATGGGGAGTGTGCGTGAAGTATAAGATTGACTTTGCCAATGGTCTTACTCATACGAAGTCCTCCTCGTGCTTGATCATATCGACTACCTCAGCAACAGTAGAACAGTTTGTGATATGACCATATTTATTGGTAAGCAATGAAAGGTATCTTCTGATGAGGTCCTCATTGTTCTTTGCTTCTTCTGCATGTTCAACCCAGTAGCAGTACATGAGTTCAACCTCTTTCGAGGAACAGATAACATATCGATTGCCTTCAGTATCCTGGAGCATCAACTCTACAAGGCAGGTACCGACATGATGAGGTACAGAAATATTCCATTCATGGTCTGCATCACTTATGGGAATATCATAATTATATTCGCTTCTGCCCTCTTCCTTGATTACAACATTCAAAAGGAGTGTGTGTCCTGGATATCTTTCAGCAAGCTTTTCCTGATCTAGTGGAGATATTGACCAGTAGCAATAGAGCCAGCTGGCATTCTTTGTCAAAAGGTTGATACATGTTTCAGAATATAGCTCTGGGAGTGCCTCAACACCTGGAAGTGAATCGACTTCGGAAGCCTCTCCTCTGTAGTCAGTAAGTCCAGCTACAAAGCGTTTATTTAAATTCTCTCCACCTGGTACTTGATTAACATCGTCCTCTTCCTCATAGAGTTCTTTCAGTTCGTCTATAAGTTCGTCTCGGGACATATCTTCATATCCCTGGATATCCTCTATCTGAGCAATGTAGGCAAGCTCATTTAGGGACAGTGAATCGATATTTATTAATACCATTGCAACCCCTTTTGTAATACCTAGTCGAATCTTAGATTTTTTACATATTTTTAGTCAATAATAAGCGATTTTGCATTTCCAAAATTTAGGGACAATATTTCTCATTATTCACTTTAATGCAGACAAACACCTCTTTTTTCTACTCTTTTGGTCTATAAAAGTTTTAAAACACATTTAAAAAAATGTGCTCATCCTTTACAATGCACATATTATGGACAACAGCAATAAAACCGCATTGATTCTTCACGGTCATTTTTACCAGCCTCCTAGAGAAAACCCTCTCACAGGCATAATTGAAAAACAGATATCCGCTTCCCCTGAGATGGACTGGAATGAGAAGATATACAAACAGTGCTACAAGGCAAATGCTGAATCCCGCTACCTCTCTTCAGATGGCAGGATCATAGCAATCGAAAACAACTACAGATATATTTCATTCAATTTTGGTCATACACTACTTTCCTGGATTCAGGACAAGCATCCAATCATCCACGATAGGATCATCGAAGCAGATAAAGATTCAGTAAAGCGCCTTGGGCATGGCAATGCCATGGCACAGGGCTTCAACCACACTATCCTGCCTCTGGATAAAAAGGAGATAGCAAAACTTCAGATCGCATGGGGACAGAAAGATTTCTTCTATCGCTTCGGCCGAGAAGCAGAAGGAATTTGGCTTCCTGAATGTGCAGTCAACGAGGATGTCGTAGACTACCTCAGCGAAGCTGGAATCAAGTTCATCGTCCTTTCTCCATGGCAGTGCGGAAAGGTCGAAAACGAGAATGGTGATATAATCGATCTTGGAAACACCCCAGCTCCATATTCACGACCATACATCCTGACAGGTAGGACAGGAAGAACAGTTTCATGTTTCTTCTACCATCCTGGACTTGCTTCTGATATCAGCTTTGGACATGTTCTCAGAGATGCTGACAAGCTATATCAGCAGCTAGTGAATATAAAGAATAGTGACAGACAGCCTCTACTTCATACTGCAACAGATGGTGAAATCTATGGTCACCACGAGCCTTTTGGCGATATGGCTCTTGCTGCCCTCATAAAGAAGGTTAATGAAAGAGATGATTTCGAGTTCACAAACTATGCAACATACCTCGAAGAACACCCTGCAACACTTCATGCATTTTTAAAGGAAGGTGAAGAGAAGAAGGGAACCTCATGGTCATGCTCACATGGTGTTTCTCGCTGGTACAAGGACTGTGGCTGTTCAACAGGAGGAAAGGATGGCTGGAACCAGAAGTGGAGAACACCACTGAGAAACAGTCTCAATATCCTCGGAGACCTTATCGATGAGAGGATGGAGAAGGAAGTCAATGCTATCTTCAATGGTCAACTCGATTGCTTCTCGCTCTTGATCAAAGCTGGCAGCATCTATTGCGGTGAGACAAGCACAAAGGACTTCATTGCATCTCTTCATAAAGAGTATGAGTTCTCAAAGAGCAATGATACAAAACTTGCAGAGCTGCTTGCTGGCTATCTCTTTAGAAACTATGCCTTCACAAGCTGTGGCTTCTTCTTTGCTGATATCTCAGGACTTGAGCCAAGAAAGGATATCAAGTATGCACTCTATGCAGCAAACTGCTTCCAGAAGTATACAGAAGAGAACCTCATGATGCCTTTCCTTGTCGAACTCAGCAAGGCAGAAAGCAACATCAAGAAGGAAGGCGATGGAATGCAGATCGCACAGGATGAAATGAAGGATCTACCTGGAGAAGTAGAGGCTGCAATCGCCTTTACTATCAATCGATGCTATGCAGACAAGAAAGATTATATCGATAGCTATGGACGATTCTCATTCCTTTCTTTCAAGAATGATTCTCGTGGTACCTTCAATGTAAGTCTTTTCGACAAGATGAGTCTAAAAAAGAGCAAGTTCACCCTTCTCTCTTCCCCAAGTATCGAGCGTGGCCTTAGGTTCCACATCGAGGGTGGCAACGAAGATGAAAAACTCAATATGTTCGAAGTTTCTCTAAATGACCTGCCACAGAGACTCATACATGAAACAAGAGAGTGGATCTCCTACTCCCTTATCAACGAGACCTTTGCTTCAGCAAGAAACACTGCAGTTCAGCTCAGGAACTACGCATATTTCACTGCTTCAAGAATTAATAATAACCTCTCTGTCTTCATACTTGAAAAGCTAGGACTTGCTGTAAATACGATCGAGAACCTGGCAATCCACCACTACAGTGCATTCCTCTGGGATGAGCAGGAGGAGATCTATGATACAGTGCTTTCATTCATCGAGAAGTTTGGTAGAGAGAATGAGAAGAATGAAGTAAAGAGAATCTTCTCTGTCTCACTCGATCGCTGTGCAAAGGAGATCAGAAAGACCAACTTCACCAATGAAGATGCTCATCGAATTCTCAATATCCTATCTCTTGCGAGAAGGCATGGTCTCGAGCCAGATACAGAGAATGTCCAGAATGCAGTTTATGAGTTCAAGTCCGGAGAGAGAACCTCTACGATAAACGATGAGCTTGCATTCAAGGTATATCAACAATTGAATTTCGTAGTATAAATGATTGACAGCCTCCAAAATTGGAGGCTGTTTCTTTATCGTTTCAGCATCAGCTTTGCATGCTCAAGGGAAATCTTTTCCTTGTCGCCTGAAAGCAATCTTGCAATCTCAGTAACTCTCTCATCACTATCAAGATGAGTGATATGAGAGAATGTCCTGCCTTTTTCAACACTCTTTGTTACAGCAAAGTGCTCTACTGCTCTTGATGCAATCTGGGCAAGGTGAGTAATTGCAATTACCTGATGATCCTTTCCAAGCTCCTCAAGGCGCTCAGCAACGCAGGATGCAATCTGACCACCAATTCCAGCATCGACTTCATCAAACAGAAGAGTATCCACTTCATCACTTACAGTAAGTGCGCACTTAAGCGAAAGCATCACCCTTGAAAGTTCACCACCTGAAGCAACCAATGATAGAGAGCCTTCCTTTTCACCCTTGTTTGCTGCAATAAGGAATGTAATGTTATCAGGGCCAGAAGAACCTAACTTAGCTTTCTCGACAGAAATATGGAAAGATGCATTCTCCATTCCAAGCAGCTTCAGATTCTTGAGAACCTCTTTTTCGAGCTTTCTTGCTCCCTTTTCTCTCTTTGAGTGAATGTTTTCAGCCTCTTTATCAAGCAATCTTATTGCATCCTGAAGCTTCTTTTCATATAGACTTGTTTCACCATCAAAGCTTTCGTATGCATCGAGCTCAGCTCTCAGTTTTTCACCCTTCTCGATTACATTCTCAAGGAGAGGGCCATACTTCTTCTTTAGCTTCTGCAAGAGTGCAAGTCTTGAACTTTTTTCTTCAAGTTCACTCTCGCTGAATGTAAGAGATGAAAGGTAGTCGCGGAGGGAATCTGAAATATCCTCAATCTCTATCTTCGCACTCTCAAGTCTTGATGAATAATCATTGAGAGAGGAATCCTTCTTGCTTGCCTTTATCAAGGATGAGATCGCTGAATCGAGAAGAGATATTGCTCCCCTCTCCATATCACCCTTCAAAAGCGACTGTGCCTGAACTGTCTCGTTTGCAAGAAACTCACTTGCTTCGATTCTCTTAAGCTCATCAGAAAGTGCTTCATCCTCACCTGGAACAAGATTTGCCTTCTCAATTTCCTTGAGGCAGAAGGTGATGTAATCAATTTCACCTTCCCTCTTTTCCTGCTCAGCTTTTAGGCTTTGAAGTTTTTCTTCAAGTTCTTTCATATTGCGATATGCATCTTGATATCTCTTCATCTCATCAGAAGAAAGTGAATATGCATCGAGAACTCTTCTCTGCCCTTCACTCTTCAATAGAGATTGGTGCTCATGCTGGCTTGAAACATCGACAAGCAGGCTTCCTAGCTCTTCTAGAGTTTCTCGTGTTACATTTATTCCGTTTATGTTGCAAATAGATCTTCCACTTGCTCTGACAATTCGCTGAATCGAAAGCTCTCCTTCCTCATCTTCAAGCTCATGCTCGGTAAGGAAGTTTTCGACAGCTGAATTCTTTTCATAGGTAAAGAGAGCGCTCACAAGCGCTTCCTTTTCCCCTTCTCGAACGATATCGGCCTTCGCCTTCTCTCCCAAGATAAGGCCCAAGGCCCCAAGCAGAATAGACTTACCGGAGCCTGTTTCACCAGTTATTACAGAAAAACCCTTACCCATTTCCAGAGTGAGGGATGAAATGAGGACATAGTTCTTTACTTCAAGTCTTTCAAGCATTGAAGTTACCTCCAGACCAATTCAGCTTAGAGCGGAGAATCTCAGTATGGTTTCTCTTCTTGGAGTTTATGAGCAATATTCTGGACCTGCTCTTTTCGACAACTACCTCATCATCCTCAAGAATTTCAAATGTGATCTGCCCATCGACAGTCAGGAGAAGGTCTGTTCTCTGTCCCTTTGGAACATTTATTGTAATTATCTCATTTGAACCTACTACAAGTGGTCTATTCGAGAGAGTGAAAGGACAGACTGAAGTGACAACTATTGCTGACATGTCGCTATAGAGTATAGGGCCACCAGCTGCTAGAGAATATCCAGTTGAACCTGTTGGTGTTGAAATAATAAGTCCATCAGAACGGAATTGACCTGCTAGAGTATTGTTTATACTTAGGTTCAGATGGACCATTCTTGAAATACCAGCAGAGCTGACAACTGCTTCATTCAAGGCAAAGGCCTTGAATACATTCTTACCATTTCTCAGAACAATTACCTTGAGAGTAAGTCTTCTGCTGATAGTTTCATTATCCTCGAAGATATCATCGAGAGCATCCTTCCATTCATTTGAACCTATTTCTGTTATATAGCCAAAGGTTCCAAGATTTACAGCAAGGATTGGAATGCCATACTCAAGCACAGCACGTGCAGAAGAAAGTACAGTTCCATCTCCACCTACCGAGATGACCAGATTGGTCTTTGCATTTATCGCGCTGAAATCTGTATTATCGCTTGTAACAATTATGGAAGAGGAAACATTTCTTTTTCCAAGATATCTTTGGATCTCCTTAGAAACCTTCTGGGCACTTTCCTTGTAGCCATTTGCGACAATTACAACCTCTCTGAGTTCCATTCAATTCTCCTCAACCTGGAAGATGGCCAATGACCTTCACAATAGATTCGATATCCTTCGGCTGAAGGAAAGGATAGAGAGGGAAAGATAGCCCTCGAGAAAGAGCATCAACAGCTCCTGGGAAAAGATCTATCCTGTCTGCATATCTAATTCCAATGCTTTTTGTAAAACTTCTTTTACAGGAAACATTGTACTTCTGAGCAAACTCAATTATTTCATCAGGGCGTCCATTTACAACTACAGGAAAGACAAAACCATTTGACTTGAAATCAATATTCTTCTCACCAAACAGCTTGTTGTTCGTCTTCATAAGCGCTTGCTGATACATCCTGAAGATTTCACTTCTGCGCTTTATAAGATCTGGAAGATTAATTAGCTGTATGATACCAAGAGCTGCATTCATATCAGCAAGCTCTGTATATGGGCTTGTTGCTTTGGCAAGAGCCTTTATCACTTCTGCTTTTTCATTATCTGGCGAAACTACAATTGCACCGCCACCTGTGCTGATTATCCCATCCTCTTCGAGGCCACAGACTATTACACTTCCGATACATCCAGCCTTTGATTCCCCAAAGCTGCTGCCTATAGATTCTGTGATATCTTCAATTACATTGACACCAAGCTCCTTGATCCCTTCAAGACCATGAGGAAGCTGGCAGACAGGTTCATGGATAAGGAAGGTATTCACTCCATCTTCCATTGATTTCTTGACTGCATCCATACTGATACAGCCAGTCAGAGGATCTATATCCATCATAACGATCTCAAGGCCAAGTCGCTCTGCAACTACACGATAAATTGCAGGAGAAAGGACACTTACACCAAGCTTGCTACCCTTCTCAAGAGAGAAGCTAGATAATGCGATCTCAAGTGCATCGATATAGCTTCTGAGACAAGAACCATCCTTTGCATTCACATATTGACAGAAGAGACGGAGGAAATCTTTCCTCCTTTCTCCTGGACCTATCTTCTCATCTACCATGGTCTGCAATACTGCATCCATGTCCTTTCGTCTCAATGTTGGCTTGAAGAACCTGATTAATGCCATAGAAAAATACTAACACAAAGCGTCTTTGTATTTAAAGAAGTAAAGTTTTTTACATTCAAAATTTAGACAAAAAAGCCTACCCGAAGGTAGGCCATATCAACACTTTAATGAATTATCTCAGATCTTCAGTCTTGAGCCAATCCTGGTCATCATAAGCTCTGTTTTCACCGACCATACCCCAGATGAAGGTGTAGTTGGTTGTACCACAGCCTGAGTGGATTGACCAGCTTGGATTGATGACAGCCTCATAATTGTGAACGATGATGTGTCTTGTCTGCTGTGGCTCACCCATGATATGGAAGACTGCCTGCTCAGAAGGAATATCGAAATAGAAGTAGACTTCCATTCTTCTCTCATGAGTATGAGCTGGCATTGTATTCCAGACAGAACCTACCTCGAGATGTGTAAGGCCCATTGAAAGCTGACATGTCTCGAGTACATCTGGGTGCAGATACTGGTTGATAGTTCTTTCGTTGGAATCCTTGAGAGAACCAAGCTTCTTGTGGTTTGCCTTCTCATATGGGATTACTGTGAGAGGATATGCTCTGTGAGCTGGAGCTGTAAGGATATAGAACTTTGCTGGCTTTGCTGCATCCTTAGACTCGAAGAAGACTTCCTTTGAGCCCATTGGAACGTAGATCGCATCATAGTTGTTTACATCATAGCTCTTGCCATCGACTGTAACGATACCATCACCACCGATGTTGATAGTACCAAGCTCTCTTCTCTCGAGGAGGAACTTTGCACCAAAGTTCTTCCAGCAATCAAGACCCTTGTCGACACTGACCTTTGCATTTACTGGCATACAGCCCATAGTGACGATTCTGTCGACGTGAGAATATACACAAGTGATATCATCAGCGATGAAGATATCTTTGATAAGGAACTCATCTCTGAGTTCCTCTGTGGTCATTCTCTTGAATGGTTCCTTTCCCGTTGAGTAACGAATATCTATCATATAACACTCCTTATGTTGTTGTTCTAATTCAGATCAGAAAATTCTTAAGCTCACTGTCAGCTCTTGCCATGACTCTATTGAAGCCACTTGATAGATGATCATATACAAGAGAATGAATGAGCTCTACTTTATTATTCTTGATCATATCATACAGCGCCTCATGCTCGTTGATAATAATTTTATAATCCTTGTGCTTCTTCATATCCAGCATTCTGATTCTGGAGTAATGGTTATTAGAATAGAAGAAATCAAGGATTACATTTCGTCCTGTCGCAGAAAACCAGATTCTATGCATATCAGAATCAAGTCTGAAGAAATCTTCAGTCTTGAAATTCTCCTGCTTTATCAGAATATTCTGCTTTCTGATCATATGCTCGACATCTTCGACAAGTAAAGGATCATCAAGCTCAATGAAATCTCTGATAACTCTCTCTTCAATTGCAGCTCTGGAGTATATGAGCTGAGAAACTATTTCAGAATCTATTAGGCTGATACGATTTGTCCTATATGGAAGTATATCAAGTAGCCCCTTATCAGATAGGCGCTGCATAGCAGTCCTTACTGGTGTTCTGGATGCTTCGAATTCATCACAAACATCAGCTTCATAGATGGATGAACCTGGCATCAAATCAAGATTTAGGATTCTTTCTGCGAGAGTATCATATATCAATGTTGCAATATCACGGCTCTGTACCATATGCTCTCCTGTTGAAAAACAAATAGATTTTAAACTATCAAATTGTATTCAGTCAAATAATTTTTATTATTTGAATACAAATCAAGCCATCAGAAACAATTCCTGATGGCTTGTATATAAATTAAGGAAAATCAATTCCTAAAGGAGGAGCAAAAAAAACCTGGCAGCGTCCTACTCTCCCGGATACGAAATCCAGTACCATCGGCGATGGAGTGTTTCACTGTCGTGTTCGGGATGGGAACGTGTGTTGCCACTCCTCCAGGGCCACCAGGAAATCCATAGCGTAGCACGA